>NZ_CP118270.1:5735982-6047976 GCF_028771845.1 Paenibacillus marchantiae | reverse complement strand
AACACGCCCGTTCACATTTGAAGGACGTAAACGTTCCAGCCATGCAGAGCAAGGTATCGAAGCTCTCAAGGAAAAAGTGGACACGCTGATCGTCATTCCAAATGATCGTTTGCTTGAGATTGTAGACAAAAAGACCCCAATGCTTGAAGCGTTCCGTCAAGCAGATAATGTATTGCGTCAAGCGGTGCAAGGTATCTCTGACTTGATCGCTGTACCGGGTCTGATCAACCTTGACTTTGCAGACGTCAAAACGATCATGCACGAGCGTGGATCTGCGCTGATGGGTATCGGTGAATCGACTGGCGAGAACCGTGCAGCTGAAGCAGCTCGTAAAGCCATCATGAGTCCTTTGCTGGAAACGTCCATCGAAGGTGCACGTGGTGTCATCATGAACATTACGGGTGGCATTAACCTGTCCCTGTATGAAGTCAATGAAGCAGCTGAGATTGTTACTTCAGCTTCCGATCCGGAAGTGAACATGATCTTTGGTGCCATCATTGATGAGGATCTGAAAGAGGAGATCAAGGTTACAGTTATCGCGACCGGATTTGAGGACAAGCCTGCTTCGCCTCCACCTGGACGCAAACCTGCTCCAGCAAGTGAGCCTGCGGATAACCGTTCGCCGAACCTGCGTCCTTTCGGAAATCAGCCAAGCAATGATCAGCTGGATATTCCGACATTTTTGCGCAATCGTTCACGCAATAATAACAACGATTAATACTCCAATAGATTTCAATGAAGACCCGGTACTCCTGATAGGAGTAACCGGGTCTTTTTGTTTTTTATTATCCTATCACATCGTATTGAACAAATTCTGAACAACGGGTCTGAGCAATTCCGACAAAAAAAGTTGGAACGATCCCCCCATGATTAGACAGACTTTGAAAAGTGAGCTCCTTATACTTGTGAATATGCTCATGAATATCGGGATAACGTTATTTCGATATGTTGCGCGCAGGCAGGTGAAGAATGTGGTTGTATATGTGGATCTTATTTTTTTGACGAACCTGTGTATTGACGGTGCACTCATCGGACTGACGGCCTGGATGCGCAAAACGAAGCTGGTCTGGTGGAGATGGTTGCTGTCCGCGATCGTGGGTGCGCTGTACGTAGTCATGATGTTTGTACCGGAGTTTGATTTTATGTTCACCTTTTTGATCAAGTTTGGATTGTCTCTGGTGATGCTGAGTATTGCATTTGGGTTTAAGGGTCTTCAGGCATTTATGAGGACCTTGGGTACCTTCTATGTAATCAATTTTGTCGCCGCAGGGGGAATTCTGGGTGTGCACTACATGCTGCAAAGCTCTGGGGAATTGTTCAACGGCATTTGGTTTACGGCATCAGGTGGAATGTCTTTTGATTTGAAAATTGCCTTTTGGTTCACATTTGTCGTCTTTTTTGCCGTGCTTTTTCTATTCAAAGCCGTGCAGAGCTCGAAACGAAAAACAGACCGAATGACAACGTACTTGGGTAAAGTGGAGGTTTTTATTGATGATGTGACTATTTCTTGTACAGGCCTTCTGGATACAGGAAATCAACTCACAGACCCTCTTTCACGTATGCCCGTCATGGTAATGGAGGTATCGTTATGGCAAGACATGCTGCCTGCTGCATGGAAGGGCAGGTTGAAGGATGAGGCGCCGGACAACCTTATCATGGAGCTCGATCAGGAGGATTTCCACTGGCAGGATCGTTTAAGGCTTGTACCCTATCGGGGTATTAACAAAGGAACTGCATTTATGCTGGCGATGAAGCCAGACCGGGTGAAGGTAACGATGGATGAGATGTGTTATGAGACGACAAAGGTATTAATAGGGTTGGACGGGGGCGTACTGTCATCCGATGGAAAATACCAGGCCGTGATTCACCCTGAGCTTGTGCAAGACGCTGCTTCTGCGCAGTCTACGGCTATCTCTGCGGGAGCAACAGAAAAGCCGCTGAATGTGGTATAGGAGGAACGTACATGCTTGTAAAATGGAAACTGGTGGCGCAGCTGCAGTACTATCGTTTATTATTTCTGCTTGGTTTGAAAAGTGAAGAGATTTATTATATCGGAGGCAGTGAGGCGCTACCGCCCCCATTAACACGTGAAGAAGAAGAATTTTTGTTGCAAAAGTTGTCTTCAGGGGATTCCGCGATCCGTGCCATGCTGATTGAACGGAACCTGCGACTGGTGGTATACATCGCACGCAAATTCGAAAATACAGGTATCAATATCGAGGATTTGGTCTCCATCGGTGCGATCGGGTTGATTAAAGCCGTTAATACATTTGACCCGGAAAAGAAAATTAAACTGGCAACCTATGCTTCCCGTTGTATCGAAAATGAAATTTTGATGTACCTGAGACGTAACAGTAAAATTCGTACAGAAGTTTCTTTTGATGAACCACTCAATATTGATTGGGATGGAAATGAACTATTATTATCCGATGTACTCGGTACAGAGAACGATACAATCTATCGGAATATCGAAGAACAGGTAGACCGGAAGCTTTTGCATAAAGCATTGGAAAAATTAACCGAGCGTGAGCGAATGATTATGGAGCTTCGTTTTGGCTTGACGGATGGGGAGGAAAAGACACAAAAAGATGTCGCCGATCTGCTTGGAATCTCCCAATCCTATATCTCTCGTCTCGAAAAAAGAATCATTAAAAGACTCCGAAAGGAGTTCAACAAGATGGTCTGAACAGGAGCATTTTTTATAATGGGTATTAATGGCAAGGATGCCAAGTGCGAATAAAATAGCCTGCCCCGGAGATAATGTACATTAATGTTTCTCCTTGGGAGGTAAGTCACGATGACCCGAAACAAAGTCGAGATTTGTGGCGTGGACACCGCAAAATTGCCTGTCCTCACCAACATAGAAATGCGGGAATTGTTTCATTCCCTACAGCAACACCATGATCGCTCAGCAAGAGAGAAATTAGTGAATGGCAACCTGCGCCTGGTGCTCAGTGTCATTCAGCGCTTTAACAATCGGGGAGAGTTTGTCGATGATCTGTTCCAGGTTGGATGTATCGGCCTGATGAAAGCCATTGATAATTTTGATTTATCCCAGAATGTCAAATTTTCAACCTACGCGGTGCCGATGATTATCGGTGAAATCCGTCGATACCTGCGCGATAATAACCCAATTCGGGTATCTCGCTCCTTGCGGGACATTGCTTATAAAGCACTTCAGGTGCGTGACAGCCTGACGAATAAAAATTCCCGTGAACCGACGATATTTGAAATTTCTGAGGTACTGAATGTGCCGAAGGAAGATGTGGTTTTTGCATTGGATGCCATTCAGGACCCGGTTTCGCTCTTCGAACCGATCTATCATGATGGTGGAGATCCGATCTATGTGATGGATCAGATCAGCGATGACAAAAACAAGGATGTGTCCTGGATTGAGGAAATTGCACTGCGTGAAGCGATGCACCGTCTCGGTCAAAGGGAGAAAATGATTCTGTCGATGCGGTTTTTCGAAGGGAAAACCCAGATGGAAGTGGCTGATGAAATTGGCATTTCCCAGGCGCAGGTATCCCGTCTGGAGAAATCAGCGATACAACAAATGCAGAAACATGTGAAGTCGTAACAAGGGGTAAGCCAGGAGACGATCAAATGGAAGAAATATCCTTTTGATCGTCTTTTTGCTTTTTGGATTTCGACATCAGAGGGATTTGGAATTGTTCCATTGCCTTTCCTTCGAAAAAGAGGACATTTTTCGCGTATGAAACATATATTGTATAGAAGTGGAGAACGGGCAGAAGCGGATTAATCGGGGGGCGGGACCAAATGAAAGTGAACACAGGTGAACCGGTCGGTAGCGGGATGAAAATTTCGGATTTTCAAACCAAAGATGTTATTAACATTACGGATGGCAAACGTCTGGGTCAGATTAGCGATTTGGAGCTGGATCTGAAGCAGGGACGAATTGAAGCAATTGTTGTGCCAGGTTACAGCCGTTTTATGGGGCTATTCGGCGGGGGAACGGATCTAATCATCCCTTGGAGGAACATTGTGAAGATCGGTTCGGATGTGATTTTGGTTAAAATGGATGAAATGAAGGAAAATAACTACGATGAGCGTGACCGTGAAGCCCGCTTGTATGACGAGCAGAACGGCCGGGTGGACCGGGTGGAACGTATTGAACGCTTGAATCGGAACCAGCGTCGAACGATATAACCGAGACAGAACGGGGTTCATTTGGTACACTGGAAGTTGTGAGGTGAGAAGATGGAACCGTTTATTTTGGATAAGGAAATACGGTCGGGAAGCCAGAACTCAAATTGGGGTCCTGACCCGTTGTTATTATATGTGGAGCCGTGGAAATTGCAGTTTAAGCATATGAAAGCCGGTTTTACGACAAGGCAGGGTGGTGTTGGAAGCACACCTTATGCCAGTCTAAACTGTGCCTATCATGTGGGTGATGATCCGGCTAACGTGCTGAGTAATCGCAAACTTGTGGCTGAAAAGCTGGGTTTCCCTTTGGAATCCTGGACTTGTGGAGAACAGGTACATGGTAAACATGTCGCTGTAATCACGGCTGAAGAGCGGGGTAAAGGTTTGCTGGATCGACAGTCTGCATTACAGGATACGGATGGTTTGGTCACCAATGTGCCTGGTGTGCTGCTGACTTCCTTTTATGCAGATTGTGTACCCCTTTATTTCTATGACCCCGTACAACAAGCGGTGGGGCTTGCTCATGCCGGATGGAAAGGTACTGTTGCCGGTATAGCCGAATCGATGGTCGAAAAGATGGAGCAGGAATACGGAAGTCGCAGACAGGATATCCATGCTGCAATAGGTCCCTCCATTGGGGATTGCTGTTATGAAGTGGATGAAGCGGTTATGCAGCATGTACGGGTTTGGTTGGACCACTCCTCGGGTAATGATGAATACAAGAACTCTGCATCTAATCAAGTATATCGGCCTGCCACAAATGGCAAAACGATGTTAAACTTGAAAGAATGCAATCGACACATTATGATGAAAGCAGGAATATTGCCGGATCATATCGAATGTACAACTTGGTGTACAAGCTGCAATCCCGAGCTATTTTTCTCGTATCGTAAAGAAAATGGCATTACCGGGAGAATGGCGAGCTGGATTGGGCTGGAAGAGAGGTGACCCTCTGTGTCATTGGAGGAGCGTATACAACTGGTAAATCAGAAGATCGAAGCCGCGTGTCAGCGCAGTGGCCGTCAACGTGAAGATGTGAATGTGATTGCTGTCACGAAATACGTCTCACTTGAAACAACGGGAGCTGTGCTGGACCACGGTCTTGAGCATATTGGCGAAAACCGCTGGCAGGATGCACAAGCAAAATGGGAAGCATTCGGTCAGCAGGGAACCTGGCATTTTATCGGTCATTTACAGACGAATAAGGTGAAGGACGTCATCGGTAAATTCCGTTACATACATTCACTGGATCGTTTGTCCCTGGCCAAGGAGTTGGATAAAAAGGCGGCGTCTCTTGGCATCCAGGTGGAAACACTATTGCAGGTTAATATTTCGGGTGAAGAAAGCAAGTATGGCTTGCAGCCTGAACAGGCGAGTTCCTTTTTGCGTGAAATCAGTTCGTTCAACAACCTGAAGGTCATCGGCCTGATGACCATGGCACCCCATGAGGAAGATCCGGAGCTAACACGTCCCGTATTTCGCGGACTGCGTGAGCTTAGAAACCATTTGAATGGACAAGCTTTGACAGCGGAGCCATTGACCGAGTTGTCGATGGGCATGTCCAATGATTTTGAAGTGGCGATTGAAGAAGGGGCAACCTGGGTTCGGCTTGGATCGATTCTCGTAGGAAAAGAGGAGGGTTCGCAATGGGCGTAATGAATAAGTTTATGAATTTCCTCGGGCTTCAGGAAGAGGAAGAGATTGTGGAACGTGAGCGTATGGCGGCACAAGAGGAACATGATCCTGATCAGCAGGAAGCTGAAACCTCAAGTCTAGACAAACGTAGAAACCAAAGGGGTAATAATGTGGTGAGCATTCATTCCCAGAAAAATGTTAAAGTCGTCCTTTATGAACCGCGTTCTTATGACGAAGCACAAGAGATTGCTGACCATCTGCGCTCCCATCGTACAGTTGTAGTTAACCTGCAGCGGGTGCGTCAGGATCAAGCACTTCGCGTCATTGATTTCTTGAGTGGCACAGTGTATGCACTGGGAGGCGGTATTTCAAAAATTGGCGGCAACATTTTTCTCTGTACGCCAGATACGGTTGAAATTCAAGGATCAATTACGGAAATACTGGCTGACAGCGAGCAAGATTATAACAGAATGAGGTGAGCCACTTTTGTATCAGATTGAAAGCGTGTTGTACACGTTATACCAGATTTACTTTTACATGGTCATTGTTTACATATTGATGTCATGGCTTCCCAACGCACGGGAGAGCTTCATCGGTGAATGGCTAGGTAAGTTTGTAGAACCATATTTAAGACCTTTCCGCCGATTTATTCCGCCTTTGTTCGGTGTGTTGGATATTTCACCGATTGTGGCGTTGATCGTTCTTCAACTCGCGCTTAATGGGCTGATCTCCATCCTCCGATACTTTGTATATTAAGGTAGGGTGAACATAGATGAGCGGTGAAATTTACGAGCATTTTAGTCATGAAGAGCGGGATTTTGTGGATAAAGCTTCAGACTGGGTTGAACGTGCAGGTAAGTATCATGACATGAAGCTAACTGACTTTCTTGATCCCAGACAGGCCTTTATTTTACAAACGCTTGTGAACCGTCGAGATGATGTACAGATTCGTCTGGATGGTGGTTATGAAACAGCTGAACGTAAGCGTGCGCTGATTGCACCGGATTATCGATATCTGGACGATGAAGATATGGGTATGCAGGTGATGAGCATTACGTCTGACGATCAGAAAATCAAAGAGCTGGAGCATGGGGACTATATGGGTGCCCTGCTCGGGCTTGGCATGAAACGTGGCAAGATCGGTGATATTCAAGTGCTGGAGGACGGGTGCCATACTGTGGTGGCGTCGGAAACCGGCGCTTTTTTATCGCTTCAACTGAATCAGGTGCATCGAGTACATGTGTTTACGGAGTTGTTGGCACTGGATCAGCTGAAATGGTCCGAGAGCAAACTGGAGACGATGGACATTACCGTAGCTTCCCTGCGTTTGGATGGCATCTGTGCAGATGTGTATCGGCTTAGTCGCAGTAAAGTTCTGGTTCCGATCAAGGCCGGCCGCTGTCGTGTGAATTGGAAAGTGGAGGAAGATCCGTCCAAAGCGCTGAAGGCGGGAGATGTGGTATCCATTCAAGGATTTGGTCGATTCAAGGTGATGGAACAGGATGGGTTGACCAAAAAGGGACGCTGCCGCGTAAAAATCGGCAAATTTGCCTAAGAGTGTTGCAGGAAAACCCGCTTTCTTGTCGAAATGTTTAAGGTAAAGGTGCAAAAAACATTCGGTGTTTCCGATATACATTAAAGTGCAAAGGTTGATATGACCGCCAAAGGATCAGAGTCTGATCCTGCATTCCGTGTTAGTGCCAGGATTAGGCATCACATATACGGCCCCTTGGGTGGAACCCATATGCTGCAAACCTTCTCAGTCCGGGAAGGAACTTTTACAGGAGGTGGACAGCATGCCATTAACGCCGCTGGACATACACAACAAGGAATTTTCCCGACGTTTGCGCGGGTATGACGAGGATGAGGTCAATGAATTCCTGGATCAAGTCATCAAAGATTACGAAGGCGTCATTCGCGAAAACAAAGAGCTGAGCAATCAGTTGCTGTCCGTTCAGGAGAAGCTTGATCATTTTGCAACGATTGAAGAGACGCTGAGCAAAACGATCATCATTGCGCAGGAAGCTGCGGATGATGTGAAGAACAATGCGAAAAAAGAAGCACAGTTGATCGTGAAGGAAGCCGAGAAAAATGCGGACCGGATCGTAAACGAATCTTTGTCTAAATCACGCAAAATTGCTTTGGAAGTCGAAGAGCTCAAAAAGCAGGCGTCCATCTATCGTGCTCGTTTCCGTACACTTGTGGAAGCACAGCTTGAATTGTTGACTCAGGATGGTTGGGAAGCGCTGGAGAGCCGGGAGCAGGAAGTCCGTGACCGTGAGCGGGAAATGAAGGAAATTTATTAGTCTATCCGCCTGGTTGACTTTTGCCTGTAAAGAGGCTATAACTATATTCATAATGAATAGTGATTCCATGACGGGTTCAGTACGTTATGATCTCATCCCTCAGAGAGTTGGCGTCTGGTGCAAGCCAATGGATGAGTTATAGCCGAATATCTCCCCGGAGAAGTGACGCTGAAGCGGTGAAGGATTGGCCGTGTGTAAGCGAAACCGTGAGCCGAACGTTATATCGGCACCCTGCTGTAGTTAAGCGGGGCATAAGCGCTGTTGATGACAGAGCATACCCAATTTATATTGGATGTGGTTTGTGATGAACAGAATTAGGGTGGTAACGCGAGCACAACCTCGTCCCTTTCCAGGGATGAGGTTTTTTTGTGTCCAAAAAAAGTAGCGAACGTACATGAGGCCCGAAGGTGCCTCAGGGAGAGAGCCAACCGCCGGAGGAGCGAAGTGTCCGGCACTGGGGTTCGCTAAGGCGAACGCCCATGAGGCCCGAAGGTGCCTCAAGGAGAGAGCCAGCCCGCCGGAGGAGCGAAGCGTCCGGCACTAGGGTTCGCCAAGGCGAACGCCCATGAGGCCCGAAGGTGCCTCAAGGAGAGAGCCAGCCCGCCGGAGGAGCGAAGCGTCCGGCACTGGGGTTCGCTAAGGCGAACGCCCATGAGGCCCGAAGGTGCCTCAAGGAGAGAGCCAGCCTGCCGGAGGAGCGAAGCGTCCGGCAACTCCCTTCTCGCGGTAAGGCCCTGCGGCGTTCCCGAAGGGGACAGCCGCATGAGGGCCGACTCCAACATACACACCCTCGCCAACGCCGCCGTAGCTCCCGCCAATGACGACCCTTTCCGGGTGTCCAGAGGGCGGAGCGCCTATGGGGTCCCCCTTGGTAAGGGGGATTTAGGGGGATTGAAACGCTTTTTGTGGACGGTCCACAATCCATACTTGAAAGGAAGATTATCATGCAACGAGTTGACGTCAAAGAGAAAGCACGTGCCAGAGAACTACGTGTGTTAAACAAATGGAAAACCGAGAATACATTCAAAAGATCCATCGAAAACCGCGAAGGTAAGCCGAACTTCGTATTTTACGAGGGGCCGCCTACAGCCAACGGTAAACCGCATATCGGTCACGTATTGGGACGGGTAATCAAGGATTTTGTGGGACGTTATAACACGATGAAGGGTTACCGCGTCGTTCGTAAAGCAGGCTGGGATACACATGGTCTGCCTGTAGAACTGGGTGTTCAGAAAAAGCTGGGCATCTCCCATAAGTGGGAAATCGAAGATTATGGTGTGGAGAAATTCATTAACGAATGTAAAGCGAGCGTGTTCGAATACGAACAACAATGGCGCGATCTGACCGAAGGTATCGGCTACTGGACCGACATGAATAATCCGTATATCACACTCGACAACAATTACATCGAAAGTGTGTGGAACATTCTGGCGACGATTCATGAAAAAGGTCTGCTGTATCGCGGTCACCGCGTGAGTCCTTACTGTCCGTCTTGTCAGACTACACTTAGCTCCCATGAGGTAGCGCAAGGGTATAAAGACGTGAAAGACCTCAGTGCTACAGCCAAATTCAAGCTGAATGACAGCGGCGAATTCGTGCTTGCCTGGACAACGACCCCTTGGACATTGCCTTCACACGTTGCGCTTGCCGTGAACCCGGATATGGACTACTCCCGTGTTCGTCAGGACAACGAAGTGTACATCATGGCGACTAATCTTGTTGAGAAAGTCATGAAGGATGCCAAAGGGGAGTATGAAATCATCGGTGCCCTGAAAGGTTCTGACCTGGTTGGCAAAACGTATGATCCTCCGTTTAACTACGTACAGGCTGAGAAAGCAAATATCATCCTGGGTGCAGGTTTTGTAACCGATGCAAGTGGTACAGGGATTGTACACATGGCACCAGCACATGGTGAAGATGACTATCGTGTATGTCGTGAGCATGGCATCAGCTTTGTGAACATGGTGGACCTGGAAGGTAAGTTTGTGCCACAGGTAACTGATTTTGCCGGACGTTTTGTTAAGGATTGCGATATTGATATCGTAAGATACTTGTCTGAAAAAGGACGTTTGTTCAGCAAAGAAAAATATGAGCATAGCTATCCGTTCTGTTGGCGTTGTGATACACCACTTCTGTACTATGCAATGGACAGCTGGTTTATCCAAACTACAGCAATCAAGGATCAGTTGATCGCCAATAACAGTGAAGTAGACTGGTACCCAGGCCACGTTCGTGACGGGCGTTTCGGGAAGTTCCTTGAAGATCTCGTAGACTGGAATATCAGCCGTGACCGTTACTGGGGAACGCCACTGAACATCTGGGTGTGCGAAGAGACAGGTGAACAATTCGCTCCGCATAGCATCGCTGAACTGCGTGCTCGTGCCATTGGCGACGTGCCTGAGAATCTGGAGCTGCATAAGCCGTATGTAGATGACGTCAAAGTCATGAGCTCTTGTGGCAAATATGAAATGAAACGTACACCGGAAGTGATCGATGTCTGGTTCGACAGCGGCTCCATGCCGTTTGCCCAGCAGCACTATCCATTTGAAAATAAAGAAATATTCGAACAGCAATATCCGGCAGACATGATCTGTGAAGGAATTGATCAGACACGCGGTTGGTTCTACAGCTTGCTGGCCGTATCTACACTTTTGACAGGCAAAGCACCTTACAAAGCAGTTATGGCAACAGGCCACGTTCTCGATGAGAACGGACAAAAGATGTCCAAATCAAAAGGCAACGTTATCGATCCTTGGGAAGTTATCGAAGAATACGGTACAGATGCATTCCGCTGGGCTTTGCTGTCTGACAGCGCACCGTGGAACAGCAAACGTTTCTCCAAAGGCATCGTGGGCGAAGCGAAATCCAAAATGGTGGATACGCTGGTCAACACCCATGCATTCCTGACGCTGTATGCTACAATTGATGGATTTGATCCACAGGAGCATCCGTTTAAATTGTCATCACACAACCTGGACCGCTGGATTTTGTCAAGACTGAACAGCCTGATTCTCGTTGTAGAAAAAGCGCTGGCTGTTAATGACTATCTGAACTCTTCCAAAGCCATTGAAGCGTTTGTAGATGAACTCAGTAACTGGTACATTCGTCGTTCCCGTGACCGTTTCTGGGGCAGCGGATTGACAGAAGACAAACTGGACGCTTACCGTACCCTTACCGAAGTGCTGGTGACTACAGCCAAGCTGGTGGCTCCATTCACACCAATGCTTGCAGAAGATATCTATCTGAACCTGACTACTGGTGAGAGTGTGCATATGGATGATTATCCGGTTGCCAATGAAACGTTGATTGACTTGGATCTGGAGCAGGATATGGAGACAGCACGCCGAATCGTTGAACTTGCCCGTAACGTCCGTAACGAAACAGGTATCAAGACACGTCAACCGTTGTCTGAACTGATCGTTTCCCTGGATAAAGGCTTCGATCTGGCAAGTTATGAAGAGATCATCAAGGATGAGATCAATGTCAAAACGATTCGTACCGAGCATGATGATGCGGATTTCGTTGATTTCACTTTGAAATTGAACCTGAAAGTGGCGGGTAAAAAATACGGTAAAAACGTAGGCTTCCTGCAGAACTTCTTCAAGGGAATGTCAGCAGATGAGACGCGTAAAGTGGTGACAGAAAATCTTCTGAATGTCGTTTCACCTGAAGGCGAAGAGCTGCAAGTGACGGGTGAAGAACTGCTGGTGGAGAAACAAGCCAAATCCGGTTTTGCCTCGGCATCCGGCTATGGTCTGACAGTAGCTCTCAATACGGAGATCACAGCAGAACTCGAACAGGAAGGCTGGGTCCGTGAAGTCATTCGTGCAGTTCAAGACACACGGAAGAAGCTGGATCTACCGATTGAGAAAAGAGTACGTTTGACGCTGGATGTAGACTCTGCTTTACAAGAAGCGATTCAGGCTTTTGATCATGTGCTGCGTGAGAATGTGCTCGTTACCGAAGTTACCTTCGGAACGAATGATTCGATGCAACGCATTGAAGCCGGAGGCAAAGCCATCGGTGTTTATATCGAGGGGTAATACAGTAATTCTCACGTAAGGCGTTCCTGGAGAAAGGATTGCTTTGTCAGACTTTAACGGGGATAGAGTAACTCTATTTCAAATAGGACAGTATATAGAGACAGACATGCCAACGAGCCTCAGATGCAGGAGATCAATCCTGTATCCTGGCTCGTTTGGTTTTTCAGCAAATGGGCAATGATTTCTATTGTGCAGACATTCTATATACATCAAAGGAACTGAGTAAATTATGAACGAACAGGATACCCAATCGCCATCTAATTCAGAATCCACGACGCATTCCAAGAATGCGGAGGACAAGATTGAAGAACTTCACAAGCTCACTAACCGGCTCGCGAATGAACTCGAACGTTCACGAATCGCACAGTATACGGAATTACTGAACCGGCCGTGGAAGCTGATCGGACTTAATCTGTTGTCCGGCGCCGCAAGGGGCGTGGGAATCGCCATCGGTTTTACTTTTTTTGCAGCAACGATTATTTACGTGTTACAAGTGCTTGGTGCGCTTAATCTGCCCATCGTGGGTGATTACATCGCAGATATTGTACGGATTGTGCAGCGACAGCTGGAATTGAACACTTATTAGTTTACCCGTGGGTTAATATGAGTCGTCTGACTCGACATCTGGTTCTAACAGACCATCACCTTCACGGTTCTCTAGGTACTGTCGATATTGCCGATTACGTACGATGGACACGTCATGGCCGTAGATATCGGTTGCGACAAAGCTTTCATATGCCTCAACGCAGCCCTCCACTTCGTCAGTGGCTTCAATCGCCATAACATCATAACTGTCGATGTCGCGTCCCTCAGCCATAGCCGGAGTATTGGAGGTGCCCCAACTTTCAACAATCTGCCATGCATCTTCGCCGTCGAAGCCGTTCTGGTCGTCACGTTCATCCAGGCTTGTGCGGCCAAAGGCAGGAGCGAGGAATTCTTCCTCGACAGGACGATTTTCGGAGACAACGGTTTCCGGTTGATGTTTTTTGCAGTATTTGGTGTAAGGAACAGCTTGCATGCGTTCATAGGGGATAGGTTGCTGACACACGGCGCAAGTTCCATAATGGCCTTCTTCGATGGAATGCAGGGCAGAATCGATGCGCTCCAGTTGAAATTCATCATGCTCCAGCAGAGAAATATCCTTTTCGCGCTCATACATCTCGGTAGCTACATCACCTGGATGGTTGTCAATCGGTGATAATTCACCTGTTTGAAGCTTCATGGAATCACCAAGACCATAATGTTCGTTTTGCTCCAGTCTATGTTCAATGTCACGCTTTTCGGTTATCAGTTGGGAACGTAACGATTGCAGTTGTTTAGCAGTGAAATGTGACATCATTTTCCCCTTTCTGTTCCGTATGGACTCCGGATTTTAACTCTGTTGTAGGATGTACCATTTCGTGCAGAATTACAGAAGGGAAATGTTATCGTTTTTGCCATCCGGGCTGGGGCTAACCGCGTCGTGGACGATTTCCAAACAGCTGTGCTACAATGAACAAGTCTGGCGTAAAGCCTGGTATCGTTTGGAAAAGACAAGAACGGAGTGACAAACAAACGTGGTGTATTATATCCTCGCTTTTATCGTATTTTTAGTCGATCAGGGAACGAAGTTCCTAATTGCAACCCGGATGGAACTTAGAGATGAAATTCCGGTGATTGGCAATTTCTTTGTCATCACATCACATCGTAACTCAGGTGCAGCTTTTGGTATTTTGCAGGATCAACGCTGGTTCTTTATTGTAGTTACACTGGTTGTCGTGGTGGCTTTGGTTTGGTATTTGCAAAAGGTAAAAGATACTCCGCACAAATTGCTGCCCGTGGCGCTTAGTTTGGTGCTTGGGGGAGCCATTGGTAACTTCCTGGATCGGGCTTTGACCGGAGAAGTGGTCGATTTTATCCAGCTTAATTTTGGTAACTATACGTTTCCCATTTTCAACATAGCCGACTCGGCGATCTGTATCGGTGTGGTACTGATTATTGTAGAAACGTTGCTTGAAGGACGGCGCGAGAAAGCAGCCGCAAAGGTCGAAGGGAATGAACATCATGAGTAAAACGCAAAATGAAGAACAGAATAACGGAGATACGTCAACGCATGACGATGAACTCTTGAATGGCAATGATCGTATGGAATGGACGGTTGCCGCTGAACATAAAAAAGAACGAATTGACAAATATATTACAGAATCCATGGATAACGTATCGCGCTCCCAAGTTCAATTGTGGATCGGAGACGGATTCGTAACGGTGAACGGAGTTAAAGTCAAAGCTAACACCAAATTATCTGAAGGTGATCTGATAGAGCTTCTGATCCCTGAGCCGACGACTGTGGAGATTATTGCTGAAGATATTCCGCTTGAAGTGGTGTATGAAGATAGTGATTTGATCGTTATTAACAAACAGCGTGGCCTTGTTGTACATCCAGCACCAGGGCATACGTCAGGAACACTTGTTAATGCACTGATGTATCACTGTAAAGATCTCTCAGGCATTAACGGCGAGCTGCGTCCCGGTATTGTGCATCGGATTGATAAGGACACATCAGGTCTAATTATGGCTGCCAAAAATGATCGTGCTCACGCCTCGCTGGCTGCTCAGCTCAAAGAGCATAGTGTGAATAGACGATATATTGCACTCGTTCATGGGCATCTTAGCCATGATCAGGGTACGATTGATGCACCAATTGGTCGAGATACCAATGATCGCAAAATTTACACCGTTACAGAGCGTAACAGTAAACATGCGGTTACGCATTTCACCGTCACGGAGCGCATCAATGACTACACGTTGTTGGAACTGAAATTGGAGACAGGGCGTACCCACCAGATTCGTGTTCACATGAAGTTCATTGGTCATCCGCTTGTTGGAGATCCGACGTATGGTCGTAACAAAGGGATCAAAATGCAGGGACAAGCCCTGCATGCCGCGATTCTCGGTTTTGTACATCCAACGACCGGAGAATACCTTGAATTTACAGCTCCGCTTCCGCAGGATATGGAAGATGTTCTAGCCTCACTGCGTAGCCGCTGACAGCTCGAGAAAGTACAAATGTTCGGATAATTTGTCCATGGTTTTGAACGCGCAAATGCTTCATATTAAAGTGTAGAAATTTGCGTCAAATGAGGAGATGAACAAAATCATGAGTATCGATAAATATCAGGAAACGTACATTCAGACTAATTTTGCCGACCGTATTGGCGGCTCCAACTATGGTAAAGACACCAACATCTATAAATTCGAGAAAATCAAACGTGCCAAAGCTTCGGCTAAAAAGGATTTTCCCAATGTAGAATTGATTGACCTCGGCGTAGGTGAACCAGACGAGATGGCAGATGCAGGCATCGTAGCTGCATTGGCGGAGCAAGCCTCCAAACCTGAAAACCGTGGATACGCGGATAACGGTATTCCTGAATTCAAGGAAGCGGCAGCTGCTTACCTGAAAAATGTATTTAATGTTGAAGGTATCGATGCATCAACTGAAATCGTGCATTCCATCGGTTCCAAGCCAGCTTTGGCGATGATGCCTTCTTGCTTCATCAATCCAGGTGATGTAACGATTATGACGGTGCCAGGGTATCCGGTTATGGGTACACACACCAAATACCTGGGTGGTGAAGTGTTCAACATTCAATTGACCAAGGAGAACAACTTCCTGCCAGATCTGTCGGCTATTCCGGAAGATATCGCGAAACGTGCAAAGTTGCTCTATCTGAACTATCCGAATAACCCAACGGGCGCGAGTGCTACCGTGGAGTTCTTTACGGAAGTGGTTGAATGGGCGAAGAAATACAGCGTAGTCGTTGTACATGATGCTCCATACGCAGCATTGACTTATGACGGCAAAAAACCGTTCAGCTTCCTGTCTGTACCTGGTGCGAAGGATGTGGGCGTGGAATTACACTCCCTGTCCAAGTCCTACAACATGACAGGTTGGAGAATTGGTTTTGTTGCAGGTAACCCGCTTGTTGTCAAAGCATTCAGCGACGTGAAAGACAACAATGACTCTGGTCAGTTCATCGCGATCCAAAAGGCTGCTGCTTATGGATTGAACCACCCGGAAATCACGGAAAAAATCGCCGAGAAATATTCCCGTCGTCACGACCTGCTGGTAGCTGCACTGAACGAGCTGGGCTTCCAGGCTGAGAAACCTAAAGGTTCCTTCTTCCTTTATGTTGAAGCTCCAAAAGGTATTGTCGGAGGTCGCCGCTTTGAATCAGGCGAAGACTTCTCCCAGTTCCTGATCCGTGAGAAACTGATCTCTTCGGTGCCTTGGGATGATGCAGGTAACTTTGTTCGTTTCTCCGTTACCTTTGAAGCTAAAGGGGAAGAAGAAGAGAAACGTGTTATCGCTGAAATTAAACGCCGTCTGAGTGACGTGCAGTTCGAATTTTAATTAATTCACATAATCATAATGATGTAATGTAAAGAAAGAAGAGACCGGAAACGGTCTCTTTTTTTATGCAAAAAAATATAAATTCTTCCTGTAATCCCTTTACAAAATTATACAAGCAACATATGATTAGATCTTTACGTTATTTATATAAGTCAGAAGTTGCTTTTGAAGGGAGTTATGGAAATTGTTATCATCACGTACCAATACCGTGTCCACACCTGCTGCAGGGACAGGCAATACCGTTTCAGGATTGCTTAAACTATTGAGACCAAAACAATGGACCAAAAATTTGCTGTTGTTTGCCGCGCTGCTTTTTTCTTTTGAGGAAATTCGGACGGAGACCATTCTATCGACTTTGCTAGGTTTTATTTTATTTAGCCTTGTTGCAGGCTGCGTTTATATTTTAAACGATTATGTAGATCGCGACAGAGATCGTCAGCATCCGGTGAAGATGTTCCGTCCCCTTGCTTCTGGACAGGTCAACCCTGCTCACGCCTTGTTGTTCGGAATTCTGTTATTAATTCTTTCCGTCGGGACAGCCTTCGTGATGAACCCATTATTCGGAGTATTATGTATTGTTTATTTCCTATTGAATGTGTCGTACTCATTTGTACTCAAACATCTCGTTATTTTGGATATGATGACCATTGCGGCTGGATTTGTGCTTCGTGCGATTGCAGGCGGTGTCCTGATCCATGTGCCATTTACGCCGTGGTTCCTCATCTGTACGATGCTGCTGTCCCTGTTCCTGGCTATCGGCAAACGGAGGAATGAACTCACCCTGCTTGAGGGAAATACCGGCTCACACCGTAAAGTGTTAGATAACTATTCAATTACGTTATTGGATCAGTTCAATACCATTGTCACAACGGCGACCATTATTAGCTATTCGCTCTTTACGTTCACATCCGATCGTACCATTCATTTAATGTGGACGATTCCTTTGGTTATATACGGCATGTTCCGCTATCTGTATCTGATTCATATGAAGAACCAAGGTGGTTCCCCAGATCGAGTTCTATTTGAGGACAAGCCCATCTTGATCACGGTCATTTTGTATGTCATAAGTGTTATTTCGATTTTTGCTATTTTTGAATAAAAGTTTGAGTCTGGAAGGTAGAGGGGATCTGGGTGAAAAGCACGAAAATCGCCATCTTTGATATTGATAAAACGATTATACGCAGAGATTCCATGTTTCAGTTTGTACATTACGGCGTTCGCCGTTACCCATGGCAGGTATGGAGATTGCCTGTAATTGCATTTCATACCGCGCTGTTCAAGGCAGGTCTGATGACGGTTGAGCGTGTCAAACGTTCCTATTTCAAAAGCATTGAACGCATGTCCGAAAATGATCTGGAGCATTTTTTTGATACACGATTGCGTACTGCCATTTTTGCGGAGGCAAGTGTAGAGATGCAGCACCGTAAGGAAGCAGGCTATCATGTATTGCTGGTGACCGCATCTCCGCATGCCTATATGAAATATTTTAAAAACTTTCCCTGGGTGGATCATGTCATTGGTACCGATCTGGTTCGTCACTCGAATGGCTATACCTGTAGGATTGATGGCAGCAATTGCAAAGGGGATGAGAAGGTTCGTCGAATTCAGGCCTATCTGGATGAGAAAAAGATGGTGATTGATTATGATCAATCCTGCTCCTACTCCGACTCCTTATCCGATCTTCCAGTGATGCAGTTGGTGAGTCAGCGATACTTTATTAACAAGCGCGTGCCAGAGATGGAGGCATTGTCGTGGGGGAGATAAAAGGGCGCCATACAGGCAAGCTGTTGATGCTGGTCTCCGCTTTTCTTACAGCGACAGGCCAATTGTTCTGGAAGTGGGGGCTGACCGAGTGGATCTATCTGGGCATCGGCTTTCTCTGTTATGGGCTGGGTGCCATTTTGATGATCAAGGCTTTTGCTTTGGAAAAGCTGTCTGTGGCCTATCCTTTGATGTGTGCAAGCTATGTGTTTGCGCTGATCTATGGATACTTTTTGCTAGGAGAAGAAATTACGGTGCAGAAGTTGGCCGCTGTTGTGCTGCTTGGAATTGGGGTGACGTTGACCAGTGTTGATCGATAGCTGGATGATTGCTGTATTAATTGCAATGACCCTGTGTGGAGCGATGGGGGGAGCGGGTTTGAAAGCCTACGCTACCAGCCGCAAAAAGCTGCATGTTTTAATGGGGCTAGGATTCTATGGTACAGGTGCGCTGCTGAACATTGTATTGTTGAAATTTCTTCCCTTAACTGTTGTGCTGCCAGCCAATGCGTTAACGTATGTGTGGACGCTCATTATAGCGCGGTTTGCCTTTAAGGAAGCAGTGGGTCCTTTGCGCTGGATCGGTGTCACTTGTATTATGGGCGGGTTGTGTTTATTGGTTTTCTAGAATAATGAAACTGGATGTGAATGCATGAAATTTTTGGACTACTTATTTTATAATCGCAGGACCAATTGGACGGCATTTGGCCTGTTTGCGGGTTTTGCTCTTTTTTACGCTCTCATGAATGGACCTTACGTGACGTACATTGCGAATCACGCAGAGCTACTTGGGTCATACACGCCATTTAGTACGACGCAGTTTCCACTTAATTTATTTAACTTCGATCCTTCCATGTATTACGGAAGCAACAGTTCTTCGGTTATTCATCCGTTAATTTCATTTCTAGCGGTCACGCTTGAAGCAGGTGCTCAATTGCTGGGCGGGAATTGGTTCTTTCTTGTCCTGCAGTCCCTTGTGAATGCGGGTTCGGTTGTGCTGGTGTTTCTGTTTTTAAATCAAAAAGATAAACAAATCACCACACCGTTACTTTTCGCTTTATTGTTCGGTTTCAGCTCCTATCTGATGTTTACCGCGTTGATTCCGGATTCGTATCCGTACGTACAGTTTGTTATCCTGTTCTCTGTGCTGTATATGCAATACACCCGTGAACGGAAAGATGTCCGTTACATCCCGAATGCGCTGCTGGCATCCATCAACTTCGGACTGACGTCGACCAACATTGTACCATTTGCGGCAGCCATGTTTTTCAATTTGCGTACGTGGCGTAACAAGTCTGGTTGGAAAAAGTATATCGGGATTATGGCACTGGCCGTTGCCTTCATCGTAGTATTGACAGGAATCCAATACATCGCGTTTGGCGGTCGCAGTTGGGTCAGTAACTGGCTGCTTGGCATTCAAAATGGGGGAACAAGCTATGCCACTCCATTCCAGTTCGCAGCTCATTGGAAAGCTCTAAGTTTGCTAACGATTAATCCGATGCTGTCACCGAAAGTACATTTGCTGGACCCGGGTATGGTCGCGTTTGTAACAGATTTGACCCGTTCCAATCCGATCTATGTTCAGCTTACGGGTATATTTATCCTGTTGCTGGCGCTCACTGGGTTTATCAAAGGCATCCGTGAACGGGAAGTGTGGACTCTTGTGTCATACATTCTGTTTGCCTTTTTACTTCATATCGTTGTTGGTTTCGGGCTGGCGGTATTTCAATACGATATGTACCTGTATGCAGGACACTATCTGTTTGCGTTTTTCCTCCTCGGTGGGGGCTTCGTCATCGGTCTTCGTCAGGGGCTGGGTAAAAAAGTGCTAATAGGCTTGATCATGATATGTATTCTCGTCACCGCAGGGAACAACATCTACCGTCATGTAGAAACTTTAACAACCATTAAGCAGTCCTATGATCAGTTGGAACAGGAACGTACAGTGAAATAATCAGAGATTTTAATTATCTTTATAATGAGACAAGACCATTGGACTTTAAATCCAATGGCCTTGTCTTGTTTGGTATGATTCATTCGATATGTGCATGTTGGGATAAACAAAAGACCCACTGCGTTGATTACGCAGAGGGTCTCACGGACGATTTTAAGCAATGATTTTGGTCTTCTTGGCATTCTCGGCTGAACGTTTGGTGAGACTGCTGAGTGGACGTTTCAAAGCGAGAGCAACGATGAGACTCAGCGCGATGAACATGCACAACCACAGAATATCCTTGATGGCAGTCGACCACAAGATGCCGCCGACCGACTCACGCAGTAGACTAATCGCATACGTGAAGGGCATGAACGGATTCAATGCCTGGAAAAAGGGCGATGTCATGCTGATTGGAAACGTACCGCCGGAGCTGGAGAACTGAAACACCATGAAGATGATCGCGATCCCTTTTCCGATATTCCCAAAAACGGACAGCAGGGTGTACGTTATGGTAACAAATACGGCACTCACCAGCATGGCAAACAAGACAAACCACACTTTATCTGCGACATAGGTGCCGAGGATCAATATATCTCCCAGGCTGACACAGATCGCTTGAAGCAATCCAATAGTCAGAAAAGTGGCAAGACGTCCAAGATACAACTCGTATCCCCGGAACTTGCCTTCTGGATTCTCAGCTTCGGCACGAAGCAGGGAAATCAGTAGCGTTGAGCCGACCCACAAGGACAGCACGCCATAAAATGGTGACATGGCTGATCCGTAATTCGGAATCGGGTAAAGCTGTTGTTCCTTGATTTTCACCGGACTTGCTAGGAAAGCACTCTCTTCTTCAATGTCGCCGCGCAAAAGCTTGGCGAGCTCGGCAAACTGGTTATTACCTTCGACTTCTCTAAGTTTGTCTGCTGCCTTGCTGATGGCACTTTCCAATGCTGGCAAATCATCACGTACAAGCGTAGCAACACGATGTACTCCTTGTTCGACCTCCGGAAGCTGGTTCTGTACAAAATCGGATGCCTTGCCTATCTGTTTCTCGGCATTGGGCAGATCGTTCCGAACAAAATTAGCCGCTTCATTCAGCTTGGTGCCCAGCTTGGGCAGATCGTTTCGAATTAATGAAGATACTGTGTTCAAAGCTTGGATGAAGCCTTCACTTTTATTCGCGAGTGTCTCCGATATCTCATGAATCTTAGATTGTATTTGAGGCAGTTCGCTCTGGATTTTTGTCAATTCAGTCTGCCCAAACGTAATCCCTTCTTTGGCTGACGCAAGAATGTCCGCGATATCCGGAATTCGATCTCTTGCTCCCTGTAGTGTATCTGCTGAAGTGGAAAGGATAGACCTCAGCTTATCCGCACCAGCCGCAAGAGCCGGCGATATTTCGCTCTCGTAGGTGTTCATGATATTGCCAATGCCGCTGCTAATGTCCTTGGAGAGAGCATTTAACTGGGCGATGACGTCTGCGGGCGGAGTTGTATTACGACGCAGAGCATCACTGATAATCCCTGTCAGGCGGATTTGCAGCTGAAGTTTATCTGAAATGGTGTTCAGCTGCGAAATTTTATTAGCAAGTGGATGGCTTGGAAGTAAGTTGTCGATTTTGCCCAGTAGTTCTGCCATACTGTCGACGAGTCTTACTGCAATCCCCAAACGGGCAGCGATCCGGTCCAGATCTTCTGCTGTCGGCAGGTTATTAAGATCTGTATTCTGCAATTGCCCAAATACGTCTGATGCAGCGTTTGATATTTGCTGCACCAGCAGCAGGTTTTGCCGAATCGCCGGGCCTATAGCCTGAAATGCTTCTTCACTGGAATCCACAAAGTGATTTAAGCCTTCGGCCAGCTCAATCCCGTTACCAGCGATTTGGGATACTTTATCCAGATCTTGCTCTGCGGCCGTTACGATAGACAGAGCCTTGTCGGTTTTATCCAGGGCTGTTTGGATGACACCTGATACCTGACCAAAGTTTGCATCCACTTCTTGAATACGTTCTACGGCTTTTTGAATATCGGGAATACGCTCCTGAATAGCCAACACCTCGGATGCTGCATCATTAATTTGTGGCCAATACTCCTGCACCTTGAGCACATACTGTGCGGCTTCATTGATTTCAGGCAGTTTTTTTTCGATCTCGACGATCTTTTGAGCATCTTTTACGATACCAGGCATGGCTTTTTCTACTTCCAGTACCTTTTGACCTGCAGCTTGTATATCCGGAAGATTTTTCTCCAGCGTGAATATGCCATTCTCCATCTTGCGCAAAGTTGGAAGCTGGGCATTGATCTCAACTCCGGCTTCCTTCAATTTGGTTAGAACAGCCTGACTGACGGCTTCAGTGAAATTTTCATTGATTTGTGTTGTTATCGCAGATACACCGGAACCCGTGATTTTTGGAGCGATGGCATTAACCTTCTCATTAACGGTATAGATTACCTCTGGGCGCTCCAGCTTCCCGTCAACGATACCTGTAATTTTGGTTGAAAAGTCCCCAGGAATGAGCAGGCTTGCATAATACTCTCCTGTTTGCACACCACGATCAGCCTCAGCCTGGCCCACAAAAGTCCATCCCAGCTTTTCGTTCTGTTTCAGGCTGGACACCAGTTCGTCTCCAATATTGACATTAGTTCCTGCAACAGTTGCACCCTTGTCCTCGGTTGTCACCGCAATTTTGATCCCTTGGGTGTTGCTGTATGGGTCCCATACGGACTTCACGTTGACCCAGTCATACACCCCGGGTAGTAAAATAATAGCCACAATTAGAAAAATACCTGTGGGAACCTTCAAAATATGCAACCAGTCTGTTTTGTAAACTTGCCAAATGTGACGCATAACTTCCTCCTAAATGTAAATAAATGTAGGTCTTATCTTATTTCTATGTCGCGTATTTGTAAATCCTTATGTATATCGGCTTTATTGAAGCATCTATGAATTGTTTCATGTTTATAAACTTTACCCATTTCGCTGGGTACTAATGCAGAGCCTTCATGTATTCCGTGTTTCTGGACGTTGAACTCTAAAATTAGACTCTGTCCCAACGTTGAGTATAGTCAGAGGATTATTTTGGCTGTAAGATTCTCCGCAATTGCCTATGGATAAATATACAGAATTATTGTATAATTATGAATAACGAATGAAATGTGATGTGTTTGGATGTTTTTCAGCCGAACTGCTGATTCTAAGGGAATACAGTAGAGGAATTTCGCCTGTGATGTTGAGGTGTTGACAGAGGGTTGTCTTTCTGTCATAATTCATGAAGACAAACGGACATATTGAGTACAGAACCCTGTGAGGTCCTGCAATATGAACGACATGAATAGCACCTTTAAATCAGTCCCGTGAGACTGGCAAGGTAACGTGAACGATACATCGTTTTTTGCTGCGGCAAATCAAGCGATGCATCCCGAGAGTAAACTTTCTTCAGAGCGGTCTGAAGTTCGGAGACTCCTTGCCAATGAACACGGCAAGGAGTCTTTTTTGTTCTCCTCGTCACGGGGCCATGATCTGAAAGGTAAATCCTGAGGAGGCTGAACGCATGAGCACAGAGACACATGTCATTATGGATGAAACCGCGATCCGCCGCGCATTAACACGGATTGCCCATGAGATTTTGGAAAAAAACAAAGGTATTGAGGGTTGTGTACTTATCGGAATTCGAACACGGGGTGTATACCTCGCAGAACGGATCGCCGCCAAGATTGAAGAAATCGAAGGTACACCGATCCCTTGGGGAGAACTCGATGTGACCCCTTATCGCGATGATCGCTTGGAAGAGAATAAAGCGAATCGCAAGGAACTGTTGACGATGACACCTGAATCACTTTCAATTCATAACAAAAAAGTGATTTTGTTCGATGATGTGCTCTATACCGGACGTACGATTCGCGCAGCGATGGATGCCCTGATGGATTGTGGAAGACCACAGAACATTCAGCTGGCGGTTCTCGCAGATCGCGGACACCGGGAACTTCCGATTCGACCTGATTTTATCGGCAAGAATGTGCCGACTTCTAAATCAGAGGAGATCGAGGTTGCATTGATAGAAACGGACGGACAGGACGAAGTCAAGATCATTCAGAACCGGGGGGAACAGGCATGATGATTACACAACCAGCATTGAAGGACCGGAGCTTGCTTGGCCTTAAGAACCTTAGCCGCGATGAGATCGACTCCATTCTGAACAGAGCAGCACACTGGGAAGCGCAGAAGGAGAAACTGGTTCCTGTACTGGAATCCCACTTCGTAGCCAACATGTTCTTCGAGAACAGCACGCGTACTCGCTTCTCATTTGAGATGGCAGAAAAACGTCTGGGTGCACAAGTACTGAACTTCACGGCGGCTGCATCAAGCGTGGAGAAAGGTGAATCCATCTATGATACGGTACGCACACTGGAGTCCATGGGCATTGACGCAGGAGTGATTCGGTTGAAACCTTCGGGTGTTCTGCAACAACTGGCTCAGAAAGTGAATGTTCCACTAGTGAATGCCGGAGACGGAAATAACGAGCACCCTACCCAGGCGTTGTTGGATCTCTACACGATGCGGAAGGCTTTCGGTGAGCTGAAAGGTTTGCGTGTGTCGATCATCGGAGACATCCTGCATAGCCGGGTAGCTCGCTCCAATCTGTGGGCACTGCAAAAGTTTGGTGCGGATGTGCGCTTCTGCGCACCGCAAACGATGCAGGCACCGGAGCTCGCAGAACACGCGCCTTATGTAGGTCTGGAAGAAGCACTCGATGCGGATGTAGTCATGATGCTCCGAGTTCAACTGGAACGTCATAAACATGGCCTGATTACTTCGGCTGAGGATTATCGCGAACACTACGGATTGACGGAAGAACGGGCATCACGCCTGAAACCAAGCACAATCATTATGCACCCTGCTCCTGTGAACCGAAATGTCGAGGTAGATGACGCGGTAGTGGAGAGCGCAGCATCGCGGATCTTCCCGCAGATGGCAAACGGTGTTCCAATCCGCATGGCGGTCATGGAACGTGCGATGAAACTGTAACAGGGTCTGGCTGTGGGTCATAGGCTGACGGGACGGAAGTTCTTATAGAGCAATGTGAGGGTACACGATAAAGAAAATCACCCGGCTTGTCTGGCAAGTCGGACAGAACCGAAGCGGAGGGCAATTATGCTACAGATTATAAAGAACGCGAACATCTTGAATCATCAAGGGGAACTTGAACGGAAAACGATCATTATAGATGAAGGAAAAATTCAAAAGATCGCTGGAGTGGAAGACGAAGCGGTACTGAAAGTAGAGCAATCAGCGCATAGCGTAACCGATGCTTCAGGCAAACTGGTCATTCCCGGTTTGATTGATATGCACGTGCATCTGCGTGAACCTGGATTCGAGCATAAAGAGACGATCGAGACGGGTGCCCGTTCGGCAGCACAAGGTGGTTTTACAACGATTGCATGTATGCCAAACACAAGACCGGTAACCGACAGCGCAGATGTCGTTAAGTTGGTTTTGGATAAAGCCAAAGAAGCCGACCTGGTTAAAGTACTGCCTTATGCAGCTATTACGAAGAACGAGCTTGGACGTGAACTTACGGATTTCGCCGCATTGAAAGAAGCGGGTGCGATTGGATTCACGGATGATGGGGTGGGCGTACAAAACGCTCAAATGATGAAAGATGCTATGAGCCTCGCAGCAAGTATGGATATGCCAGTCATCGCTCACTGCGAAGACGACTCATTGGTAGTTGGCGGATATGTGACAGAAGGCGAGTTTTCGAAGCGTCATGGTATCAAAGGTATCCCTAATGAATCCGAGGCCATCCACGTAGGCCGTGATATCCTGCTTGCAGAAGCAACGGGAGTTCACTACCACGTCTGCCACGTAAGTACGGAGCAGTCGGTTCGCTTGATTCGCCTGGCGAAGTCCATCGGTATTAAAGTAACTGCTGAGGTATGTCCGCACCATCTGGTATTGTCGGATGAGGATATCCCAGGTATGGATGCCAACTGGAAGATGAACCCGCCCCTACGCTCACCACGCGACGTGCAAGCTTGTATCGAAGGTTTGCTGGACGGAACGCTGGATATGATCGTTACCGATCACGCGCCGCATAGCGAAGAAGAGAAAGCAAAAGGTATGGAGCTGGCACCGTTCGGTATCGTTGGATTCGAGACGGCTTTCCCGCTGTTGTACACGAAGTTTGTGGAAACAGGGCTTTGGAGCCTGGACTTCCTCGTGAAACGCATGACAGCAGATCCGGCACGGGTATTCCGACTGGATACTGGCAAGCTGGAAGAGGGAGCACCAGCGGATATCACGATGATTGACCTGAACGAGGAAAAAGCGGTTGATCCAGCAACTTTTGCTACCAAAGGAAGAAACACACCATTCACAGGCTGGAAGCTAAAAGGATGGCCGGTACAGACATGGGTGGATGGCAAAAGCGTGTGGAATAACACGGTACAACAGTAAATCAGTAACTTATTAGATCAATAAATCAATAAGCTTTTCCTCTTTAATTCTTTTAAAACAACAAGGCTTTATAACTCTAAATCTACAACCTATACACCAATAACATCTTTACAACTAACTCAAGGCAGACCATGCCGAGAGTCAAACATACGAAACAAAGAAAAGTTGAATAATGCTTTTGAACATGGACACCAACGTAACTGTGGAGTGGGCAGAAAGAACCCGAAGAAGCAAAGCGTTCGCCTTTATCACCGGATTACTCCATTTGAAGAATGGGATCAAAGTAATCCGGAGATAACAGCGATCAAAGGGTTTTCTGCCCACGGAGCCGCACCAAACGTAACGTCCCCCATGTTCAACTCAAAGTATTCAACGTTGATAAACACAGAGGAGTGAAATGGGATGCAGGCACAGGCAAGATTATTGTTGGAAGACGGCACACTGTTCACCGGGAAAGCATTCGGTGCTGAAGGTGAAACAACAGGTGAGGTCGTTTTTAATACGGGAATTACAGGCTATCAAGAGGTGCTTTCGGATCCTTCTTATTGCGGTCAAATCGTAACCATGACGTACCCACTGATTGGTAACTACGGCATTACGCGTGACGACTTCGAGTCGATTCGTCCATTCGTACATGGTTTTGTGGTACGTCGTCATGAGCCGACACCAAGTAACTGGCGTGCAGAATACAGCGTAGACGATTTGCTTAAAGAGTATGGCATCGTAGGAATCAGCGAGATTGATACACGGATGCTGACTCGCCGGATTCGTCACCACGGCACAATGAAAGGAATTCTCACAACAGGATCGAAACCTGTGGAAGAGTTGCTGGAGATGATGGGAGACACCAGCATCGCTGAGCTGCGTAACCAGGTTCCTATGACTTCTACTCAACATGTATACAACAGCCCGGGAACGGCTGAACGCATTGTATTGGTTGACTACGGTGCAAAAACAGGGATTTTGCGTGAACTCAGCAAACGTAACTGTGACGTTGTCGTAGTTCCGCATGATGTAACAGCGGACGAAATCCGCCGCATGAACCCGGATGGCATCCAGCTGTCCAACGGCCCTGGGGACCCGAAAGACGTTCCTCACGCGGTTAAAATGATCAGTGAACTGCTCGGCGAATATCCGATCTTCGGAATCTGCCTGGGGCACCAACTGTTCGCACTTGCGGCAGGAGCCGATACAGAGAAACTCAAGTTTGGACACCGCGGCGGAAACCACCCGGTTAAAGAACTGGAGAGCGGACGTTGCTTCATCACATCCCAGAACCACGGTTACACCGTAAACGAAGAATCCGTGAAAAATACGGAGCTTGAAGTGACACATATCAACAATAATGATAAGACCATTGAAGGTCTGAAACATAAA
Organism: Paenibacillus marchantiae; assembly: GCF_028771845.1. Lineage (NCBI taxonomy): Bacteria > Bacillati > Bacillota > Bacilli > Caryophanales > Paenibacillaceae > Paenibacillus > Paenibacillus marchantiae. Next base: position 6,019,906 of record NZ_CP118270.1, on the reverse strand, counting down.
ACATTCCCGGCGTTTTCCGTTCAGTATCACCCGGAAGCAGCGCCAGGACCATATGATAACAGCTATCTGTTTGACCGCTTCATCGAGATGATTCGGGAGCACAAGATTACTCACCCGCAACAGCCGCGTCAAGCCGTATTGGCAGCCGCAGTGAAAGGAGCACAATAACATGCCGATTAACAAAGATCTCAAAAAAATCCTGGTGATTGGTTCAGGTCCAATCGTCATCGGTCAAGCGGCCGAGTTCGACTATGCCGGTACACAAGCATGCCAGGCACTGAAAGAAGAAGGCGTGGAAGTTGTACTCATCAACAGCAACCCGGCTACGATTATGACGGATACCAACATGGCTGATAAAGTGTACATTGAACCGATTACACTGGATTTTGTAACGCAAATCATTCGTCAGGAACGTCCAGACGGTTTGCTGCCAACCCTTGGCGGTCAAACGGGTCTGAACATGGCTGTGGAACTGGCACGTGCTGGCGTCCTTGAGCGTGAGAATGTCAAACTACTCGGAACACAGCTCACATCCATTGAGAAAGCGGAAGATCGTGATTTGTTCCGTGATCTGATGCGTGAACTGGAACAGCCTGTACCCGAGAGTGTAATCGTAACAACACTTGAGGAATCACTTGATTTTGCGAATGAGATTGGTTATCCAATCATCGTCCGTCCAGCCTACACGCTTGGTGGAACAGGCGGCGGAATCTGTGCGAACGAAGAAGAACTGCGCGAAACCGTAGCAGCAGGAATTCGTTACAGCCCGATAGGGCAATGTCTGGTGGAGAAAAGCATTGCTGGCATGAAAGAAGTCGAGTATGAGGTTATGCGTGACAAGAACGATAACTGTATCGTAGTCTGCAACATGGAAAACTTTGACCCGGTAGGTGTTCATACAGGTGACAGTATCGTTGTGGCGCCAAGCCAGACGCTGTCTGACCGTGAATATCAAATGCTGCGCTCAGCTTCCCTGAAAATCATCCGTGCCCTCAACATCGAAGGTGGATGTAACGTACAGTTTGCGCTTGATCCGCACAGCTTCCAATACTATGTTATCGAAGTTAACCCACGGGTAAGCCGTTCTTCGGCACTAGCTTCCAAAGCAACGGGCTATCCGATTGCTAAGATGGCTGCCAAAATTGCCATGGGTTACACACTGGACGAAATCGTGAATCCGGTAACGGGCCAAACATATGCATGCTTTGAGCCAACACTGGACTATATCGTGAGCAAAATCCCACGCTGGCCGTTTGACAAGTTTATCTCAGCGAACCGCAAACTGGGTACACAGATGAAAGCGACAGGCGAAGTTATGGCGATTGGCCGTACATTCGAAGAGTCAATTCATAAAGCTGTTCGTTCCCTGGAAATCGGCGTACACCGTCTGTATCTGAAAGATGCCGAAACCCTGGATGAAGCAACGCTGAACGAGCGTCTGGTCAAAGCCGACGATGAGCGTATCTTCCTGATCGCTGAAGCATTCCGCAGAGGGTATACATTGCAACAGCTTCAAGATCTGACGAAGATTGACTGGTGGTTCCTGGATAAACTCGAAGGGCTGATCAGCTTCGAAGATCGCATTCGTGAGGAATCCGAATTGTCCTCCGAAACCTTGTATCAAGCGAAGCGTCTTGGCTTCACAGACCGTGCCATTGCTGAGCTGCGGGCTGAAGGTCAACCAGGAGGTACGCTGACGAAAGAAGCTGAAATCAGAGCACGTCGTGAAGAGGAAAACCTTCGCCCAGTCTACAAAATGGTAGATACATGTGCAGCTGAGTTTGAAGCAACAACGCCATATTACTACTCTACTTACGAAACTGAGAATGAAGTCATTCCTTCAGATAAGAAAAAAGTAGTCGTACTTGGTTCTGGTCCAATCCGGATCGGTCAAGGGATTGAGTTTGACTACTCCACAGTACACGCGGTATGGGCTCTGCAAAAAGCAGGCTATGAAGCAGTTATCATCAATAACAACCCGGAGACGGTGTCTACGGACTTTAATACATCGGATCGCTTGTACTTTGAACCCCTGTTCTTCGAAGATGTAATGAACGTTATCGAACAGGAACAGCCGGTAGGTGTTATCGTACAGTTTGGTGGTCAAACAGCAATCAACCTGGCAGCACCACTACGTGCCGCTGGTGTAACGATTCTCGGAACAGATCTGGAAAACATTGATGAGGCAGAGGATCGCAAGAAGTTCGAGCGTTTGCTCTCCCGTCTGGAAATTGCACAACCAAAAGGAAAAACAGTCATTTCGGTAGATGATGCGGTTGAAACGGCTCAAAGTCTGGGTTACCCGGTACTGGTTCGCCCTTCCTATGTACTCGGCGGTCGTGCGATGGAGATTGTATACTCCGATGCAGAATTGCTGACATATATGGAACAGGCGGTTAAAATCAACCCGGAGCATCCGGTCCTGATCGACCGTTACATGATGGGTAAAGAGGTCGAGGTTGACGCGATCTGTGATGGTGAAACGGTATTGATTCCGGGTATCATGGAGCATATCGAGCGCGCAGGGGTTCACTCCGGTGATTCCATCGCGGTTTATCCGCCACAGCACCTGTCCCAGGATCTCAAAGAGAAAATTGTAGAGATTACAATCAAGATTGCAAAAGAACTGAAAACGATCGGTTTGGTTAACATCCAGTTTGTTATCCATAAGGGTCAAGTGTACATCATCGAGGTGAACCCGCGTTCATCCCGTACAGTACCTTTCCTGAGCAAAGTAACTAACATTCCGATGGCGAACCTGGCAACACAAGCCATTCTGGGCGTGAAGCTGAAAGACCTCGGATATGTCGACGGTCTGTGGCCTGAATCGGATCATGTTTCCGTAAAAGTTCCGGTCTTCTCCTTCGCGAAGCTGCGTCGTGTGGAACCAACGCTTGGACCTGAGATGAAATCCACAGGTGAGGTTATGGGTCGTGACCCGAATTACGCTAAAGCGTTGTTCAAAGGTCTCATCGGTGCAGGCATGAAGATCCCGGCCACCGGAGCAATCGTGGTAACGGTAGCGGACAAAGACAAAGAGGAAGCTGTTCCACTGCTTGAAGGTTTCTATAGACTGGGATACAAAATCATGGCTACCGGAGGTACGGCAGCTGCGCTTGAAGCAGCGAACATTCCGGTGACGACGGTGAACAAATTAAGTGAAGGTTCGCCGAACATTCTCGATATGATCCGCAGCGGCGAAGCAAACTTTGTGTTCAATACGCTGACCAAAGGCAAAACCCCGCAGCGTGACGGATTCCGTATTCGTCGTGAGGCGGTAGAGAACGGGATTGTATGTATGACTTCACTGGATACGATCCGTGCCCTGTTGATCATGCTGCAAACGATCAACTTCTCCTCTGAGGCTATGCCAGCTCTTGTAAAATAAATAAGACGATTTGTCACTGATCAAGGACATCAGTCAGCCTTCGGGCTGGCGGGATGTCCTTTATATCGGGCAAAAACGGAAAAATCAAGCTTTTGGAAGGAGCGCTGGAATATGAATCACCCGAATTTCAACGAAATGGCTGGCCGTCTGATGGTGGCACTCGATTATCCCGCAGCGGAGCAGGCTCAGGAATTAGTACAAGCCTTAGAAGGCATTCCCTGTTATCTGAAGGTGGGCATGCAGCTGTTCTACGCCGCTGGCCCGGACTTCATTCGCGAGCTGAAGTCGAAGGGGTACTCGGTATTCCTTGACGTGAAGATGCATGATATTCCAAACACGGTTCGTGGGGGTGCTGAAAGCATCACCCGTCTGGGAGTGGATATGTTCAATGTGCATGCAGCTGGAGGTACAAGCATGATGCGTGCTGCCCGTGAAGGTGCTGAGGCGGCTCTAGCTGCTGATCCTTCTCTTCGCAGACCTGAGATTATTGCGGTTACCCAGCTGACCAGTACCAGCCAGGAAACGATGAATGCTGAGATCGGCATCCAGGGAAGCGTTGAGGCAGCAGTAGTCCGTTATGCAGGACTAGCCCATGAGGCAGGTCTTGATGGCGTCGTTGCTTCCCCGTTGGAAGTACCGGCGATCCGCGCAGCCTGTGGCAGTGATTTTCACACGGTCACACCAGGCATCCGCCCAGCGGGAAGTGGCCTCGGAGACCAGACTCGTGTCCTGACGCCAGGTGAAGCCATTGCCAGAGGCAGCCATTACATTGTTGTAGGCAGACCAATTACGGGCGCTCCCAATCCACGTGAAGCAGCAGAAACCATTTTGAAGGAGATGTTAAACGCATGATCGAACTTACTGAGATTCCTAACCATATTGCTTCCCAACTGTTGAAAATTAAAGCGGTGGCGCTGCGTCCGCAGCAGCCATTTACCTGGACATCCGGCATCAAATCACCAATCTATTGTGATAACCGTCTAACGATGTCTTATCCCGAGATTCGTAACGACATTGCTGAAGCCTTTGCTGCGATCATTCGTGATCAATATCCCGATGCAGAAGTCATCGCAGGTACAGCAACCGCGGGTATCCCGCATGCTGCCTGGGTGGCGCAAAAGCTGAATCTGCCGATGGCATACATTCGTGATAAAGCCAAAGGACATGGCAAAGAGAACCTGATTGAAGGACTGATCACTGAGGGGCAGAAGGTTGTTGTCATTGAAGACCTGATCTCGACAGGTGGCAGTTCAATCAAAGCCGCTGAAGCAGTACGTGTAGCCGGGGCGACTCCATTGGCTGTACTGGCGATTTTCAGCTATCAGCTCGACAAAGGCATTAAAGCTTTTGAAGAAGCGGGAATTCCGCTGCAAACCCTGTCCAATTACACAGCTCTGATGGATGTGGCTTTGGCTGAGGGTACAATCCAGGAGAGTGATTTTGAACTGCTCAAATCCTGGCGTGAAGATCCTTCTTCATTTGGTAAATAATATCATTCACACCCGACTGAACAGTTTGATTGTGAACGGTATCAAAATTGTAATGATTGCCGCCATAGAGGCAAATACATTGAATATTCAAGAGGCATCCCGCACTTTGGGGTGCTTTTTTCGTTTGTTCATCAAAATATTAACTTTTTCACTGGAACGTTGTAAAAAGCTTGTAACTTTTAGTTGTGATCCGTCGTTTATAATGCAGTGTAGTATGGAATAGATTTCTATTTTTAGTGTCTTGATGAAGTGAACGGGATATGAAGAAAGGATGAGCGTGATTGCTGGCATGAAGAATTTATTTTCCAAAATCAGACCTGCCAAGAGCCAGTCAGGCGAGGACAGTGCGGTCGGACTCACGGAGCAGCAGGAACCAGTCGGGCAGGAGGAATCGGCATACATAAGTGAACCGCAGAATACATCCATCGACTCGCACGACATAACCAATGAAACAAGCCAAGAGGAAGTTGCGGTTGCAGCAGCTGAACCTGAAGTGAAGTCCAAGCCCTCCAAGAAGGATCTGTTGCCTCCATATGAAGGACCTGTGCTGGAGGTTCGCAATGTTCATCGCAGTTTCCAGACGGGTAGCCGTATTATTCATGTGCTCAAAGGCATCGATATGGAAGTGAACCCGCAACAGCTGGTGATGTTGAAAGGGCGGTCGGGCTCAGGGAAAACGACGCTGCTCAATATGCTGGGTGGGCTGGATCAGCCATCCAGTGGAGACATTCTGTTCTCCGGCCAGCCTCTTCAAGATTGGGGAGACCGGCGGCGGACCGCTTTGCGGCGCAGAGAAATTGGTTTTATTTTTCAGGCGTATGCGCTTATGCCCTTGTTGTCTGCTTGGGAAAATGTAGAGCTGTCGCTGCGCATGGCGGACGTGCCGCGTTCGGAATGGAAGGACCGGGTAGGTCATTGTCTGGATCTGGTCGGACTAACCAAACGGGTCAAGCACCGTCCATTCGAGATGTCCGGGGGAGAGCAGCAGCGGGTGGCCATCGCCAAGGCGATAGCCCACAGACCGAGATTATTGCTCGCGGATGAGCCGACAGCTGAACTCGATTCCAAAATGGGAGCACAGGTTATGGCTGTATTTCGCAATATTATTGAAGTTGAACAAGTAACGATCTGTATGACTACACACGATCCTACGATTTTGGAGGTTGCGGACCATGTTTATGAAATGGCGGACGGCAGATTTATCAAGTAAAGGGGCCGCTCCGAAGAGGGGGAAACGCGCAGCGCTTATTGTGCTTAGTGCGATAGTGGCTGCAACGATGGCCGGCTGCTCTTTGCTGCCGGCTGAGACAGAGGAAGAAGTACTTCCGCCAATTACACCGCCAACGATCTCCAAGAAGCCGGAATATGAAGTTCGGACAGAGACGCTGGAGAAGAAAGTAAGCGGAAGCGGCAAGATGATGAGCCAGCGGGAAGAAAAGGTGTATTTTACGCTGGACGGTATGCATATCAAAGAGTTGAATGTAAAACCAGGGGATAAAGTGAAAAAAGGTCAACTTCTCGCTGTTCTTGATGTAGAGAGCGTGGAGAAGGAAATCCGGGCCAAAAACCTGCAGATTCGCAAATCGGAAGTGCAAATGAAGGAAACGCTTCGCAAACGGGATGAGATGGACCCGGTAGAGTTCGAAGAGTCCACGATTGCCTTTGAAGAACTTCGTCAGGAACTCGCCGATCTGGAGGATCAGTTGGGTAAAGCCACTTTGACCGCTCCATTCGGTGGAACAGTCATTGCTGTGCAGGTGGAGAAGGGCGCGGCTGTCAAAGCTTATGACCCGATTGCGACCATAGCAGATACATCCAACCTGGTTGTCGCAGCTACGTTTGCCAAGGAAGATTTGGAAAAGTTCTCGGCTGGCATGAAGGCGGATGTGGACATTAATGGGGCAGGCAAAGTGGCTGGCAAAGTTAAAGTGATGCCTGTTGCCCAAGCATCGGGTAGTGGAAGTGGTAATGGCGGAGGGTCGGGGGAAGGCGGAACGCCTCCAGCGAAAGAAAGCCTGGATCAATATGTTATCGTCTCGCTGGCGAAAATGCCCAAAGGGGTTGAACGCGGTACACCTCTAATGGTATCGATTGTCACGCAGCGAACAGAGAACGCGATTGTCATTCCAGTATCCGCTCTGCGCTCCATCGGTTCAAGAACGTACGTGCAAGTGGTGGAGAGTGATGGAAGCAAGCGTGAAGTGGACGTAGAAGTTGGGCAGCAGACATCCACGGATGTGGAGATTCTGAAAGGTCTGACCGTTGGACAGAAAGTAGTGGGCCGCTAATGGGGCTGCCATTGCTTCGACTGTTGTTCCGCAAAATGTGGAACACTCGCTGGATGACGTTCAGCACACTGATCGGACTGATTGTGGCGGTAGCGTTCACCGTTAGTATTCCGATGTATGCCGATGGTGCGCTGAAGCGGGTCGTGGCCCAGACGCTGCAGGATAACAGTGAGGGACTGCCAGCCGGCTCGTTGCTCATGAGTTACCAGGCACCTGGTGGTGTGAAGACAGATACACGTGGTCTGGAAGAGGTGGATCGATATATTCGCGAGGATGTGCCCCGTGACATTGGATTTCCTTTTCATACGTATGTGAACTCCCGTTCCATCCGCAGCACAGAGGTGAACCCGGAAGACCCAACCAAAGTGGATGCCAGCCGGGTCCGCAGCATGAGTCTGGGTACGATGACAGGCCTGGATGCACAGGTTAATTATTCTGCGGGAGTGAAGCCGGGCAACCAGGTCAAGGACGATACGATTGAAGCTGTCATGCTCGAAGAGGGCATGTATCGTAACGATCTGCATATCGGAGATGTTCTGGAATATCCGATTTACAGCGGTCTCGATATTACGTTGCGTGTGAAGATTATAGGTTCTTTCAAAGCCGATGATCCTAGCAGCCCGTACTGGGTACAGGGATTTGACGGTATGATGAACGGACTATATGTGGATGAATCGGTATTTAATAATGTTCTGTTAAAGGAAAAAGGGATACCTCTTCAGAATTCACGTTGGTATTATGCATTTGATCTGAAAGAGATTCAAACGAGCCAGCTCTCGGGATTGACCTCTGTGCTGGAAAGGCTGGATATCGACCTATATCAGCGGTTGAAGGATACGAAAGTGGACATCACCTTCGGGGATCTGCTGAAACAATTCCGCAGTCAGAGTCTGCAATTGCAGACCATGCTGTTCACACTGGCAGCACCGATGATTGCGATGGTCTTTTATTTTATTGCCATGAATGCCAGACAGTCGTTACAGAAGCAGGAGAGTGACATTGCGGTTCTGCGCAGTCGGGGAGCTTCTGCCCGGCAGATCTTCTCTCTTTATCTGCTTGAAGGTATATTCCTGGGAGCGATTGCTCTTGTCATTGGCCCGTTTCTTGGATGGTTTATGGCGAAAAGCATCGGTTCAGCGAGCGGATTTCTGTCGTTCGTGGATCGGAAATCCATTCCGATCGGAATATCAAAAGAAGCCATCCTGCTTGGCCTTATCGCCGTGTTGGTGGCAATTATAGCTTCTCTCATTCCGGCAGTAACCTATGCGCGGGCGACGATTGTATCGGCTAAGCGGCGGCAAGCACGTACAGATCGTGCGCCGGTATGGCAGCGCTGGTTCCTGGATATCGCTCTGTTGGGGCTCGCCGGATATGGATACTACTTGTTCTATGAACGGCAAATGTTGACGTTCCAGACCGGAATGACGACAGATCAGCTTCAGGTACAGCCGTTTCTGTTCTTTGTACCGGCACTCGCGATCTTTGCACTGGGACTGTTCTTCTTACGGTTGTTCCCGTGGATTTTGAAGTTGATTCAGCTGATCGGGCGCAAGTTTCTCCCGGTTCCACTGTATCTGACACTGACGCAGCTTTCGCGTTCATCATCTTCTTATTATCCTTTGATGATCCTGCTTGTATTGACACTCGGACTCGGTGTGTATAACTCGGCGGCGGCTCGTACCATTGATCTGAACTCAACCGAGCGCACGTTATATCGCTATGGTTCGGATGTTATTATGCAGACGGTATGGGAAGGCACACCTGAGGTTAAGCCAACGGGTTCCGGACAAAACGGAGGTTCAGGCGGTGGACAGGGTGGAGGAAACGGTGGCGGTGGTTCTGGAGGCGGCGGTAACGGCGGCGGAGGTGGATCAGGTGGAGGCGGTGGTACTTCACAACCGACGAAGATGATCTATTCCGAGCCACCTTTTGAAGTGTTCCGCAGCCTGAATGGTGTCGAACATGCAGCGAGAGTGCTGCAAACGAAAGGCAACATTATTGTCTCTGGCAAATCAGGTGGACAGGGAATGCTGGTGGGGATCGACAATGTGGATTTTGCCCAAGTGGCGTGGTTCCGCAACGATCTGTTCCCGGCTCATCCTTATAAGTACCTTGACTTGCTTGGAAAATATGAAGGGGCCGTATTGATCTCTTCCAAATTTGCAGACAAATTCAAGCTCAAAACCGGAGACCTCGTCTCCATTGGTGTACAGGGCCAGGCGATTGAATTTGTGGTCTTTGGCATTATACCTTACTGGCCTGCCCAGTATCCGGATCAAATGCCGTTTTTCATTGCCAATCTGGATTACATCTATGATCAGGTGCCTCTGATTCCATATGAGGTCTGGCTGAAGATGGAGCCGGATGCCAAAGTTGCTCCTTTGATGGAGAAACTTGCAGCTGAAGGCATTGAATTATCGTCTGTGCGCGATGTGCGTACAGAGCTGGTATCCCAGGGCAAACATCCGTCAAGAGGCGGGGTGTTCGGCATACTGAGTCTCGGATTCCTTGTCTCGGTGATTATTTCCCTGATCGGATACATTCTGTACTGGTTCTTCAATCTATCCGGGCGTGTAGTACAGTTCGGTGTCCTGAGGGCGATGGGATTATCCCGGGCACAATTGAGCGGTATGTTGCTGTTAGAGCAGGTGTTCACGGCGGGTCTGTCCATCATTCTTGGTATTGGCATTGGTCAGGTATCCAGCCGTCTGTTCCTGCCCTTCCTGCAAACGACAGATAATGTGTCCGCACAGGTACCTCCGTTCCGAATTGTATTTGAAGAGAAAGATATGTTGCAACTATACGGCGTGACCGTGGTCATGCTGATCATTGGAGCAACGATGCTGCTGTGGCAAATCCGCAGGCTGCGAGTTCACCAGGCAGTCAAAATGGGAGAGGAGAGGTAAACGTGATCCAATGCGAAGGACTTGTCAAAATTTTTAAATCCAGCGATGTGGAAGTCGTTGCCCTTCAAGGTCTCAATCTGACTGTCAATCAAGGTGAAATGATGGCCATTATCGGTAACAGTGGTAGTGGTAAATCCACATTGCTCAACATTCTGGGTGGACTTGATCGTCCAACAGCTGGTACAGCCGTTGTCGGGGATTGGGATTTGCTGAAAATGACAGATGCCCAATTGGTGGAGTACAAACGTCATACCGTAGGGTTCATTTGGCAAAATAACGGCCGTAACCTGCTGCCATACCTTACAGCACTGGAAAACGTGGAAACGCCCATGATTTTGGGAGGCAAGCGCGATCGCGCATATGCCATGCAGCTGCTGGAGTGGGTTGGACTGAAGGATCGGATGCACAACAAGCTGCATCAATTATCCGGTGGGGAGCAGCAGCGGGTAGCGATTGCCATCTCGCTATCAAATCGCCCCAAGCTGCTGCTTGCCGATGAGCCGACAGGTTCGGTGGATTCAGAGACATGTGATACCATCATGGGCATTTTTCGTAAAATGAACAAGGAACTCGGGGTCACGATTGTGATTGTTACTCATGATCTAACCCTTGCTGGTAAGGTGGACCGGATCGTGGCGATTCGGGACGGCTTGACCAGCACCGAGTTTGTGAAACGTAATCCGAATCTGGATGACGAACATGGCTTATCGGAGGCAGGAGCCCCGGATATTCATGAAGCTTTTGTCATTATCGACCGGGCGGGACGACTTCAGGTGCCCAAGGAGTATCTGGAGGCGCTGTCCATTGATAATCGTGCCACATTGGAATTTGACGGTGAACGTATTGTCATTACACCGCCAAGATAATTTTAGAGGGGGAATTGGGAGATGAAGAACAGGTTTTGGGGAAAACGAGTGCTGGCCGTGTTGGCTACAGCTAGTCTGGCATTGCCGCTGCTTGCGGGTTGTACAGCGAGTGAGTCCAAGGATAACGAGCAGCGTGTATTGCGTGTAGCGACGTTATGGGGTGGCCAGGATGACAGCTATTTCCGTCAGCAGTTTACCGATGCTTTTGAATTGACACATCCAAATATAACGATTGAAGTTGTACCTGCGGTAGATCAGGGCAGCATGTATGGCTATGGTAACCAGGAAGAGCAGAAGGACATTCCGGATACGATGGAAAGCTTGAAGAAGATTATGACAGGGGATAACCCGGTAGATGTCATCGTGGCGGATACGGCGACAGTCAAGTCGTTGATTCAGGAAAACATGGTGAAACAACTGGACCCACTGATGCAGGAAGACAAGTTTGATACTACGGATATTGTGCCAAGTGTTCTCGAAGGAATTAAGGATTTGGGAGATCAGAGCATCTACGCTTTGACGCCAACGTTCTCCTCTTCCGCTTTGTTCTATAACAAGGGTATGTTTGAGAAAGCAGGCGTGGAGCCTCCAACGGATAATATGACTTGGGATGATATTTTCAACCTGGGTACACGCCTTACCAAAGGTGAAGGAAAAGACCATGTATTTGGTTTCTCTTTCAGTACCTATCAAGGCGGTTCTCCATACTATACGATGTCCCAGTATTATAACTCTTTGCAGCTGAAAATTTTTGATGACAAAGCGGAAAAAATGACTGTAGATTCTCCTCAATGGGAGAAAGTATGGAGCACGATAAGCAAGCTCGCCTTAGATAAAGTCATCCCTAAAGGAGACGAACCGCAGGATAGTCAGGATGAGAGTGGACGTTATAATCCGCTTCAGGGTGATCTGTTCCTGAGTGGCAAAACAGCCATGGTGATTGGAGATTACAGCTACATTAATCAGTTGATTGATGCCAATAAAAATGCAGATAAAATGAAAGACTTTACGAAGGTAGACTGGGATGTTGTTACACCTCCAGTTCATCCGGAGGCTCCTGAAATCGGAGGCAACATTTATCTGAGCAATCTTATGGCCATTAATAGTTCAGCTCAGAACCCTGATGATGCATGGGAATTGATTAAGTATATGAACAGTGAAGACTGGGCGAAAATCAAAGCACGCAGCAGTTATGAGATGGTTTCACGGAAGAGCTTTATTAAACCGAAGGATGGCTTGGATTACAATATCCAGGCGTTCTATACACTGAAACCTATACCTCCGACCAATACGAACTTGGATAAAATGTATCAAAAAATGCCGAACCTGTGGCAAGTAAGTGACAAGGGTATGGAATACTTCAATCAAGTTCTTGCGAACAAAAAAACACCAAAAGAAGCGCTTGGTGAATGGGCAGCCAAAGGGAACGAGATGCTGGAGAAATTGAAAAAGAACCCTAAAGCCACATTTCAATAAAAGTTAGATGATCTTGTAAAAAAATCATAGATGCAGCCGCTGGAGATTTATATCTTCGGCGGCTATTTTTATGGAATTGGGGTATTCTACAAAAGCAGGGATAAATGATGACTTCAAGAAAGGACGAGTGGAATGCACTGGGTATATTTCAGCAAATTGTATACAACCAAATTTCAGGCAGGGTGTCTTGCAAAACGGATGGAGCAGGATGGGTGGATTTACGGTCATAACGAGCCAGCTGAAGTGGAAGTATATCGTTCAAAAAAAGGGCGGTATGGCGTACGCTTCATTCCCTAACATTACCCCTTGACATGTGGGGCAGGTATGGTGTATATTAATTAAGTCGCTGTTTTAATATTTCTTACTGACGCGGGGTGGAGCAGCCCGGTAGCTCGTCGGGCTCATAACCCGAAGGCCGCAGGTTCAAATCCTGCCCCCGCAATTTAGTTTTACTGGATGATTCACAGCCATCATCTGAACGTTATACATTTTTGTTCAGGGCCCTTAGCTCAGTTGGTTAGAGCGGTCGGCTCATAACCGATTGGTCACAGGTTCGAGTCCTGTAGGGCCCATTCTCTCGAAACCCTTGCGTAGCAAGGGTTTTTTTCTATTGTTATAAACTCAAAACTGATATTAACTGAGCCTTGGAATAAAGCCTGCAAAAGTTCGATGGTGATGAGCATCATCATTCGTTGCTGCTTCATCAAGGCTTTTTTGTTGTATTTCCCCTTCAACAAAGAATCCGTACTACTTTAAATGATAGGGGCGTACAAATAGTGTAGTTAATCTGTGGTTCAAAGAGGAGGGATAGTTCGATTGCCAAACTCTACAGGGTTGATCTACAATTCGCCAACAGGTGGAAGTGTGGCTACTCAGATTCTTGTGACTTGTTTAAATGATTCTCTTAATATTCCTGTAAATATAGAGATAGAAGTGTTTAAATGGGACACTACTCAAAATGCCAGAATTCCAATTGGGCACGATTTATTTCAAGTAGGCCCCCAGGCATCTCGGACCTTGATTTATGCTCTAAACGATGCAGCATTTTATGAAGTCCAAGCAGATTTCTTTAGTGCTACAAGTACGATTATTCATGCATATGGTATTGATTCTACAGGTAATGTTATTCAACGTGTTTTACAGTCAGAAATGATATTAATTGACCGGTTTACGAATATTCCTTAATCTTTGGAATGGAGGTGAGGTACTTGCCCGTTGTAAATATCACAGGAGCACTCGGTGGAAACCAATTTGAACCCTCAATTGCTTCCAACGAGCTACTTCCGAATATCATGTGTGCGGTTGCTGTTGACACAAGTACAGGACCTACACTTATCGGCGTTTATCGTTCTACTGACAGTGGACAGACATGGTCAACGACAACTATGCAGCAGCCTGCCGGGTATGCAGGCGCTGAAGCACCAACCATTGATTACACATTTCCGAGTACGTTTATAGTGACAGTTCACATATTTAACGGTGATAATGACGGTACAATCATCAGTTACACATCCCTGGATGATGGAGTGACCTGGACTCCTCCCGTGTTTGTGAACAAGGGATATGGCCTTATCGTTCATAATGATGAGCCGTTTATAGCAGTGGATCGAACACCTGGAAGCCCTTATCGGGGGAATGCATACGTGGGGTATACCCCTCTTGCTACATTGGCTTCGTCCACGTTTTTGCAAAGGTCATTAGATCAGGGGACAACGTGGGAGATTCCGAGCCGAATTTCAAGCCCAAGAGGTTTCCATGACAGAAGTTCTATAGCTATAGGTTTTACTGGTGAGGTATATGCAGGATATATTACTACAGGGCCGGATAGTCCGTACGCACTGCTTCGCATTTCCTACGATGGAGGGGCTACGTTCCAGCCGCCGATTGAACGACAATCCACATGGATTGCTTCTGTTGTCCCTGCCCCATCTCCTTTACCTGTCACGAATTATGCTTTTCGCGTGCAGACGAACCTGAGCTTGGGAGCTGACATATCCAATGGAACCAATAGTGGTAAAGTCTATGCAACCTGGAATGATGCGCGGAATGGATACACCGACATTTTCCTATGCAGCTCACCGGATGGGCTTCTATGGTCAGATCCTGTAAGCATTACTGGAGCTCCCGTTGGTTCGCAAAATTTCTTTCCCTCCATTACTGTATCGCCATTCACAGGAACTGTAAGGGTTATTTATTATTCCAATCAGATTGACGGATTTCTTTTAGATGTGTTTGTTGCTGAATCGTTTAACGGAGGAGCTACCTTTGCGAATCGCCGACTCACAACGACTTCGTTTAACCCCAACGGCAATTCACCGCAGCCTACAGTATTAATTGGTGATTATATCACCGCTACAACGTATGCTCCCGATAATTTGGCTGCAGTTTGGATGGCAACCACTCCGCCCACTGGAAAATTGGACGTTTACTTTGGAAGTTGATTAGATTACTTTAAAGTGATGAGGGAATTACAAATAATTCACTGTGAGAAAGCTCTGTTAGCATAATGCTAGCAGAGCTTTTTTATGGCAGGCGAATACTAACGAAATTGCAAACAAAGCTGATAAAATAAATATATGGTATCATTGTTAAAATATATGTTATAAAGGTGGTGACAATTTAAAGTTATGAATGGTGCTAGTGCTGTGGGTTTTGTAGGAATTTTAACTATATTTATTTTCATTGGTTTGGTAGGTCTGATTTTATATGCTGTGTTTTCAATGGCAATAAAAAGATCTGGTTTAAGGGAGGAAATCTCAGGTTTGAAGCAAGAGATTCGATTATTAAAAGAGAGATTGGAGAAAAACGAACATAACTTCGATTAGAAATTCTAGAGGCACTACCGTAGCAATACGGGCAGTGTCTTTTTCATATGCCCTTTTTTCTAAATATCAGTGTCTGTCCATGCCATATCTCAAATCTCACATATACTATCATATCCCCGACAGAAGGAGGTAGATTTCATGAGTCAATTTCTTGATGCTAGAACATCGCAGAATGCGAGTTTGGCGAACTCCATTGCTATCCCGATCCTCGTAATCAATACTCCTCAACTGTTTGGTCAGATTGGTCTGCAAACAGCTGGTGCTGGTGCAAACCCACGGGTACAATTCAAAGGAACTGTATCAGTGCAGCTTCCATTAGCCCTCGTAGGTGTAACGATAACAATTGTCAGAGGAACCTTAGCAACGGATCCTGTCATCTATTCTGCAACGTCTACGTTCAGCTTGAGCATTCTGGCTCCTCAGGTCATTACGTTCTCTGCGGATGATTTCAATCCACCAATAACACCTCAGTTGACGTACACTGCATTTATCAGCTCTAACTTGCTGGGTACGATCCGTGTAGGCCCTGAGAACTTTGATGGAGCGGTATATTCGGACTAACGTTGAGCGCCCTTGCCAACAGTTCGTTATAGATGGAGCATAAATGTATTAACGAGCATTGCCTGCCTTGAGAAAGGTAGGTTTTTTCTATTTTACAGGAGTGTGGTTTAGCACTTCATTGGATCAGTCATCGTTTATGATATAATGCGTTAGAGATTAAGGGAACGGTCTATGAGAACATGGAATAGAAAGTCCGAAATGTCGATGAAATTATGAATGGAAAGCAGGTTTTCAACCAATGATGCAAAACGAAGGACAACGATTCCGCTTCAGTGAAGCTCCGGTATGGGACTGGCAGCGGGCATATTATGAACAGAAAGGGCTGCACGCTTGGACCGAGAATCAGGTTCCGCAATATATTACGAGTAACCCCATGATTGCAATGGCGTATGCCGAGATGATTTTTGGTTTTCTTCAAGATCTCGCCAGCAAAGGAAAGACGGCCGAGACAGTAACCATTCTGGAACTTGGAGCGGGCGTAGGCCGCTTGGCGCACCAAATTCTGTTCAAACTGACAGAGTTGAAAGATTTTGCAGGCGTGCAGCTGCCAGCTTTTCGATATGTAATGACCGATCTGGTCGAAGATAATGTATTGGGCTGGAGAGAGCATCCGTCCATGCAATCCTTTATTGACCAAGGAATACTGGATTTCGCACGTTTTGACGCGATACAGGACACCGAGTTGAATCTGGTAGTGGCGGATACAGTTATTCGACCGGGCGATCTGAAGCAACCTTTGCTGTTGATTGCCAATTACTTTTTTGACAGCATTCCACAGGAATTAATTTATGTCGGTGAGGGTGAGATATATGAGTGTGACATACTCCTCCAATCTCCAGAATCTGCTCTTCATTCGGAGCCTGCCGAGTTGCTGAAAAACATGATACTGAGTTATGAATACCGCCGTGCACCTGAGTACAGTGCAGAAGACTATCCGTATCAAGGGCTTATCGCTCTGTACAAGGAAGAGTTGGAGGATTCGCACATTATGTTCCCGGCAATCGGTCTGTCCTGTCTCGAACGATTGAATAGGTTATCAGATTCAGGATATGTGTTAATTACTGCGGACAAAGGTGACCATCGACTGGACAACTGGAAGTTTGCCGAGCCTCCTGAATTCGTACTTCATGGAAGTTTTTCTTTAACGGCAAATTATCATGCCATTCAATATGTATTGGAACAGCAAGGAGCCCACACTCGTTTCACAACACATCATTATAAAGATCTGAACGTTGGATGTATGTTGATGGTGGACGAACCATTGGGGTACATAAACACTCGACTGGCGTATCACCGATTTGTTGAACGTTTTGGACCCGATGATTTCTTTAGTATGAAAGAATGGATGGATCATCAGGTAGAGCGGATGGAACTGAAGCAGATTATACCATTCTGGCGTCTGGGCGGATATGATGCTGAGTTTTTGATTCATAGTGCCAACCGGATTTCGAACCTTCTACCGGATGCAAGCGATGAGGAAATGCTTGATATTCAGTCTGGAATCCACATCATGTGGTCTTCATATTATGTAATGGAGCGGCTAGGAGATGTGGCGTTTCTTGTAGGTCAGCTGTTATATGGGATGTATATGTATGAGGACGCCAAGCGATTTCTGGAGCTGTCGTTAGGTACTGATTCGAGAAAACAGAACTCAGCTGTGCTGTACGACTTGGCTGTGTGTTGTTATGAACTTGAACTGGAAGGAGAAACACTGGCTTACACACGGAAAGTACTGGCTTTGGAACCTGATCATGAGGAAGCAATAGATTTGTTGAAAAGCTTCGAGTGTCTATAAAGATTGAAACTTACTTCTTTTCATCGTATTATTAGGATGATCACACAAAAATTTCCTGTATACGGAAGAGGAGATGAGTGCATGAAGAAGGTTCTGACCATTTTGCTGTATCCACTTGCGGCGGTTGTGGGAGCGTTGGGCGCAAATTCAGCTGCGACTGGTGATATGGTACTTTTTGCCAAAGATATAGCTACAGATCGAGGTTATGACGGGCAGGAGATTTATGATAGAATTGAACACAGAAATTCCTAACTACATATCATTTAAACTGTAAAAGTAATTGTTAGACGTAACGATATGCCAAAGACAATTACTCTTGAAGCGAAGTGCGGTGAGCAGGAATCCTGCCTGTACAACCTTTAAGCCGGTTTCATACCTGATACAGGTATGAACCGGCTTTTATTCATGAATGGGGGATAAACGTTGAAGATTATTATTGGACAACCCAGGTTGGAACAACAATTGCTGCAGCTGGAAGCGGAATTGAAACAACATCCAGAAGCGGATGTGTTGTTCTTTCCTGAAGGCTATCTGAATCAGAACGTGGAAGAGGCTAGCCGTCTGGCGGCTGTATATGGAACGATGATTGTATCAGGTCATCGCAGGTTGGATGAACGTCCCAAGGACCGTGCGATCATTATTAACAAGGCTGGGGAGACTGTATTGGAGAAAGCGAAGTATACCGCTGCTGAGGTAGTTAAGGAACAGGACTGGACCATAAGCACATTGTTATGTGACGAACTGGTACTGCAAGGATTTCGCAACGAGAATATTGGCAGAGTGGATTTGATTATGCATTCCATTGGTGTGGGGATGTTCAGTGAAGAGCAGTATACAGAGTGGGTTGAAGAAGCGCGGCAGATGGCGATACAAAATCAATGCATTGTTATGGGGACCAGCCATGCGGACGGTTCATATCGTAACAGTGAAATTTCAATTCCAATCGCTTATTGTATTGCCCCGGATGGCCAAGTGGTTTTGGCGTCCAGAAACGATACACGTACTCGTTTGATTGTCCTGGAGAAGCAAAATACAGCAGACTTCTATCGTGAAGTATCAGGAAATGATGTGAACATCAACATCCAAGTCATTCCTTCGGCATAATTCAACTAACAGAATACACAATGATTGGGCCGGTTAGCTTGCCGTATAGCCCGGTCATTCATGTTAGAATCGACATATGTTATGGCATACCTTGAAATTCAAAGGAGGCCAATCAAATGAGTGAAGTTGGATACGGTTGTGGCGGCAATGTTGGTGGATTTGGCGGATGGACTTCCACAAGCGCAATTCTCGTACTCTTCATCCTGCTCGTAATCATCACTAAATCTTTCTGGCTGTAAGCCGCTGTAGAACAAGGTGAGACCCTGGTTGCGTGTATGCTCCGCTGAGACTTCAGCGGGGCTTTTCTGCGTTTCTATGAAAAAAATGATATGATGAAAGAGATTTGACAACCGAAAACAATGTGCTTAAAATCACATAAGAGACTAATAATAGAGATTGAAGGGATAGCAATGCCGTTTATTCGTTTTAAAGGATTCACAGGACCTCAGCTGGAGGAAGTTGTACCTCGCATCACTGAGCAATTTGCGTTGATTACCAATATCCCGCGGGAGAGAATGAAGGCAGAACGTCATGACGTACAAGCCCTTACTCCTTCTCCGGCTTCAGTAGAGATCTTGATGTTCCAACGTGATCAGGAGATTCATAATCGTATCGCTTCCTCAATGCAGGTTATTTTGGAAGAAGCGGATTTGCCTGATGTGCATATTTTCTTCAATATACTGTCACCAGCGCTGTATTATAAACAAGGCAAGCCGTTGACAGATTACCGATTGGATTGAGAATAAAATGGCTGCACCGATGATGTTCGGATGCAGCAGAGACGAGCAGATATGTGCTCGTCTTTTTTTGATTCAATCATTTTGCTCTTTAATTCGATTTAACCGGAAAGAGCACAGGGAGGATACGATGAATAAGGCACCGCCAATCAAATATACTAGCCGAATCCCCATTTGATCAGCAATCAGACCGAAGATTACCATAGATATGCTCATGGAAGCTGAGAGAATAATTCCATGTGCTGCGTTTACTTTGGTCAGTGATTCGATGGGCACACGGGTCTGAAAAGCCGTCTGCTGAGCAATATCGCGGATTTGATAAGCAGGACCCATAAGCATACACAATACCAGAGCAAGCCAAGGAAGGCTGTTTAAACCGTATGCGATGGTCAGTAAGCTGAAGAGAAGAGAACCTATGGCCATACTGGAGATCAAGTGCTTTTGTATGCGAGTGGCCAAGGCGATGGCCAGAATTCCCCCAAGAATGGTGCCGGCAGAATAGCTGGAGTTGATAAGTCCCCACCAACCTTCCTCTTGGCCCAAAGCTTCTTTCACAAAAGCAAGCGTGATAGCACCGATCCAGATGGAGCCAGCAAGACCTTCAACCAGATCCATGAACGTTATCAGGCGCAACGATCGATTTTTCCAAAGGATAAGCCAACCTTCCCTTAATACATCCCATCTGGAAGTGGATTTCTCGACTTTTTCCTGCATATCGCGGGTAAGTGAACTGATCGTAATCATTAGAAGCAGGACAGCCCAGGATAAGCTTGTAGCCGCCCAGAATGTTTGTGAAGCCCCCCAGTGCATAACGATGAATCCTGTCATCGCATATCCAATGATCGTCACGGTCTGAGTAGAGAATGAGAGAAAACTATTCGCCTTCACCAGATCTTCTCCTTGAACCAATCGTGGAGTTAATGTGTTTATTAATGGAGATTCCCATCCGTCCAGGAACGAGAGGATCGCTATTCCCACAAGCAGAAGAGGAATGTGAGCAGTGAGATCGGTAAATGCGATGGCGATTCCGGTTATCATCAATGTTTTGGCTAAAGGAATGCTAATAATCAGCCTGGAGAATGCGAAACGGTTCACAAGCAGTGGTGCAGTGAACCCTGCGACGATACGAGCTGACATTTGAATGAATGGAAACAGCGCAGCGTAAAGGACAGACCCGGTCTGACCGTAAATAAACGTCGTGATAACCATGATATATATAACATTAATGAGAGAAAGCAGCGTTTTGGCAGCCCAATATGGATAAAATGCGATGTTCATGCTAAGGTGTCCTTTCCACAACGATAATTATATATTACGGGTATCGTTGCAAACGCACCACAAACAAAGTTGTCATTTTCCCGTCATTGAAGCAGCAAAAAAGCAGCTGTCCCAAGGGATAGCTGCCGTTCTGGTTTCTATAATTCAAGCCACAACGAGCGTAAAAGCGATAAGCAGCATCAACAGACTGGTCATTCTGGTCATCGCCATATACGGTCTGCTGGGCTCAGCCTCTCCCCGAGAAATCCAGCCATAACGCAAGTACCAGCCAAATTTCGGGAAGCACAAATTAATGATACAAAGTGTCATGAATATAAAAAAGAGGGTTCTCATACCCGATCTTCCTTCCTCATTTTACACGACCCGCTCAAAATTAACGCTTACGTCTGGAGAAGAAGAAAACAAGCAAAATAATAATAATAACGATTAATAAAAATTTCATGAGTGACCCTCCTGATGAGATGATAAGTTTTGTGAATGTATTATTCAGATATTACCCAAGGAACACATGGCTTGAATAACTATGTTACAATTAATTATATTGTTTTTATATAATCACATACCATCGGGTTATCGATAGCTGCATTAGGAGCATGAACTCAACACAACAAAGTTTGGTGAGATGAAGGAGGAAGCATGACTAAATACAATCAACTCGCTATACAATGGGAATTTATAATTTCTAAGATTAAATCTTCCGTGACCGTAGTCGATGCTACCTTGCCTGATTTTCCGCTAATGTATGTAAATGAATATTTTAGTGAATTAACCGGATATAGTGCGGAAGAGTCGATTGGACAGAATTGCCGGTTCCTGCAAGGGCCGGATACGGATCCGGAAACCGTACAGAAAATTCGCGAAGCATTGAAGAAGCGTCAGTCGATCAAGACAGAGATTCTAAACTATACGAAGCATGGACAGAAATTCTGGAATGAACTGAATATTGATCCGATTTTCGATGATTCAGGGGAATGTTTGTTTTTTGTAGGGATTCAATACGATATTTCGGAGCGAAAATATGCTGAGCAGCAGTTACGTATGGCAGCTTCGCTGACAGAAATGAACAGTAGGGGACAGCTGGAGTTCATTGGGAAGCTGAACCATGAACTTCGCACGCCGCTGAACGGGATTATGGGCATGATCGAACTTGTGGGCATGGGTGACAACAGTGAGGAGCAAAAAGAGTACCTGGAGCTTGCGCGTCAGTCAGGGGAGGCTCTTCTGAACATTGTCAACAATAGTCTTGATATGGCCAAGCTGGGCAGAGGGAAAATGAGAGTGGAGCAAATCGAATTTCAGCCGTTGAAGCTGATTCAACAGATTATTAAAACGCATGAACCTGCGGCGCAGAATAAACAAATTCGCTTGCTCTGTCATGCGGATCTGACTACTCCTGATGTACTCACAGGTGATCCTCTGCGTCTCCGACAAGTGCTGGATAACCTGCTCAGCAACGCCATTAAATTCACGGAACAAGGTGAAGTGCAATTACAGATGGACGTTGAGGAGCGGCGAGGGGAT
This sequence comes from Paenibacillus marchantiae, assembly GCF_028771845.1. NCBI lineage: Bacteria > Bacillati > Bacillota > Bacilli > Caryophanales > Paenibacillaceae > Paenibacillus > Paenibacillus marchantiae. The sequence continues at coordinate 5,997,671 of NZ_CP118270.1, read as the reverse complement.
ACCGTTATTCTGGTATTCACTGTACATGACACCGGCATTGGCATTCCAGATAATAAAATCAATCAATTGTTTGAAGCATTCACGCAGACAGACATCTCTCATGCACGCAAATTTGGCGGCAGCGGACTTGGACTCACCATCTGCAAAGAGTTGCTCGAATTGATGGATGGTCAAATTTCGGTGGAGAGTACCGAGGGGAAAGGTACGAAGTTTGAGGTAACCTTGCCTTTACTTCGACAACAGGCGATTCCTAACGTAGGGTAGTCTATACAGAACGAACAGCCGGGAAGTGTCGGCTGTTTTTTTATGTTTTTTTATATTGTTTAGCGAACTGGCGTTCTGGTATAATGCAAGTGTTGAATGGGGGAGAAACAGCATGAGTAAAAGACGCAGAAGTAAAAGGAGCAAGGGCAAGCAACGATTTAAAAAGCAGATATTGACGCTGGTGGCCATGTTAATGGTAGCTCTCTATGCATGGGTTGGGGGAGAATGGTCTCTGGATATACCGTCCCAATTTGGAGGAAGCAAGGGGAGCGTAGATCATACCATCACATTCCCGGCCGAGCGCTATCCCGAAACGGCCAATCATATCAAGAAGGCCATCAAGGCAGGACATTCGGATGTATGCACCATTGATCGCAGTGGAGCTGAAGGTAATCGGGATTTGTCCCTCAAAGGTGTTCCGGTCAAAAAGGGGAAAGATCGGGATGAATGGCCAATGGCGATGTGTGCGGAAGGCGGAGCGGGTGCGGATATCCAATATATTAGTCCCAAAGATAATCGTGGTGCAGGCTCATGGGTGGGAAACCAGCTAAGTACATATCCGGATGGAACACGAGTAAAGTTTGTGGTGAAATAACGACGGACTATGAATGAGAAAGGTCTTGATGGAGAAATGCCTTGGCTTTGAAAGAGTGTGGTGTAAAGTAAAAGGCAAAAATAAAACCAGACGTTGATTGAAGTGACCCCTTAAAGTTAGACAAATATTTTTATGCAACCTGTATGGCATGAATTCGGTATTGTACCGGGCTCATGCCTTTTAATTTTGACTTAATGTGTTTGTCATTGTAGTAATCGATGTATTGTGCTAGTTCTTGCTTGAAGTCATCTAGACTTTCAAACTCATTAAGATAGAGAAATTCTGACTTCATAATGCCAAAGAAGTTCTCCATTACTGCGTTATCGTAACAATTTCCTTTGCGTGACATGCTCTGGATAATCGCCCGTTCCTTCAAAGCATGTTGATACTGCTTCATCTGGTAGTGCCAGCCTTGATCCGAATGCAGGAGGAGCTCATCCTCGTTGGATAAGCGTTTAAAAGCTTTATTTAGCATGTCGGAGACTAATGAATAAGTAGGGCGAGATCCTACTGTGTACGTGATAATTTCACCGTTAAATAAGTCCAGAACAGGTGATAAATAAAGCTTTTCTCCAAACAACTTAAATTCCGTAATATCGGTAACCCATTTCTCATTTGGTTTTTCTGCTTGAAAGTTACGATCCAGTACGTTTGGTGCAATGTTACCCACTGTTCCTTTATAGGAACGATATTTTTTCATACGCACTACTGATTTCAGGCCTAATTCTTTCATGATACGCTGTACTTTTTTATGGTTAACTCGGTGTTCACGATTAACTAGTTCATCACGGATACGACGATAGCCATAACGCCCCTGATGTTCCTCGTAAATGGATTGAATAAGGAGTTTCAGGTCTGCGTCTAGATCGGGCTTGTCAAACTGTTTCACCCAGTAATAGAAGGTGCTACGTGGGACTTCAGCGAACGCTAGCAATGCAACCACCGGGAATTCAAGCCTTAATTCATAGACTACTTGCGCTTTGTCTTGTTTGGTGATTTTTCCTTGTTTTGAACTAAGGCATTCAACTTTTTTAAATAGGCGTTTTCCATACGCAAACGTTCTAATTCAGCTTGTAGAGCTTCAACTGATTCATGGCCAGGTTCTAGCTTCTTCGTCATATTTTTGTTCGTATTTTTCATGAGTGGACGCCCCTTTTTCTTTGATTTCAGGCCGTCCATTCCATCCTCATTGAATTGAATACGCCATTTTCTAATAATCCTAGGAGAGGGTATATTGAAAATGACCGCAGCTTCATTTGGAGACGTCCCATTCTCGTTTATATAGGTGAGTACGTCTAGTTTAAATGTCTTAGTGTAAGCTGTATAGCTCTTTTCAAAAGCTTTGACGCCGTGATATTCGTATTGCCTAATCCACATACGTAAAGTTTCATGATTTATCCGTAATGATTTTGCAATACTTTTGACTCCTTCAGTACCATTCTGATATCTATGAATGGCTTTCAATTTCTCATCTAAACTGAATTTAGGCAAAAAAACTGCACCTCCATTGTTAGTCGTGGCTAACAAATGGGGTGCAGTTCATGATGCGTCTGGTTTTATTTTATGAATGACGAAATAAACACGTCTAGTTCACGTATAAATACATGAAGTGCTTGTTCCCTGTTTACAGATCAGCCGTACACAACTGCATTCCACTTAAATGATGAGAGCGAATGCTTAACAGACGTGTGACTTGTTCTACTTCGTCGAATGGAATCCACAGGCTTCCGTGAACTGTCCGTAAGGAAAGAATGGAAGCATCGGCTGTACGTTCCGGAAATCCAGTTACCGTTTGTCCACTTGTATTACGAACGATGATTTGTTGTTTGCGTCGAATGGCAATTTCTACCTCTTTTTTCATATGTCATTGCTCCTGGTTATGGAATAGTAATTCGATATGTCAATAATTTCAATGGTTAATTTGTCTTCTTTATCTAGTCTATCAGAACTAGGTATAGATTTCCAGATCAGAAATTAAATTTTACATAGGTGAAAGGACTTATTATATGAGATCCGTTTTTGAAGAAGCAACCAGGGTTATATAAGGGTAAAAGGAGGGGGAAGTATAATGACACAATTGCTTATCGGACTCGTACGCACGGAGAATGAAGCCATTATCATGTTAAATAAATTGAAAGAGGAAGGTATAGCAGATAAATATTTGGGTGCGGTAGCCAAAGAACAGGTTAATCTCGAAGTGGTAAGCGAGAAGACTGGTTTGCCTATGCCTCTGAAGGGCGCAGGATCAGACGGTGCACTAGGCGTGCTTAAAGGGGTGCTTGCTGGTCTGGGCAAGCGGATGGATCAGACGATGTCCATCGGAAAAGCGGTACGCAAACTTGCAGGCAACGAGATTGGAAATGAGACGGATGATCTGGTGCTTACCTTAACAGAAGCAGGGGTCTCTGAAGAAGATGCTAATTACTATGAAGATTGGCTGGTGCAGGGGCATATCCTGGTGGTTGTGGAATGCAGCGAGGAAGAGGCAGCCCGAATTGAACCTATTCTTCTTTTTTAGTTTAATTTAAGCCTGATTTTAGGTTTCTTTAATGTTGGGGAGGTATTCTTATTTCACACCTCCCTTAATATAGATGGTTTAAAGAAAGTTCGAGACCGCAACTCGAACTTTCTAGGCACTGCTCGCTAAGCTGGCAGTGCCTGTTTCATTTTTTTTGGATAATTTTATATTAAGGTATTGCAAAGCTATAAATTTCATGGTAAGATATTTCTTGTCGCCAAGAAATACATACCCATGCCGGGGTGGCGGAATTGGCAGACGCACAGGACTTAAAATCCTGCGGTAGGTGACTACCGTACCGGTTCGATCCCGGTCCTCGGCATCCATTAAGAAAAGGAAACTCCTTGATACATAAGGGGTTTCCTTTTTTTTATAGTTTGCATTGAATTGCCTGAGTCACAGGGATTGAGCATCTGTTTTTCGTTGGGGACGGATTGGGGACGAGATTTGGTTCGAAGACATCGAGGTGCGCTGTTGTTTTGCGAATTAATTTCTTGGTGACATGAGCATATGTGTCTGTGGTCACCTGGGATGTCGAGTGTCGTAGCCGATGTTGAATCTCTTTAATGGATGCACCCTGACCAAGCAAATAGGTCGCATTTTGTATGCCGAAGACCATGTAGGGATACATTGCGGAATCCATTCCGCTTACACCATATTGTCCACTGTTGCGATGGGGAAGCATGGTAATAAGGTTTACCAGTCCCTGCATGGAATACAAAGTTTCTATCTCCGCCTTTCCATGTCCACGCTGCTTTAGTTTCAAAGCGTAATTTGCGCATGGCTTTGATGTGTGTTGCCAATTGCTCCATATACCATTGTGGCATATCTACATAATCTTCGGATGCTTCGTTTTTTGTATCTGTAATGTCCGCCTTTCCATTTGGAGTATGTTCAGTTGAGGACAACGTAACCCTTAAATCTATTTCAGAGTATATTGGGGTAATAGAAAAAATTAAGAAACCGCATGAAAGAGCATGGCGGCTTCTTAATTGCTGATTGCGAAATGGTAGAATATAAAATAACAGGCAGTTTTACATGACTTTGGTTAAGAAAATCTATTTCTGAGCTAGTCAAACTTCAAGATCTTTGCTATTTAGCTCATTAACTTGCATTTACAGTTATGAGGTATTTTACGTAATCACCATTAGGATTAAAAGAATATACAACAGCCGTTCCAAGGGAATTATTAGATGAAACCACTCCCCCACTGCTTATTGAAATAAGGTGTCCACCAGACTGGATTTGAATATTTTGATTGGCAGAGAATAGCTTTACAGATGAATTCCTGAGCATGTTGTAATTAACAGTTGTGATCAGTTCCCCTTGAGTTACAACAGAAGAATTAGTTGTTATTTCTTTAGCAAGAACCTGTGAAGATAGGGAAGGAATGGTGAAAATTGAGAGTGTAAGTGTTAATAAAATCAAGACATTTCTTACATTTTTCATAAACATACCTCCTAAAATTAGTATGAGGCTAGTATATCATAGTAAAAGTTTGGCAAACAACTATATTTTTACTTATAAAACAATAATTATAAAATTTGAGCCCGTTTCCCTTGTTATACAGTAGGGAAAAATACCGTAAACTTCACTCCTCTTATCGGAGAAATTTCTTAATTGTCCCGGATTAGCGTAAAAACCACCGGCAGAACCATAGTCAATCCCGCAAGTATCGCAGTGCCTGCTGCGCCCCTGTAATTCTTTTGTTTCCAAAGTCTTGGAGCCAGACTTCCAATATAGACACCTGCCCACATGGAAAGCACACCCAATATAAAGAGTTTTGCTATTACAGCCGTCATTTTTTCATTTCATCTCCTTCAACGGCAGGACCGACCTGATCTCCATGCCTCTTCATGTGAAAACGAATATTCAAATGGTATTTCGTTTCTTTGATATGTTCTCGCCACTTATAGGCGTACCACTCCTGAAGTGTGGGGAAAGTGGCCCGGAGGCGGTTTCCAATATGTATACAATCCACATTCCATTTATAGAGTGTTTTATCCAGAAGATCTGATGCCATGGATGCCAATTGTTCTTGAATAGAATTTTCTAACAATTTAATATTTTCAGGCAACGTGTAATCCACCTTTGACATGGAACCTATCAATTCTCCAACCATGGGGGTAGATAGGGAGATGTCGATTTGGTCATCTGTGCGTGTTAAGGTAAGGGGATTTTTTTTCAGCGCATCCATACTGATGGTCAGATTGTACTTGGGATCAACCGGATCATGAAATTCCATGACGGTTTCTTCAAACTCCCCACGCAGAATGTTGAGCGTTTTGGTTTCTAGCGCGGTAAGGTAACCGACTAGCTTTTGCCCCTTGTATACCGCACTTCCAAAAAAATCGATGGGGGTTTCTCCCTTTCTGGGAAGATCTCCAGCATAAGTGTTACTTGTGATGGGTGGCTCTCCTTTTGAGTCAGATGATGACTCTTCTTCGTTCCGACTCAAGGAACCTTTCTCCACATCAGGACGTGCCGCTGACAGAATCGTTGTGCCTCCGGTTCCCGGTTGTTCAATGTCCAGGAAAAATCGTGAAAACGGGATCTCTTGGGCGTGATGGCTCCTGTATTATGAGGGTCCATCTCAAGCTCAAACCACAGATCAATATCATCCTCCATTACAGGTTTAATACTATGGATGTATGAATCTGCCCGACCTTTTGCCGTAATTACACTGACTGTTCGTCGGAATTCCGAATTTCGTACAACCTCACCGAGAACCGGCATAATGCCCTGGCGGGCCATGTCACCACCAATGATGAATGCCTTAGAATGAATGAGGGTTAGCCTTCGGGCTACATAGCTTTGACTTGTAAGCATTGCAGCAGACAGGCTTGAACCTTCTTGAGAGAAAATATTCACTATGCTCTTGGGTTCTGACTTGCTTTCGCTACTCATGCTGTTGTTTGACTTGGGCATGGCGGGAAAATGAGCGGTTTGACCTTGTCCAGCTTCAAAACCTGGGACATTGTCGCAGCAGCACAATATAATCCGATGGCCAGCTTAATTACGGCGCTGATTAGCCATGCGATAAGGAACAGACTTTCCAGACGCTGAATCCATCGGCCAAAAATAATTAAACGGCTCACTTCAAACATCGGGACATTAAGCCGGATGGCTGTTGGACATGGGAACACAAACAAATACACGATGGTGGTGCCAAATAGCATGAGCGATGAAATCAAAATGCACCACCATGCCGCACGTCCCCACTCCTTCTTTTTCCGCAATCTGGGCAGAAGGAATCCGAACACAAGCATTTCCGAAAACAAGGAGCTTTTGATAATTCCGGATTTCAACACTTCCGCACGGCCCGTTCCCCAAAAGGGAGATAGCGCATTGATTTCCGAATGGGTCATTAATCCGCCCAAAAGTACGATAATGACGCTTCCTACAATCAGGGTGATAGTGATCCAGCATAGGCGTCCAATCGCCTCAATACCGGAATGGGCCATAAAGGAAATGGAGATCAGCAGCGAGATCTGAACAATATTAAGAGGTGTCCGCGGTAAAATATCGGAAGTGAGCAGTTCCGAGAATTCGCGCAGAACCAGAAAGGTGATCATGAAGAAGAAACAAAAGTAAATGAGATTCAGTAATGTACCTATCACCGAGCCCCAGATTTCCTCCGTCGCTTCCATGAGTGTAGAACCTTCAGTTGCGTTTTGCAGTACTCCCCGGATCGCCCACCATGTCAGCGGACACAGAGCAGCCGCGATGAGTACAATAATCCATGCTGCAGACCCGCCCAGTTCTGCCAGAGATCTTTGAAATGGCAAAAAGATCTTGGTGATGATGAAAATGATCCCGATCGATGCCGCTTCATAAACACCGATATAATTCTTTTTCACGAGGGGCCTCTTTCTTCTCCGGAAGGAGAGGATGGAGCTGTATCATGTGTTTCCTCCATTTTTTGTTTCTTTTGCGGGCGCAGCGAAGCGGGTCTGCGAGTCTGGTGATGCCATGGGTTACGGAGAAGAGAATTGTCTCCCGGATGTTTAGGTGTAATTGGAGCCAGGCTGGGCACTCCGAATCGGTTGGTGGCAATCCAGTCCGTCCACAAAATCATCGACAGCAGCAGAATACCGACTAAGCCCATAAACGAAGCACAGGCCAAATAAACAAACCGGAGGATTCGGGTTGCAAATTGCATGTTATAGTTGGGAATCGGATAGGAGGCAAGCGCCGTGGCCGACGTGATAATAACCATGATTGGACTAACGATGTTAGCTTGTACAGCAGCCTGTCCCATAATCAGCGCCCCCAGGAGGAGGGCTGACTCGTGTCTCTTTTGTTTTCAGTATTCCAGTGTCCAAGGGAAAAGGGCTCATCAGGTGTAGGGCCTTCCGACAAATCAGCGATCAGGTATTTTTTGATTTTTTTCCAGCCACTCATCTGTCTCATCTCCTCGGAAAAGCGAGTCAGCGCTCGCAGAATCATTGATATATTGGTAATTGTAGTGTCTCTTCCCAATTTCATATTTATGCAGCATATAGGCTTAGATCTTATTTCACACGTATTGAAAGGGAGAAGAACAAGGTTTTTGTATTTAATTAAAATCTTTTGTGTGCCAGCGATTATTTTATGGCGGAAATCATAATACATATCAGAAGACGCCTATGGCTGCCCGTTAGGAAGACATGCAACGATAGTGTATACTATCCATAGGTATAAATTACCTTTATCTTTGAACTTGAAGAACTCAAGGTTGCATACCAAACTAAACAATTTTATGGACGGAGGACTCGACCCATGTTGAAACAGCTTAAGCCCTATAAGGTGCTGCAGGAACGCAGAATCGAAGAGTTGAAGTCAGATGCGTATCTCCTGGAACATCAGAAATCCGGAGCCAAAATTGTACTCTTATCTAATCAGGATGATAATAAAGTGTTCAGTATCGGTTTCCGTACTCCTCCGGAAGACAATACAGGTGTAGCTCACATTCTGGAACATTCCGTACTGTGTGGCTCCAAGAAATTTCCGGCCAAGGATTCCTTTGTTGAATTGCTGAAGGGTTCTCTTAATACATTTCTGAATGCGATGACATATCCCGATAAAACAATCTATCCGATTGCAAGTCGGAATGATCATGACTTCCATAACCTGATGGATATTTATCTGGATGCGGTACTCCACACAAATATTTATAATAATGAAAAAATATTTCTACAGGAGGGTTGGAATTACAACCTGACCTCAGCTGAAGATGAGTTAACCTATAACGGCGTTGTATATAACGAGATGAAGGGTGCTTTTTCTTCACCGGAACGGATTGTACGCAGGGAAGTTCTGAATTCACTTTTCCCGGATACTACATATTCCTGTGAATCAGGCGGATTTCCCGATGCCATTCCCGATCTGACTTATCAAGGTTTGCTGGATTTCCACTCCAGATACTATCATCCGTCCAACAGCTTCATTTATTTGTATGGGGATATGGATATGGAAGAGAAATTGCAGTGGTTAGATGAGAACTATCTGAGTGAATATGATCGAATTGAGATTGATTCTGCCATTCAGCTTCAACCTGCATTCGGAGAAAGAGTGGACGCAGTCAAGACATATTCTGCCGGAAGTACCGAATCAGAAGTGGATAACAGCTTTTTGACCTATAATGCGGTCATTGGAACAAGTCTGGACAAGGAATTAAACATCTCGTTTCAAATTTTGCTGTACGCATTGCTTAACGCTCCAGGAGCGGTTCTGAAGCAGGCTTTATTGGATAAGGGCATTGCGAAAGATGTATATGGTACGTATGATGACAGCCTGTATCAGCCCGTGTTCACCGTTGGATTGAAGAAGAGCAATCTGGCGAGCAAAGAAGATTTTCTGGGGACGGTAAAAGAGGTGCTTGAGCGTGTTGTGAAAGAAGGTTTTGATCCAAAAGCGCTGCTCGCAGGTATCAATTCCTATGAGTTCAACCACCGTGAAGCGGATTATGGAAGAATGCCCAAAGGATTAATCTACGGTTTCTCCTCATTGCAAAGCTGGCTGTATGATGTCGAAGCGCCATTTACTCATTTGGAAGCGAATGACGTATTCGCCGAGCTCAGAACGAAGATGACCGAGGGTTACTTTGAGAAGTTGATTGAGACGTATTTACTGCAAAATACACATACTTCTTTCGTTGCTGTCACGCCGGATAAAGGATTGAACGCACGCAAAGAGGAGGCGCTGAAAGCACATCTGAAATCAGTTCAGGCTGGACTGAGTCAGGAAGAGATTCAGCAACTCATTCAGAGAACCGAGGCTCTCGCCGAGTACCAGAATGCACCATCAACCAAGGAACAACAGCAGGTCATTCCGACGTTGTCGATAGAGGATATTGAACCGAAAGCATCGACGCTGTATCAGACGGTAAATCAGGTCGAAGGTACAACGGTACTGCACCATAATATCTATACGAATGGGATCGGTTATCTGAGACTGTTGTTCGATATTAAGGAAGTCCCACGGCGTTTGCTGCCGTATGTTGGATTGCTGAAAAGTGTGCTCGGTTACGTCGACACTCAGAATTTCTCATTTAATGAATTGTCGAATGAGATTCACATTCATTCCGGGGGAATTCATAGTGGCATCGGTACGTATGCAAACGCGCATGAGCACCGTGATTTCAAGGCTACGTATGAATTCAACGCCAAAGTACTCTATGACAAACTTGGATTTGCTTTTGACATGATCAAGGAAATTGTGTTTACGTCCAAATTTGATGATTCGAAGCGTTTATACGAAATTATTGCCCAGTTGAAAGGCAACTTGCAGCGCAATCTGATCAGCGGAGGGCATTCAGCGGGAATTGGCCGTTCGACCTCTAAACACTCGGCTGTCGCAGACTTCAGGGAAGCGGTTAGTGGCATCGCCTTTTACCAGTGGCTTGAGGAGCTTCAGGCGAACTTTGAGGCTAGAAAAGAAGAACTGTCGACCAGCCTTCAATCGTTGACTAGCTTTATTTTCAGACCGGAAAACTTGCTGGTGAGTTACACTGCGGATGATCAGGGATATGCAGGCTTGGAGAAACAGGTATCCGATTTGAAAGCGAAGCTGTTCACCCAAGATGTTGCCAAAGAAAAAGAGGCATTTACACCTGTACATCATAAAGAAGGATTCAGATCTCCATCTGAAGTCCAATATGTCGTTCAAACAGGTAATTTTATCGATAAAGGGTATTCGTATACCGGCTCGCTGCGTGTCTTGCAGGGGATTCTTTCTCTGGATTATTTGTGGAACAATATCAGGGCCAAAGGCGGAGCATACGGCTGCATGTCAGGCTTCAGACGTAATGGAGATAGCTATGTAGCATCGTACCGCGACCCGAATCTCGAAAAAACATACAAAGTTTATGAAGAGATGCCGCAATACCTGAAGGATTTCAAAGCAGATAAACGGGAAATGACAAGATATATCATTGGCGCCATCCAGGACCTCGATACACCAAGGACCCCTTATGGCGAAGGATCATTCTCTCTGGAATGTTATCTGTCTAATGTCACCGAAGCCGATCTTCAGAAAGAACGGGATGAAGTGCTAAGCACAACAGAAAGTGACATTATAGGTTTTGCCGAAGTGGTATCCGCTATATTGGAACAGCAGCAACGCTGTGTTATCGGTAATGAAAACAAGATTGAAGACCAGAAGCAATTATTTGACGAAACCCTTGATTTGATCAAGAATTAATCGAATAATATATCAAAGTCGAAGTGTGAAGTAATAAACATCTGATCCCAAAGGGCGCTTTTATGAGCTGTAATAGCTTATAACTGCCGCCCTTTTCTTGTTATATAGGGGTTATTTCCCAATCAATCAATCTGATCCATCAGCATCTGTTGAAAATTTAGGTGACGGCGAGCATATTATAGATCTTTAACGTACGCAGATCTTCTTTAGACATTTTTAGCTCGTTATATAACTCCTGATTCTCAGGCAAGGGTGTTCGAGAGAATAGCATTTTTAAAGCGATGGGCATAAAGGGACGGAAGGATACACCTGCCATCAAACCCCACTTTTTCTCGGATTCCTGAAAAGATGCCAAAATGTTAATATACAGATTCTCCAGCGGTGTAGCCTGATTTTTCAGAATCAGCGTGGTGAGTGTGTCGTAATGCTCGGTGTGGCCCCAATACATATTTTCGCATTCCTGATAATTCTCAAAATTCTTGACGTTCATATACATCACGGTTCGATAACGATTCGCGTCCGACTGTGCCATCATGTCAATGACACAACGAATGAGGCTGTTGTTGCGCCCGTCATAAAAATACGAATAAAACCGCGTGGAATTTTTGAAAAAGCTGGACGGTACCGTATTCATAAGAGGAGAGGCTTGCTTGGGTTCAATATACAGCAGCTGCTCCACCTGAATGTTCAATGAATCAGCAATTTGATGCAGCGTAACCACATCAAGTGTAATATCACCGCTCTCATATTTGGACAGAGTAGCTTTACTTTTGTGAATCTGATCCGCCAGCTGCTGGACCGTTAACCCTTTCCATTTGCGAAAATTACGGATTTTCTTGCCCACTTCTTTGTTGATGGTGTTCATATCGGATCTCCTTCTGTTAAGTTTCTTAAGAATATGAGAAAAGGTGAAACCCCTTGGTAAAATCAATCTATACGAAAAATATAACACTTTTTTCATGAAAATACCTATTATGACGAAACATTAAGATGGATTTGTTTCTTCTGAATAGATTCTATTGCGTTTGATGTAACTTCTAAGCCATGAAATAATGTGTCTAACAGAACCTCATCCCAGGATGGAGAACAGAGAGAAAGAGGCGCAGAAGGCTATGAAGTATGATTTCGATGAGATTATTGATCGCACAGGAACCAATGCCATGAATACGGATGGTTTCCGTCAATATATTTTTAATGCAACAGAAGATATGAAATTTCCATTTAAGGATGAAGAATTTATTCGCATGTGGATTGGAGATATGGAGTTTGCCACACCTCCCGAAATACGGGAAGCAGTTAAGGAGCGTTTGGACCGGAAAATTATGGGGTACTCCCAGGTGTTCGATCCGGCATACTACGAAGCTGTCTCCAACTGGATGAACAGATACTATGACTGGTCCTTTCCCAAGGAGCATCTGGAGACATCACATGGGATCATTCCTGCTCTATATGAATTAGTTGAATATATTTGCAAACCGAATGAGAAGGTGCTGATTGTGACGCCCTCCTATGGTTATTTTAAATCGGCTGCGGAGCATAATCATATTGAACTAGTTTGCTCAGATTTGATCAACGAGCAGGGACATTATTCAATAGACTTTACAGATTTTGAAGCCAAAGCCAGTGATGAACAAGTTACGTTATGTATTTTTTGCAATCCGCATAATCCGTCTGGACGCGTATGGACAACAGAAGAGTTACAACGTGTGGGTGAGATCTGTCTGAGCCATAACGTGTGGGTAATATCGGATGAAATTCACTGTGACTTGCTGCGTACAGGTAAGAAGCATACGCCTCTTGCCAAGCTGTTCCCGGATACGGATCGAATCATTACCTGTATGTCTCCAAGCAAAACGTTCAATATGGCGGGCCTAATGTTCTCCAATGTGATTATTGCAAATGAAGGACTCCGAACGATCTGGCAGAAACGGCATTATGGGTTCAAAAATCCGCTGAGCATTGCAGCGACTCAAGCGGCTTACGAACATGGCGACGAATGGCTGAAACAGTTGAAAACGTATCTTGATGACAATTTTGCCTTTGTGGATCAATATGTGAAGCGTTATCTGCCACAGGCGGTATTTCATATTCCGGAAGCTACGTATCTGGCATGGATTGATATTACGGCATACGTCCCTGCAAATGTAAACCTGCCTTTATTTTTCGCTGAACAAGCGGGGGTATTACTTGAAGATGGACATATGTTTGTAGCTAATGGAGGCGGGTGTATCCGTCTAAACTTGGCATGTCCGCGTTCGGTTCTTGAAGAGGGACTCAGAAGAATAAGCACTCTATTGGTCAATAAAGATGAGGGCGTACCCGTTCAAGTCTGATTAAGTTATCTATAAACAAGGTACTGGATTGCTTTAACTCTGTTGTTCAGATTCAGAGCGCATCAATTTACAACGATAGATATTCCATGCTCGGTCTGAAGTAACGTTAGTTATAGAGGCAACCCTATCCCCTGATGTACACTTCTGGTCTGCTGTCCCCGGTTATGTTAAAATGGTGGATAGTCTATGAGTCGTAGGATACGGCTCACGCAGGTGGCAGTTCGTTATGTGGACTGCACGGATATGTATTCATCAGGGAAAGGAGCCTTTACATATGTTTGGAAACGATTGGGACACGGTGCTTCAGGAAGAGACCGAAGCCGAGTATTTCAACAACATTCGTTATGCACTCGCCGCCGAGTACAAAACACAGACCATCTTTCCACCCAAGGAAGATTTGTTCTCGGCTCTTAAACTGACCCCGTATCATAAGGTCAAGGCCGTTATTATCGGTCAGGACCCTTATCACGGAGCGGGTCAGGCTCAGGGATTAAGTTTCTCGGTCAGACCGGGGGTGCGCGTTCCTCCTTCTTTGAAAAATATATATAAGGAGCTTCACGCGGATCTGGGTCTGCCGATTCCGAATCACGGATCGCTGGTTCATTGGGCAGAGCAGGGTGTGCTGCTGCTTAATGCGGTTCTGACGGTACGGGAAGGACAGCCTAACTCCCATCAGGGACTGGGTTGGCAGACGTTTACAGACGCTGTCATCCGGGCATTGAATGAACGTTCAGAACCGATGGTATTTATGCTTTGGGGCAGTCATGCCCAGAAGAAAGGGGCATTCATTAACCGGGATAAACATCTGGTGTTGGAGTCTACGCATCCAAGTCCGCTTGCAGCACATCGTGGCTTCCTTGGCAGTCGTCCTTTTTCCAAAGCCAATGAATTTTTGACCTCCAAAGGTATTGAACCGATTGATTGGACGATACCGGAAAACTAGACAAACGGGGGGCGATGGCATTGCGACATTGGGTAGGACGGAAAGTAGCCGTATATCGTGCAACCGGCATACGAGAGCCACTGAAAGGAACGCTGGTCGAGTGGGATGAAGAAGCGGATTGTGTACGAATCGGACCCAAGCGGATCAAGGTATCGTTCGACAATATTGCAATGATCCGGCCTCTGCCTGAAGAGAGCCTTCCCTTGAAAAAAGCGCGATCCGAGGTGCATAAGGTTGGATATGTGATGAAAAAGGCCGTACAATTTGAAAATGCCATCTATTTCAAATCACAGGTTATGATTTGGCGTCGGGCCAAAATTGTAGCATTATCCACAACGATTATACGGCATGATGATGATCAGGTTGAGCTTGCAGACGGCCGGATTCTTCGTAAGGACAAGCATATGTTTGTGGTGCGCTCACGGCGTGGAATACGATAAGTCGGTTGATATTTAATATTCATTTCATGCAAAGATCATATGGATTTAATGTTTGGCCTTTATAGTAAACAGTAACAACCCCTTCTAAATGATGTGTACTAATTATGGGAGCCCGACCGGCTGCAAACGGTCGGGTGTTTTTTTTATTCACTTGAGTATGATGAGTGATGTAACATAGTATTTACATTCATGTTATACACTAATGAAATAGATCATGAGAAGGAGTGAAACCCATTGAAACGTATATGTGTTTTTGCAGGCTCCAACCCGGGAAATCACCCCGATTACACACAGCAGGCTATTAAATTGGGTAAACAGATCGCCGATAGCGGGTACGCACTCGTCTATGGAGGGTCATGTATGGGATTAATGGGTGCAGTCGCGGATGCTGCTCTGGAGCAGGGTGGAGAAGTAATTGGTGTCATGCCGACTGGCTTGTTCCGGGGAGAGGTCGTACATGGAGGTCTTACGCAGCTGATTGAAGTGGGAACGATGCATGAACGCAAGGCAACGATGGCCGAGCTGTCCGACGGATTTGTGGCTCTTCCTGGTGGTATGGGTACATTTGAAGAACTATTTGAGGTTCTTTGCTGGGCACAAATTGGCATTCATCGTAAACCCGTTGGTTTGTTAAATGTAAACGGATATTACGAGCCGTTGATGAAAATGGTTGAGCATAGCGTGCATGAAGGATTTTCCAATACATCACATCTCAGTCTATGGAGTCTGGAATCTGATCCGGCTGAACTATTGAATCGGATGTCATCCTATATTCCGGCACAGTTGACCCAGAAGTGGTCACAGCTTCAGGATAAATAACTACCCGCTCCAGCGGAAAACTTTCCGATGTGCCCAAGCAAGTTCCCTCCCCAAACATAGTCTATAGTGTACTTTCTTAAAAGAGGGGAGTGTCACTCATGAGCGAAATCAAAGGCACAGGATACGGTTACGGATACGGCGGCTTTGGTGGTGGAGCATGGACATCAACAGGCGCGATTCTGGTGTTGTTCATCCTGCTCGTTATCATCTCTCGTACATTCGTTCTGTAATTCGAGCAGCCATTCCGGGACGGTGACATAATCGCCGGGGCAACGCCCGATGAAGAAATGGCCTTTCCAAAGAGGCGCCGGTACGGTCGGCGTCTCAGGGGAACGGTTTTTTTCTGTCTGCAAAAAAAAGAACTCCGCCTCTATAGAAAAGAGAGACAGAGTGGGCAAGGGGAGTTAGACCGTTACCTCAGTATCACCCGGCAAACTGAGTGTTCTCCATGCAATGTATAGTCCAATTGCGGCTGCAATAAGAGCAAGGATGGCAGCGATAAAAGCCAACTTATCCAGTTGACTCTGTTCATCCAGAACGGATGATTGATTACTTGTTTTGTCGGGAACAGACAGCCCTCGAACGGATGCCTTTTTCATGTATTGGCGTGGTCTGGGGGGCGTTCTAGTTTTACTGCTGGGTTTGCCGGATCTGCTTTTGGCAGAAATTCTGGGCAAGGGAGCTTTTTTGGAGGAAGATTTGGGAGATACAGATCTGTTCTTCGTTAGGGGTTTCAATGGGCGACCTCCTTACAGCGGAGTGCAGTTGTCTATGACTGATACTATATTATGTCTGCTTTACAGATTGAGTTCACAAAATGAGTGAATCCCCAGCCCTCCAAGATGTTGCCCTATACGCGGACGGAGCATACAATTAAACGCTCTGTTAATACAGGTATGACAAACTGCGTTTATAGTGAGAATCATAGAGTTAATGTTGAACTCAGGAGGCGCTGGAATGAAAAGAATTGAAAATATCGCCCATAGGGGAGCATCTGCCGTATGCCCCGAGAATACGATGGTGGCGTTTGAACGCAGCTTGCAGCTTGGAGCGACAGGCATTGAAACGGATGTCCAGCTTTCCAGTGATGGTAGCCTGGTATTGATACATGATGAGACGTTAAGTCGTACTGCCGGAGCAGAAGGCTGGGTCAAGGATAAATCAGTTGAAGAATTACGTACTCTAGACGCAGGTGCTTGGTTCCATGCCGATTTTGCTGGAGAACGTATTCCATCTTTGGATGAATTATTTGATTTGGTTCGTGGGAAAGACATTCTACTTAACCTGGAATTGAAAAATGGTGTTATTAGTTATAAGGGAATGGAAGAAAAGTTAATACAAGCGATTCGGAATTGGGGCATGGAACAACAGGTCATTCTATCCAGCTTTAATCATGCCTCGTTAGTGAGGTGCAAACGTCTTGCCCCGGAAATTCGCACAGCAATTTTATATATGGAAAAGCTGTACCGCCCATATGATTATGCTGCCAAACTGGAAGCTTCTGCTCTGCATCCCTACAAGGTTGCTGTAACACGAGAAGAAGTTGCTGCTGCGTTGGCTCAGGGAATTGCAACACACCCGTTCACGGTGAATGATCCTGCCGAAATGCAGGAATTGATCGATATGGGTGTGAAGGGACTTATTACAGATGTGCCGGATGTGCTGGCAGCATTGACTGCTGTGCATAGTCGTTAAATCATATGTAAAACCAAGGTGCTGCATTGGAGTTCTTATACTCCATGCAGCTTTTTTTAGTACAAAAATTCATTTATGCAATAAACTTGTCCCATTTGTCCATTGCCAGAGACAGCTAGTTGACATACAATGATCTATGGGAATGAGAATCAATATCAGTTATGTATTAATAGAGAGGTGATTGTTATGTACATAGGATCTGTCTACATCACTCATAACAAGGGTGGGGACATATGAGTTCGAAAGTTTCACCGGCAAGTCAACCTACGGAATCACCGACAGCCAAAATACACACTCGTCCCTGGGCTGCCACATTGATCCTGACAGGGGGGATTCTGCTGCTCGCGCTGGGTATGGCGCTGTCCATTTCGTTTGGGGCTGCAGATATCAAGCTGGGCGTTGTATGGGAGGCAATCTTTAACTTTAATCCTGAACTGACTCCGCATCAGATTATATGGGAGATTCGGTTACCGCGTATTCTTGGCGGAGCAATGGTGGGTGCCTGCTTCGCAGTAGCCGGTGCCATTATGCAGGGGATGACCCGTAACCCGCTGGCAGATTCCGGTTTGCTCGGATTGAATGCTGGCGCAGGATTTGCGCTCGCTGTCTGCTTTGCCTTTTTCCCAGGCATGCCATATATGTATATCATTCTGTACTCCTTCGTTGGTGCAGGACTTGGGGTTCTGTTGGTCTATGGTTTCGGTGCAGCGTCCAAATCTGGACTTACACCTCTCCGGCTGGTTCTGGCGGGGGCGGCAGTGTCTGCGATGCTTTCAGCACTCAGTGAAGGGATTGCACTGTATTTCAAAATTGGACAAGACCTTGCTTTCTGGACAGCTGGCGGTGTCGCCGGGACGAAGTGGTCCCAGTTGGAAGTCATGTTCCCTTGGGTTTTAGCTGCGCTTATTGCAGGGATTATTATCTCCCGTTCCATTACGCTGCTTAGCTTGGGAGAAGATATCGCCGTTGGGTTGGGTCAACGTACTGGCCTGATCAAGCTGGTTGGTCTGATTGTTGTACTAATCCTCGCAGGTACGGCCGTATCCGTGGTGGGTGCTGTTGGTTTTGTAGGGCTCATCATTCCCCATCTCACACGTAAATTAGTTGGGGTCGATTATCGCTGGATTATTCCATGTTCTGCAGTGATGGGCAGTCTGCTGCTCGTATTCGCGGATCTGGCTGCACGTATGATTAACCCGCCATATGAGACGCCAATTGGCGCCTTGGTTGCCCTAATTGGGGTACCTTTCTTCCTCTATCTGGCGCGTAAAGAAAGGAGGACTCTGTAACGATGGAATCCTCAACTTTGGTTGGAGCAGAACGCAAAAAGAGAACAAAAAGCACCATTGTCATGATTGTGCTTGGTGCGTTGATTATTACAGCTTTTATTATCAGTATGAATACAGGGTTCACTCGGCTTTCTCCACTTGAGGTGATGCGGACCCTGTTTGGCGGTGGGACAGCTAAGCAGGAACTGATCTTGTTTGAATTCCGTTTGCCGCGTATCGTCATTTCGGTTCTGGTCGGTGCGGGACTTGCGCTATCCGGTTGTATTCTGCAGGGGGTATCCCGAAATCCTCTGGCTGATCCAGGGATTCTCGGTATCAACGCTGGTGCCGGATTGGTTGTTATGTTGTTTGTTTCCTTCTTCCCGACAACAACGGCGGCTCCGGTATTTTTGCTGCCAATCCTGGCCCTGATCGGTGCAACTTTTGCTGCATTTCTGATTTATGTGCTCTCTTACAAAAAGGGAGAAGGTCTCATGCCTACGCGCATGTTGCTTACAGGGATTGGTGTAGCGGCAGGAATCAGCTCAGCCATGATCGTACTAACACTTCGGCTTAGCCCAGAGAAGTATCAATTTGTGGCCACCTGGATGGCAGGTAGCATCTGGGGTTCCAACTGGAAATTCGTAACGGCGTTGCTGCCGTTTCTCATTGTCCTTGTGCCGCTTGTTCTGTATAAAGCCCGTGTGCTCAATGTACTGAACCTTGGCGACCAAACAGCAAGTGGTCTCGGCGCTCCGGTGGAACGCGAAAGACTGATCCTGCTGGCTGCAGCCGTGGGACTGGCCGGATCATGCGTATCCGTCAGTGGCGGCATTGGTTTTGTGGGTCTGATTGGTCCACATTTGGCACGTCGTCTCGTGGGACCAAAACATCAGTTCCTTTTGCCTGCATCCGCACTGGTCGGATCATTGCTTGTGCTTGTTGCAGATACGCTGGGACGCGTAATCTTGCAGCCTTCAGAGATTCCGGCAGGTATTCTGGTTGCCATCATTGGTGCCCCGTACTTCCTGTATCTCTTGAGCAAAACGAAATAGAAAGCAATCATGTTGTATGGTTGCTATAAGGAGGACTTCAGTCCATGCTTCGCCGTTTCTTTGCCTATTACAGGCCTTACAAAAAGCTGTTCATTCTGGACTTTAGCTGCGCGATTTTCGTAGCTCTGCTAGAACTGGCCTTCCCGCTGGCAGTCAATAGAGTCGTGGATGACCTTTTGCCAGGGGGACGCTGGGACTGGATATTATGGGCATGTCTTGCGCTGCTCGCGATTTATCTATTAAACTCGTTCCTCAACTTTGTTGTTACATACTGGGGACATAAGCTTGGTATTAATATCGAGACCGATATGCGTAAGGCACTTTTCAATCATGTACAGAAGTTATCATTCCGTTTCTTTGACAATACCAAAACCGGACACCTGGTTTCTCGTATGACCAATGACCTGATGGATATCGGCGAGATTGCCCATCATGGTCCGGAGGATGTATTTATCGCAGTAATGACGTTGATCGGTGCATTCAGCATCATGATGAGCATTAACGGAAATCTGGCCGTGTTAACATTTATTATCGTGCCGCTCATTATTTATCTATCCTTGTATTTTGGCAGCAAGATGTCCAAGGCATTTAGCCGAATGTTCGGAGATATAGCAGATTTCAACGCACGTGTAGAAAACAATGTAAGTGGTATTCGCGTGGTTCAGGCTTTTGCTAATGAAGAGCATGAAAAAGCACAATTCGCTGTAAACAACAGCCGTTTCCGTCAAACCAAACTGATCGCGTACAGAATCATGGCCTGGAACTCTTCCATCAGTTACATGCTGATGAAGCTGGTATCCCTCTTTGTACTGGTATGCGGCACATGGTTTGTCATTCAAGGCAGTATGAGCTATGGTCAATTTATTGCATTTATTATGCTGTCCAATGTGTTTCTTACACCCATTCAGAAGATCAACTCCGTTATTGAGACGTATCCAAAAGGGATTGCGGGTTTCAAACGTTATACGGAATTGCTCGATATGGAGCCGGACGTTGAAGATCGACCGGGTGCCACTACGGTATCTCATCTGCGTGGAGATATCCGATATGAGCAGGTGACCTTTGGCTATTCGGATCAGGAGCCTGTTCTTAAAGGGATTGATCTGAATATTCACGCTGGTGAAACAGTGGCCCTTGTTGGACCATCGGGTGCAGGGAAAACAACGCTGTGCAGTCTGCTGCCTCGTTTCTATGATGTGCTGGAAGGTCGCATCACGATCGATGGTCAGGAGATTCAAGACATGACGCTGGATTCATTGCGCAGTCAGATCGGAATTGTTCAGCAGGACGTGTTCCTGTTCGATGGAACCGTTCGTGAGAATATTGCGTATGGCAAGCTGGATGCAACAGAAGAAGAAATCTGGATGGCAGCTCGTCGTGCACAGATGGAAACACTGATCACTTCCATGCCGGAAGGAATGGACACGTTAATTGGTGAACGCGGTGTGAAGCTGTCCGGCGGACAGAAACAGCGTTTGTCCATTGCACGTATGTTCCTGAAGAATCCTCCGATTCTAATTTTGGACGAAGCTACATCTGCATTGGATACTGAGACAGAAGCAGCAATCCAGCAATCCCTTGCGGAATTGTCCGAAGGACGGACTACCCTGGTTATTGCCCACAGATTGGCTACGATCAAAAATGCGGATCGCATTATTGTTGTTGCCGAGCAAGGGATTACTGAGCAGGGCAGACACGAAGAATTGCTTGAAGCAGGTGGAGTATACAGTCGTCTGCATTATGCACAGTTCGGTGCCTGAACGTAACAGAGAGTTTGTGAACTCTAACTCTTCATTTGAAGCTGTATATGAACTAAAAAAAGACGCCTTCGTCTACTCATGATTCTGAGTAAGACGAAGGCGTTTTTTTTCTACTTTCTAATATCACGTTACTGAGCTTGAGTTGAAGTAGTGTATTCACCTGATTCTGCTTTAGCGGTTGTAGTGGATGGCTCTGCTTTGCTACCACAGGCTGATAACAGCGCACCAATCAGGGTAATCATGAGTATAAGGATACTGAGCTTGCGTGTTGCTTTCATCGTTATGTTTCTCCCGCATATAATTACTTATTGCATAATGATAATCATTATCAATTTCGGTCGAATGTGATCAGTTTATCGAAAGCGGGGTGGCAGTACAATGGACAAACAGGCGGAAAACCTTTTTACAAAAATAAGGGGAATTTGAAGGAGAGGAGACAAAAGCTATGTTGTACATTTTCATAACCTGGCTAATATTGATTTTAATATTGATTATACTGGCTAAAGGCATCCAAAAGAATTCCAAGGATAGAGAGGGATCTGTTAAACGTTGGGGCGGATGGTTAGTCGGACTTTTTATTTTAGGTAGCGTCCCATTGGGGTATGCATTATATACGGAGTTACGAGGGGGATATATAGGAGCCAACATTGGATTGGGACTGGCTTTGTTTTTGACATGGGGATACTGTGCTCTCTTGTTATGCGTTGCATTAGTGATCTGGGGAAGGTATGGGTATAAGCAGTACAGAAAGAAGTGATTTTGTTGCCCTCATGTTTATGATAAACGTAAGTTTGCATGCAACTATAAGCATATATTGAACGTTGAAATTAGAAATAGGTTTAAATAAGGGGGATTTACATATGTCCCATCTTCGTCAAGTACTGATATCGCTCTCAATCCTGATCGTATGCCTTACCGGATGTTCAAGACATATCGATTGTAATTCAGTGCAAACTCAAGCGAATACACCAAGTGAAGATGGATTCACTGGTTATGTGGTTGCCCGCGAAGGCAATTCCATTCTAGTGGTTGATCCTGCATATGAAGACTTCGGTGCGAACAAAGGAGAAAGTCGGTATTATCCGGCAAAATGGTTCTCCAATGCGCCTAATCCGCAGATCGGCTCCTATGTTGAGATTTGGACGGATGGCAGCCCGGAAAATCAGCCCTATCCCGGGCAGGCCAGAGCGGAAACGATTGCTGTATCTTGCCCGGCCACCCCAGATGGTGCTCATATGAGTGAGGCGGATGCCATCCGGGCTGGATTGTACTCATCAGACGGAGAGCAAGTACGTATTCCTGTAATTGAGAATGTCGATTTTAATGAGGATATAGGAACATGGACCATTCGTATGCGAGATGCAATGTCAACGTCGGATACTCAGGATCCAATAGAAGTAAAAGTAGAAGACATTGAGCCATTAGGGGAGCAGGAGTAAGGATGTAGGATTTCAATGTTGGATGAAAAGAGGAGATAGGTCTGAATGTTAGAGAATGGCTTCCCCGCGACAAGTCTGATTTTGAAGCGGTGCGTAAGTTAAGTGAATTAGGTAATGAAGAGTTGCGAGATATCATTCCTGAGCTTACGGAGTGGTTGCAGGATGGGAATTGGCCCATTTTCAGATCCGTAGAAGATTTACTTTTAAGATTTGGAGAAGAACTTATTCCTCATATTCAAAATGTATTTAAAATAAGAGACTCTACATGGGAATATTTTATGCTGACGGGACTAATTAGTAGATTGCCTTCTAAATATTTGATTATGTTAAAGGGCGATTTAGAAAGAATATTAGAAAATCCTACGGAGGATGAGATGCTTGAGAAATTGGATGAGGTTATAATACCATTGCTGAATAAAATACAATAACAAGCAGTTCAGTGATTCAGGAAAGTTCATATTGAGGAGCAGCCCTTAACAACCTTGAACGGCTTAATGCCTTTCAGGGTTGTTTTTTTGTCAAAAACAGATCCGTACTTTAAAGTACAAGTCATAGCTACATATAACTTGAGTGATATTTTTTCTGAGTTGAACTGACGATCTACATGTATTTAATTTGGAAGCCACAAAATAAAGAACGTATGTTTTACAAATGAATTGACTTTTTGTCCTGACAATAATACATTAATGTCAGGACAAAAAAAGAGGTGAAGCGATGTCCTCCAAAAAGATGGGGCGTCCTAAATCTGACAAACCCAAAAGCAAGACGATCGAGATACGTGTCGATGATGAAATTATGAACAAGCTCGATGCTTCGGCTGAGAAGCTGAATACGAACCGATCAGACATCGTTCGCAAAGGGATTGAGAAGATTTACGACGAACTCCAAAAATAAAAAAAAGAAAGCAGCGTTCGTCCCACGAAGAACAGCGCTGCTTCCTATCCCGCAATCACTATCAATGAGCTGACTGCATAAATATCCTACCATGTGCAGAACGCTCATTCAAGTCGATGCGAATCCATTTCTGGGAGGATGCACATGAATTCAATTCTGGAAGCACTTTATAGCGGGCGACTTCGCCCGGATGAGACGATGATGCCGACACATCCTGAATACCAATTATTAGGGCGGCAAATTGCGTCTCTGACGGAACAATGGAAGAATCGATTGAGCGAGGGAGAATTCCGTGAGCTAGAACAGTTGTTTGACTTGTGTGGTCAATGTGATGGTATGCATAGCGAAGCTGCATTTGTTCAGGGATTTCGACTGGGGGCCAACATGCTGATCGAAGTGATGAGTCATGAGTCAACGTGAGTCCTGCAAATTGTAGTGTAGGAATGATTTGATGATGTAGAAGTTTATTGAAAAAAGAAGGTGTGATTTTGATTTTGTATCAAGGAAAGTCAAGAAAATTCATCATTGTATTGTTATCGTTGTATACTTGTTTAACATTGTATTTCTTATTCCTGGGCTTCGATAGAAGCTCGGCCAGTCCTGATCAGGGCTGGCGATACAGCTTCACCCCTGAAGGAATTCCTTTACATTTTCCAATGGGGAGAGATTTTAAGATATGGTTTTTTGAAATGGGGAACTTTGTAGCATTCATCCCCTTCGGGATGGTCATTCCGCTCCTCTTTCGCTGTGGGTTTATTCGCTTTATCAGCATATTCATTCTCTGCATTACGATGTTAGAGACAGTGCAAATGATTTCCCGTTTAGGTGCGTTTGATATAGACGATATCCTGATTAATACTTTAGGGGCTGCCGTTGGATATGGAGCACAGCGGATAGTAAAGCATCATCGGAATACATTAAAAGGACTTATTCGAATCTTCCTGACAGCGATTATTTTTTCAATAGGTACGATCACTGTTGTTGGCGGCCTCAATCATTATTTAGATAACGTTGACGGAAAAAGTGTTGCACTGAATGAACTTGTTTCGAGCGATGGGGCTGTAGTATGGGATGAAGAACTCTCCAGTTTTACAGTAGGACAAACAAATGTCGAGCCTCAAATCAATCTGTACAGTAGAGAAAAACAAAAAACGAATGAGTTTTCATATCTCTTAAATAAAAAATACAAAAATATGAAAGGTTATTTCGCTATACCGGACGATGTTGTCCGAAGAACAAGCCATGAGACTATTACAATAAGCTTTATCGCCGATGGCACAGAAATTTATTCCTTGGTTGTATCAGCAAACAGCGGGGAGAACCATCCTGACTCTTTTCAAACTCCGTTAAAGGGAGTTAATGAACTGACTATAAAAGTAATAACCGATGGTTCAAATCCGGTGACCAATATAGTGATGTGGGACATTGCATTGACAGAGCCAAACACAGGGCAAAAGTTCATCAACAGCATTAAATCCATGTTTTAATATATCAATAATAGCCCTCGATCCTGCCACTGAAGCAGCAAGATCCGAGGGCTTAATCCATTTTCATGCCATATCAACAACAACTAATACATCCACTACAACAAAGCTTTCTTAATCCGCAATATTTCCCGCCATCTTCAGACGACGTGCAATTTCCTGGAACTCTTCCTGCGAAATGCCTGGGGCGAATTCTTCTTCCACCGCAGGAGCTTCAGGAATCGGGTACCCTTCAGGTACGCCTTGAATGACTTCCAGCGGTTGTCCATCTTCGGGGTGTGTTCCTTTCCAGATCTGACTGATTGCAGTAAAGTCTTTATCACTATAGGTATACAGCTTGGTGTGTAGACCTTTTTCTTCGTATTTCCACGCCTCGTTAAAGGATTTGTTGCTCAGGGAGGGAATCGGCACCAATTTGGTTACATTCACTCCGGTTGCGATTTCAAGCGCTTTAGCATAAGCGACTACATGCACACCGCCGCGTACCAGCAAATAGCCAACAACTGCCCGGGCTGCAGGGTGATCGGTCATTTCATAAACTTTCATTTTATGTGTACGTGCTCCGCATTCAAGAAAAAAGTTATGCAGCAGATCTTCGACCAGATTTCCACTGTTAAAAACATGGGCGCCTGTCCATGGATTGCCCATGGAGTCGAAAGGCATTGCTCCCTGTGCGCCAGCCAGGAAATGATAGGACAGACGCGCATCCTTCACGGAACCAAGTGGTGTATCGTCAGGCTCTTTGTACTCAGTGGAACCTCTGAGGCATTTGTTAATGCCATGGGACACAAGCTCTACGTGACCCAATTCTTCGGCGGTGATACTCATCACCAGATCGTAGAAGGGTTTCAATTTTTCTTTAGAGCGAAAATTAAAGGATTGATAGAGGTAATTGTTCAACGTTGACATCTCTCCGAATTTACCACCCAGCAATTCTTGTATCGCTGCCGCTGCATTCGGGTCCGGTCTCTCGACATTGGGGATTTCAATTGCGATTTCATCCATACGTTTGAACATTCGGTGTAACCTCCTCGAAATGATTGCTCAGAATAATGAAGTGATGTTGTCATGGCCTATTACACGTTTATCGAATACGCTAAACCCATAATTTTGCAATTGAGGCTTAAGGCGTATGTAGTTAAGTCTACATTTGTTATTTCCAATCCCGTATTATTTATGTACAATCAGGACAAATGAAGTTAAGTATGGTTGTCATTATTTGATTTAAATGAAGGAGAAACTGAGAGTGCGCAAAAGTTGGATTATGGTAGGATGGGGTGTCCTGCTGCTTGTCGTTTTTGGATGTAGCGATGTTACGGCAGCATACGCAGATTATCCAAGTGAGCTGGATCAACAAACACGAGATGCGCTTATAGAAAAGTACGGTTTGGAAAAGCCGGAAGATCCACCACCGCGTAATCTTTTATTGGAGGGTGACTGGGGGATAAGCTTCAAATCACCAATCGAACGGTATAAGATGGCGATCAGTACGATTCAATCGCTCCAGCAACCGATTACGTTTATCCTTCGTCTACTGGTGTAAAATAAACTTCTACAGGGCAGGCTAACGTAAACATTGTCCCGAGGAGTGAATGATATGAGAATGCTCATCGTAGCCCTGATGACGGTGATACTAAGTTTAAGTGGACTAGCAACAAGTTCAGCAACTGCAATTCCGGATTATGCGAAATGGGGAATCATTGCAGTGAAAGAAACACAAACCAAGTACAACGTGGATATTTTGGATTACAAACACATCGGTCGCACCTCACTAACAGCAGACCAATCCCGTGAACAGTTCAAGTTATGGGTACGTAACAAAGACGGTAAACAATTTGCTGTATTTGTGAATGTTGATTTTAATCCGTCTACCCAGCAGCTGAAAAAAGTACAATTCACGGAATCGGATCGACGTTGAACTGAACATGCACTGCATAGCAAGGCAGGATAGGAACCAGACTTCCCTATGAGAGGGAGTGAGTCTGGTTTTTTTATTTCAAAAAAATCCTTTTTTTAGTTGTTGAATAAAGAACTTATGTTCGCATATAATAATAAAACAAACACATGTTCTTATTGGAGGGATGATTATGCTAGGGAAATATATTGGTCAGATGGTGGAGCTCGTCTACATGGATCGTGCAGGGCATATTACACAGCGGCAGATTCGAATCAACAGTGTACGGGAAGGTAAGATTAGAGCATCCGCAGGGAAAGAGGGGGCACCCCGAACATTTCTTGAACAAGGTATTCTGGCATGGCGTCCCGTACTCCATAAGGAAGGGAAGGAAGAAATATGCTGAATGATTTTGAACGCAAAATTTTGCGTATTATTGTTAATTATGCGGGGCAGCGTCGCCGAGTACCACGAATGGATGAGCTGGAGAATAAGACGGGCAGAACCAAGGCGTTCATTCATGAGTCACTGCTGGAGCTTGAGCGCAGGCAGCATATTGTGTGGGAGAACAAGTCTACGCTGGAAGGCATACTAATTCTGCAAGCATGGGAGCAGGAATCACAGCCCATTCGCAAAAGCCAGCCTGCTGGCAATGCCGTGAAATATTTTACCGAATATTAAAACGTAAAAAACGCCAACCCGGAATGCCGGATTGGCGCCATGTTAATCAGCATACATCTATTAGAAGATAGGAAGTTGATCAAGGTTATTGGTTGGGTCGCCGTCTGCGTCACCGCGAATGTACATTTCGCCGTCTTTGCCTTTAAAGACGTTCACACCTGCAATTGATCCTGCTTTTACTTCTGCCAGTGCTTGTTGGTAATCCAGCACACGTCCGGATGAAGTTTGAAACGCTGTCAGATCGCCGTCACCATTTTTTTGTACTGCTGTGAAGCTTTCGCGTGTCGTTTGATCCATGATGTCACACTCTCCTTATCTGACCAAATAGGAATCTGGTTACCTCTTTAGCCTGTCCGGATCAAAAAAAAGTATGCACTACATAGCTTCATATCGCACGCAGAGGTTATTTACAGGCTCTTTTGCATACGAACGTGCAGAATGTCTGCATCATAAAAAGGCTCTTCCGAGATCACTTCATATCCGAGCTTCTCATAGAACTTCTGCGCCTGGCATTGTGCGTCCAAAACAGAGTAGGCCAATCCCAATTCGCGTGCTCGTTCTTCCATGGCTAACAGAAGCACACGTCCGTAACCGAACGAACGATGAGATTTGAGTACAGCGATACGCTGCATTTTGGCGGTATCCTTGGTGTAATAGATCAGACGCCCTGTGGCTACAGCCTGTCCATCTTTACTCAACAATACGTGATGCACATCAGGACTGATGATATCATATTGATCGATCTCAATGTCAGCAGGCACCTGCTGCTCGATGACAAAAACATGATTGCGAATATCCAATGCTTCCTGGAGTTGTTCTTCAGTCGTTACATAACTAATCTCAGCTGCCAATTCCATACCTTCTTTCTGCTCTACGCTATCAGACTGAATTATACAAAAAAATGCTTTTCCTGTATAGTTAAGACTGGAACATACTGGGAGAGGAGGGGCGCACCATGGGTATGGCAGGAGTGATGGCAATCACCCTTTTGATGGCGGCAGGAATGATTGCTTTGTTGTATTATGTGACTAAGAAGGCGTACTCCAAAAAGTGGGACGAAGACGAGTGAAATGCAATTTGATGTTCCTCAGGGTAAGACTTCAACATTGCCTTGTGGGGAGTAAACGTCATGCACAACAGACTTGGAATACACATCCAGCCAAACGGGCAGATCATCATTCACCTCATGGGGCTCTTTTAACTGTTGGAATTGTACTGTATGTTCATCCCGTTCCAAACTACAACCGACAGAAACGTATATTAATGCAACAAGCGCAATCAAACAGGCTAAGTTTTTGGCTATGATAAATAAACGCAGCTTACGTTCTTTCATGTTCCTCATATGGAAGTCACCTCGTCATCAAAATGGTAATCATTCCTTTATTGTGCACCAATTCAAATAAAATATTACCAATATAACGATTGACAATGAACACGGTTACTTGGTATGATACTGTTACTCGATTGGAAAACAATCAGATATCATGATCTGTTAGCTCAGCTGGGAGAGCACTATCTTGACAGGGTAGGGGTCAGTGGTTCGAGCCCACTACAGATCATACGCGAGAAGCCTTGCAGAGCAAGGCTTCTTTTCCTTATAGAAGAAACTACACTATAATTTTGTGTTCATTAAAGAGAAATGGTTAATTTTTGGTCAAGATCATGTTATTTTGCTAAGTATCTCGTTAATTAAATTGCTTTCTACAAGTTCTGTTATTGATTATCGTTAAAAAAATGCCAACGTCACATTAACTGTGAGTTGGTATTTTCTACGTTAACCGAAAAGAACAGTGTTTAACTTTTCAGCTGTTTCTTTTGCATGCGTATGTCGCATTCCGTGAAATTTAATTATTGGAATGTTCCAACAGCAACCAAAAGTTTTAATCACTTGGCAGAAATAATTATAAATCGACTATTTGCCGTCAAAAGCCTCCATAATGAGAAAATAACTGCTTATGATGCAGCGATCCAGCACCGGTAGAATTAAAATGAACAATTGCAGAACTACCGGCGTTCTGATTATATATAAAAAGTTTTCTCACTGTGTAACATTCCCTGATTGTAAGTGTTCATTTATATATAGGGAAATTAAAATTACAAACAAAGTTTTTCTCAAGTAAAGATCAGGGTGCATTTTCAAGCAGACCAAAAATAACTTGAATAAAACAACACTAATCATTCAACTTTAGGAGGATATTCTTATGAGAACGAAATCACTAAAATTAATTACAGTTGGTGTGATTTTTGCTTTAGGGATTGGAATAGGTGTCTATGGATGGGGAGCTGCATCTGCTAATACTAGTCCCTCTGAAGATCAAATGGAAATCAATGATAAAGGTGAAACATATGGTTCATTTGTTTATCATGATGGAAAAGAAATAGATTTAGTTAAGGCTATAGGTGTAAACGGAACGGAAGGTTACATCAAGACTTCAGATATGAATCAAGATTTGCCACAAACTCCCGAAGAAGCAATTCAGAGTATGAATGAACCAAAAGTCGATAAGTATATAAACTTGTACGATAGCAACGAGAATATTATCGGAAAATTTCTACTTGAGAGTTCAGAAGATTAAAACTAAACTACACTACTCCTCCAAAAGATGCTCTCCATAATGATTGAGAGCACTTTAAAATTTCAACAAGTAAATTCAGTTCACGTACTGCTCCACTTGTAGTATTCTACTGAAAATATACATATAGCTTGCAGCAGTTTGACTAATTCTTCTGCAAATCAGCAAGATTCTGTCTACCCCAATCGCAGAGAATCTCCAGCACAGGCATCAGCGTTAATCCTTCACGAGACAAAGAGTATTCTACTTTTGGCGGTAATTGTGGGTACTCTGTACGGATAATTAATTGGTCGGCTTCTAGTTCCTTCAGTTGAGAGCTTAGCATTTTATGCGTAATTCCATCCAAAGCTCTTTTCAGTTCTCCATATCGCAATGTTTCTTTTTTCCATAACCAAAATAAGATATGCATTTTCCATTTTCCACCGATCAACGACATGGCATGTGAAAATGGTTTAACGTTTACTTCCTCAGCAATTTCCATATTCCACTCTCCTTTTAGTTAGTATCTACCTTTTAAGTGCATACTATACTCTTTTTTCACCCTACTATACAATAACTCATGAAACAGAGACAAGGGTGGACACGCCTAATAAAAGGAGAGAATATATATGGAAAATAGTAATCGTAATTTCTTGCAGCCTTATACATTTGCGAATGGTTTTACGTTGAAAAATAGAGTGGTCATGGCGCCAATGACAACAATGTCCAGTTTCTTCGATGGTTCCATCACCAATGATGAAGTCGATTATTATGCCGAACGGGCTGGAGGCCCTGGAATGATCATTACAGGTGTTGCGTACGTAACCGATGGGGGAAAAGGCTTCGAAGGTGAGCTCTCCATCGCAAGTGATTCTACAATCAAAGGACTGTCCAAAATTGCAAGAGCCATTCAGAAAGACGGAACGAAAGCCATTGTGCAAATCTTTCATGCAGGGCGCAAAACGAACTCCAAAACGCTAAGAGGTGTACAACCCACCAGTGCGAGTGCAATCGCTGCCGCTCATCCAATCGGCTCGGAGAAGCCGCGTGAATTGACTCCTGAGGAAATCGAAAACATTATTAAGGACTTCGGCAGAGCAACCTTACGGGCTATTCAAGCTGGTTTTGACGGGGTAGAGCTTCACGGGGCCAACACATATCTGTTGCAGCAATTTTTCTCCGTCAATTCCAATCAACGGTCCGATCAGTGGGGTGGCAGTTTTGAAAATCGTATGCGATTTCAGCTGGCGGTCATTCAGGAGGTTGCATCAGTTATTGATGCCCATGCGGATAAACCCTTTATCCTCGGTTACCGGATTTCACCGGAAGAAATTCATATGCCGGGCATCCAGCTCGAAGACTCCTTGGCTTTTGCCCAGGCGCTGACAGACACTCGGGTTGATTACATTCATCTGTCGATGGGAAGTTACAAACGAACATCTTTAAACCACCCCGATGACAAAGAGCCAATCTTAACTAAATTCGTCCGGGTTTTGGATCACAAAAAACCTCTGATCGGCATCGGATCGATTGAGCGGCCGGAAGACGCAGAAGAAGTTATCAACGCCGGGGCAACTTTGGCTGCACTCGGACGGGAATTGATTCGCGAGCCAAAATGGGTACAGAAGGTGAAAGCAGGTGACCTTGGCAGCATTCGTTACCAAATATCCCCGTCGGATATGGATGAGTTGCGCATTCCATTGGCGATGCAGACTTATCTGGAAGGTTCGTTTCGGGAGGTCATGCACTTTACTACCGACAGTCAGGAAGGGACTGACTACCAGAATTCACTTGCACCGATGGAGGGCTTTGAGAAGAAAATGTAAAAGCTAAACTATATTAGGTAGATTCAACTTTTGGATCAGTGATAGATATTTATCAATTACGGAGCAACCATTTCCTGCTATTACAAGAGGGAATGGTTGTTTTTAATTTTATAATAATGATTTACAAACACAATTAAATTGTGTACAATCTAATTGTTAGCAAAACAAAAGAGACATCATCTTTACAAAATAAAATCTAAATTACAGAGGAGCCAATACTCATGAAAACATTATATGAAACCACAGTTATCAATACAGGTGGACGTCAAGGGATCGTGCAATCGCCAGATAACGTATTTATGCTCGATGTAGCTGCCCCACCTGAACTGGGAGGTAAAGTGACGACAGCTACGAATCCAGAGCAATTGTTTGCAGCAGGCTACAGTGCTTGCTTTAATTCAGCGCTGGAGTTTCAGTTGAAGAAACACAAAGTTGAAATTGAGAGAAGCACAGTATCGGCTACGGTTATGCTTGTGACAGACCCTACGGATAATGGTGTGAAACTGGAAGTGGAACTTGAAGTTAAAATTGAGGGTCTGGATGAGGAGACAGCACAGAAATTTGTCAAACTTGCGCATGACTACTGCCCATATTCCAAAGGAATCAAAGGGAACGTCAATGTTACCGTGGGACTAGCCTAATTATTGAGCCGAGTCGATCGAACGGTTTCGTTTTGGACTTCATTGTTAAAGTCTGAAGCATGTATTTAAAATAATTTCTAAAAACTGAAGGCCTCCGAGAAATCGGAGGTTTTTTTGATATGCTCTTAATTCTGCAGCGATAACCAACCAAATAATAGATAAAGAAATCAATTACGGTTGAAATATACCCATATGGGGTATATTATAGGTGTAGAAATCGAAAGTTTAAAGGAGTGCAACTCATGAAAAAGTATGCAATAATATTGCTGACTACGGTGATCACGGGCAGTCTGATGTTAAGTGGATGTGGCAAGAATGCTGAGCAGGATAATAGCAGTAGTGACAGTCATGCAGCGAGCACAGGAGAGATGCACCACTCGGATTCGGGAGAATTACCGGAAGGACTTCAGGAAAAGAAAAATCCTACATATCCAGTGAGCAGCCATGTCGTGTTGAGTACGGACCATATGGCCGGAATGAAGGGTGCAGAAGCAACAATTGTGGGAGCCTATGAGACAACAGCTTATACAGTCTCGTATACACCAACTACAGGGGGAGACACTGTAAAAAATCATAAATGGGTCATTCAAGAGGAAATTCAGGACCATACGGATCAACCGTATGCAGCAGGAGCAGAGGTTGTGCTGAACGCTGACCACTTGCCAGGAATGAAAGGTGCTAAGGCAACGATTGACTCCGCTGAGCAAACGACGGTATATATGGTTGATTATACCCCGACCACAGGCGGAGATCCGGTGAAGAATCATAAATGGGTCACGGAAGAAGAATTGTCTGCTAAATGAGAGAGCTTGAAGTAAGTGCCTGAAGTAATAGTTGTTAAGCCTCACATCCATGCGTATAACTTGTGTTAGTCATTATGTGATTACCAAAACCACCCTCCTCACTTTTTAAGTGAAAAGGGTGGTTTTATATATAACAACGCAAAACTATCTTTTGAAAATCTCCAGTTACCAGACAATCGTTTCTGGAGTAACACCAACCGGGAATGTTTCCTCAGCTTTATCTTTCTCCTCATACATATCATACCAAGCGTCAGCAATGTATTTAGGATCTGTTGGTGTATCCGGCTTGATGAATACACCCAAGGAGAGGTGACCCACATAAATGCCTTTCGGAGCGAGGTCCGTATGCAGATTGTTGGCATAGTTTCGTAATCCGCCCAAAGCAATCCCCACGTTACCCATCATCGGAATTGGATATATAGCGGAAAGCCCAGTGGTGAACAGAATCGCTCCAGTCTGACGTTCCAGCATAGCTGGTAATACCTGTTGCACACTATGAATTGCACCAAGTACCAGACCCTGGAACTGATCCAATGCATTATCCGCAGTAACATTCATGGCAGGTGTCGGAGGGAACTGTCCAACAGTAGGACTGAATTCGAGCACATCAATAAAACCGTACTTCTCTTTGATTTGGTCAAAAGCTTGTGTCAATTGTTCCGGGTTATATAGATCGGCTGCGAAGCCGGATGCTTCAATACCTTCTGATTTTAACTGGGCTGCCAGGTTATCGAGTTTGTCTTGGTGTCGTGATACCAGAGCTACTTGAAATCCGTTTTGTCCAAATTTCTGTCCTATAGCCATCCCGAGTCCGGGGCCTGCGCCAACAATGACGATGGTTTTCATATCATGTTTCTCCTTTTCATTCTTAGATTGTAAATAGTAGACAACTAAAGTAATGTAAACAACGCTTGTTGTTAAGCATGCTATACTAATCCAATCAGGCTTACAATCAGCAAAAATGCAGAATCGTTGCGTAGACAACAGTTCCTATATTTTTGTTGCGAACATTATGCAAAAGGCGAGGAGACGTTCGAATGACGATCAAAAATAACCAGGATCCTCGTGTCATTCGGACACGTCAGCTCCTGCAGGATGCGTTCCTATCCCTATTGCAGCATCAGGACTTTGATTCTCTGACCGTGGGGGATATTACCGAAAAAGCTACGGTGAATCGAGCCACATTTTATGCACACTTCACCGATAAATTTGCCATTCTGGATTCGACCGTTACGTATTCATTCATGGAGAAATTGAATGATCGAATGGATCAGGGTGATACATTTAATGAAGAAGTTTTGAGAAAAATATTAACAGCCCTGTGTGAATTTCATGCTGAAGTCAGTACTCGCTGCGAACGAAGTTACAGGTCACTGGGAACCGTACTGGAACTTCAAATTAGAGAAAAAATCCAGATTATTATTTTGCAACTGTTGAATCGTCAGAAAACCTCCACACCGGGGCAGAACTCTCGTAAAGAGACAGCAGCAGTTCTGTTAAGCTGGGGGATGTATGGCACGGCTTATCAATGGAACCTGCAGGGTCGGAACGTGCCTATGGAACAATGGATTAATGACACGCTTCCTCTACTGTTGTATGGAAATAGCATCTTTTTTGAGAATTAATAAATTTCTGCTCATTATGGGTTATAATGGAACCATAAGATTAAAGCTGCTGGAAAGGGGAATGTATATGATGGACTTTAGCAAGCCGCCCCATGCCTCAGAGTCACATACACACAAACAGCGCCATGAAGAAAATGAACAACAGCTTTTAGCCGGAGGGAAGAGCATTTGGTGGGAAATTAGCAACTGGCTAATTCTCGCTGGGATTCTTGCGGTAATCTTCGTATTGTTTAAGTTCGTTTTCTAGAAAAAGAGAAACATTAAAACTTTGGATAAGGGCCATATTAAATGGGCTCTTTTTTTCTTTACGCTCTTACATATAAATCATCAAGCGAATAACAAATGACAAAAATAAATATTTGTCATTTGTTATTCGCTGTGTTAATCTAATTTCAACGGAGGTGACTTGAGGATGGTGTAACCATCTTAATCATTATGGAAAAGGACAAAACTTCTGAATTTTTAACCAAGGAACAAATTATTGGAGCAACGCAGGAAACTCTCCGGCGCTTCGGTGTTGCCAAAACATCTGTTACGGATGTCGCTAAATTGCTTGGAGTTAGTCACGGTACGATTTACAGGCACTATAAAAGCAAGAAAGAATTACTTGAAGGCGTGACCGCACAATGGCTCGAAGATGAGATTATTGCGCCTTTGACGGCAATAACTAAGGATCAGAGTTATAGCGGAGAGGGAACACGTCATCTGAAAGTATATATAGAAGCATTAATTGCTCGTAAACGTCATTATGCCGAATCCGATGCAGAGTTGTTTGAGATGTACGCACGGGTAACTCAGGAATCCGCAGATATTATAAATAAACATGTGCAACATCTTGTACGTCATTTGAGTGAGATTATCCAGCAGGAGAACCAGTTCCAATTTAACAACCCAGACGTGGTTGCAACGGCGATCCTTCAAGCTACAGCCCGTTTTCATCATCCGGCACACGCCTATGAATGGCAGAGCCCTACAATTGATGCGGAATTTGCACAGGTATGGTTGTTGATAGAAAAGGGATTATTACATTTTGAACAAGAGAGGGAGTAATCGTAAATGAAAAAGCTAGCAGGTAAAGTAGCCATTGTAACTGGCTCATCCCGGGGGATCGGACGTGCTATAGCAGAGCAACTCGCTGAATTGGGCGCGGATGTCGTCATTAACTACGCGAGCAGCCCAGACAAAGCAGAGCAGGTGGCAGATATTGCTCGCCAAAAAGGAGTCCGTGCCATTACCGTTCAGGCTGACCTTGCCCGAAAGGAAGATGTGGAGCGTTTATTTTCCGAAACGATTAGCCAGCTTGGAAAAGTTGATATTCTGATCAACAATGCAGGCATCATGAAGACAACGCCTTTGGCAGATGTGACGGAGGAAGAATTCGATCAGCAGTTTGCCATCAATGTGAAAGGTACATTTTTTGCTTGTCAGCAAGCATTGAAACACATGGAGGAGCAGGGCCGAATTGTTAACTTCTCCACTTCTGTAACCGGACAGATGTTTCCGGGATACAGCGTGTACGCAGGTACCAAAGGAGCAGTTGAACAGATTACTCGTCAGCTTGCAAAAGAATTTGGCTCCAGACAAATCACTATTAATGCTGTTGCACCAGGCCCGGTGAATACCGAGTTGTTTTCTGTAGGGAAGACGGAGCAACAGCTCGAAGGGCTACGTAAAATGAATGCATTTGGTCGTCTAGGTGAACCGGAGGACATTGCAAATGTGATCTCTTTCCTTGTCAGTGAAGAGTCGCAATGGGTTACAGGACAGACGCTGCGTGCAAACGGCGGTTTCATTTAAACGATATCATGCACGAAGTTTATTGCTTTTGACACACAACCGGGCGAATCCCCATATGATGCATTACATCAGCAAGCAATTGGGGAAATGGGGAATCCGGGATGGCAAAAGCAAAGGGAAAAAAGGCTCCCACGTTAAAGAGTGACAAACTTCGTGTATCCATGAAATTGGTTACTTCGGATGTATGTGAGCGTTGCAAGACCCCCTGTACACGAGGAATGGATTATGCAGCACGGATGCGAACCGATGGAGCTGTAGGCAAGGGCGTACCTTGTATATTGACTCGTCATACTTCGTAGTCCGCTTCATAATAAGTTTGACCTACAAGAAGTTCGTATAATTACGTATTGCCAACAACTATACTATAGGGGCGTCCTTTAACAGGGAACGCCTCTTTTTGATCGTTCCAAGGGGTGGAAAATATTCTGGATAAAAAATGAAAAATGATGAAAAACAGCGCAACTTTGTGGATGAACCTGCAGTATAAATGTACAACAGCTAGCAGCAGGGGAGGGAATATTGACGGAATGAAATGGAAAAGAATTTTGCTGTGTGTCACGGTATTCTCCTTGCTCGGCGGGTCTTTATTGTTTGCAGATTCAGTGAACGAGAAGATTCGGGTTCTCATTAACGGCAAGGAAGCAGCTGACGGTGGTTATCTGATTGACGGAACGACCTATGTACCTGTAAGAGAAGCGGGCGGAATCGCCAGATGGGATACCACAAACAAGAGAGTAACGGTTATCAAACCGAATGTACATATTTTTCTCTTCAAGGGAGATACCGTGTTTGGCAACGTGAACGTGGGTAAGTTGAAATTTAATGTGTTCTCACAAGTCGACAGTTTGACAACAGATATAGCTGCCGTGAAGGTGACGATTACCAATCCAAGTGGTGAGGTTAAGGATATTCAGTCTCAGGAGCTTAAGACACAGAAGGATAACTTCTGGTTCCGAACGTACGATTTTACGTATGATTTCAGCCGGGCTGGCAAGTATCAAGTCGGTTTTTATATTAAAGAAAATGCAAACAGTAATTATGTACTGGCAGCCGAGAAAATCATTACCGCGCTGAACGATTGAAGCAAAAATAACCTTGTCGGTTAAATTGACCTGGACCATTGAACATGTTACGATATGCAAGGTTACACAATTTCTATTTATAAAGCGAGGTATATCAATGAGCGATCACACACATGAACACGGCGATGCCTGCGGATGCGGTCAAGACCACGACCACGACCACGAGCATGAAGAAGTTCTTCTGACACTGACAGACGAGAACGGAAATGACGTGGAGATGGTTTTGGTGGAGACGTTTGACGTGGAGAAGCATGTTTATGCGCTCCTGCTGGAACGTAACAATCCTGAAGCTGACGGCATCATTCTGCGTATGGAAGAAGAAGACGAGGAAATGGTGCTCTACAATATTGAAGACGAAGAAGAGTGGACCCGTGTTGAAGCGGCGTACAACGAACTCGTTGCAAGCCAAGAATAGTCATCCTTTTGGAATAAAGCAAGAAGGCTCCTTAATTATAGGGGGCCTTTTGTTTGCTTTTTATTAGGTGTATATGCTGTTTTTTCTTGCGATAAGGATAGTGGAATAGGTGGAAAAATGCAAACGATACAGCGATCATAAGCCCAAGGCAGGACAAGTCTGTGTGGAGAAAAAATAAAAAAGACCAAGCATCCCGCTTGGTCCTTAGAGATCGATCAACCTCATGCAGAGGTGGCTGTTCTAGAATATTGCATCTGCTTCCACGATGACTTTCACGTTGGTTACGCTACGGTCTTCAGGTCCTTTTACAGGCAGTCCAACTTCAACATGATCAATGATGTAATCGATGTTTTCCTGAGTGATAACCTCACCTGGCAGCAGAATCGGAATTCCTGGTGGATATACGTAGATGAATTCCGAAATAATCCGACCTGCGGATTCCTTGAAAGGAATGACTTCGGTATCACCATAGAACGCATCACGTGGAGTCAGCATCAGCTGTGGTACATCTGGAACCTTGACCACCAGCTCATGGGCTGGATTCACCTGATAATACGTACGGGATAGATCCTGCAGGGCGTTCAGCAAGATTTCTACGGAGTCATCCGTATCTCCCGGTGTGATGAGGCACAGAATATTATACATATCACTGAGCTCCACCTCGATTTTGTAATGCTCACGTAGCCAGTTCTCTGTTTCGTAGCCTGTAATTCCAAGGTGGCGAACATGAATGGTTACTTTGGTTGGGTCGTAATTAAAGGTAGCCTCTGTGCCCAGCAGCTCTCTGCCGAAGCAATATAGTCCGTCCATATCATTAATGGAGCGTCTTGCAAACTCAGCCAGATCAATGGCTTTCTGTGCCATCTGATGGCCATTCAGAGCCAGATTACGTCTCGACGTGTCGAGCGAAGCTAGCAGGATGTAAGAAGTCGACGTTGAAGTCAACATACTCAGAATGGTTTGTACACGTTGTGGATTCACATATCCATTCTTCGTGTTCAGATTGAGTACAGAACTCTGGGTCATCGAACCACCGAGCTTGTGTACACTCGTTGCAGCCATATCAGCCCCGGCGGCCATGGCTGAGAGCGGCAGATCTTCATGGAAATGAATGAGTACGCCATGCGCTTCATCCACAAGTACTGGGACTTGATAGCTATGCGCCAGTTCAACAATTTCTTTTAGATCGGTACATACGCCGAAGTACGTTGGGTTAATGACGAGCAAAGCCTTGGCATCAGGATGACGCTCAAGAGCACGTCGGATCGCGCCTGTAGTGACACCGTGATCAATCCCTAGATTGGCATCCTGCGCAGGAGAGACGAATACGGGTTTCGCTCCTGAGAAAATGATGGCAGACATGACCGATTTATGCACATTACGGGGCACAATAATCTTGTCACCCGGTTCACATACCGACAGAATCATGGTCATGATGGCACTGCTTGTGCCTTGTACACTAAAATAGGTATAATCGGCTCCGAAGGCATCGGCTGCCAGAATCTGCGCTTCCTCAATGACACCGGTTGGCTGATGCAAATCATCTAGCGGTGCGATGTTAATCAAATCTATGGAGAGGGCATTATCGCCGATAAATTCACGAAATTCGGTATCCGTTCCCAATCCTTTTTTATGTCCCGGAATATGAAATTGCACCGGATTGAGTGCCGCGTGATTTTTTAAAGCGGTAAACAGCGGCGTACGGCGGTGATCCATCAGTGCTGTCACAACCTTTCCTAATTATAATTTGTAAGAAAAACGTCTTTCGACGTAAATTCTATGAAGACAGACCGCATGTAGCGGATGTTTTTCTTGCGATCACGGATTTAGTTCAGCTTCGCTGATAACTTATCATTTTGTAATCTCAAACAAATTTGAGTATAGCAAATTAAGAACCGAATGCAAGCAATATTGCTTGACAATTTTTCGAATTGCTGAGATTTGGACACATCCCCGAGGGTTACAGTAAGGATAGGAGATGGGCAAGCAAGCATCGAAAGGGGAAAAAGAATGCAAACCAATACAAAACCAGCCAAAATCCTGCGATCACCTTTCTTTATCGCCATGTGGCTAACGCTTTTTCTAGTTGAAATTATTAAAGGTGCCCTGCTGGTCGCTATTTTGCCCGTGTATATGGACAATATTCTGGGTTTGTCCGCTGGCGTGATTGGTGTGGCCTTTGCCCTTCAATATTTGGGAGATAATCTGTTCCGGGCTCCCTCTGGCTGGGCAGCAGAACGGATCGGGTTCCGCGCGACTATGGTGACGGCGCTAATTTGTACATTAGTTGCTGTAATCATGATTATATTCTTCAAAAGTGCATTTGGCCTTGCCATGGCTTGTCTCATTCTTGGAGTTGGTACGTCACCCCTTTGGCCTTGCGCTATGACAGGCGTGACTGCGATGTCGGGGCCGCAGAACAAGAACGGTACAGCCATGGGTGCGCTGGAGATGGCGGCACTTGGGGGGACTGGTCTAGGGCCGATCGGAATGAACTGGCTATTGGAGCGGACGCATCACGATTATCGCACCATTTTCTTGGTGTTGATGGGTGTTGCAATTCTGGTCATTCTGGTCGCCTTGATTTTACCCGGACGTGTCATTGTTGAGGGGGAGCATGCGGAAAGTGAGACGAAGCGGTCAGGTATGAAATATCCGGCTAAACCGAATATTTTCACGCCGTTCATCCGACTCAAAAACAGTGTCCAGGGTACATTGCAACGGGTACGCAGCACCCTTAATGTTAATCCGCTCGTATATCCTGCACTATTCATGCAGTCTTTTGTTATTGGTCTGCTCAGTCCCGTGATTACGCTATACACTCGCACAGACCTGCACATCTCGCCCAACCTATACAGCTTGTTGCTGATAGCGGGTGGAGGCATTACGGTCATTGCATTGCTGCCTGTAGGGAAAATGGTAGACCGGTTTGGAACGGCACCGTTCCTGAACATCGGTTTTTTAATGGCAGCAGTGAGTCTGTTTGCTTTTTCTTCTATTACGTCTATTCCAGTTGTGTTCGGTATCGTCATGTTGGTTGGCGTCAGCTATGCGATGATTCTCCCGGCTTGGAATGCGTTTGTAGCCACATTGATTCCCAAAGGAGAACGCGGAGCGATCTGGGGTTTCTTCCTGACCCTTCAGGGATCAGGCATGGTCGTAGGGCCGATTGTATCCGGACTGCTGTGGGATCACATTAGTCATCCAGCTCCATTTATCGGAAGTGCTGTCGTTATGGCTGGACTTGCCGTTGTGCACTATGTGTTATCCCGTAAACCGTATCGTACAGCTCCTGCCAAATGATGCGATTGAAGTCTGATAAGGTGGATCCAATAAGAAAAGGGAGTTCCAACAACCATACAGGTTGTGGAACTCCCTTTTTATGTAGCATGGTGCAACCATTCAGCTAACGACGGGAAGATTATTCTGCCCGCCGGAGTGATCAACTCTGGGAACTAATCGTTCAACGTACTCCATGCCTACTTAAGACAAATACATCTTGTAGAGCGGCAGCAGTGTTTTGAACGTTGAACGAACCGTTTCCAGGGACTTTTCCCCATCCGCAGCAAGGGCATCATCCCGATCAATTCGCAGTCCGCACATAACCTCTGCATACCTTTATTTCGCGTCCATTATATCATGAAAAACGGGGGCTTGCCCCTGTGCATCT
This sequence comes from Paenibacillus marchantiae, assembly GCF_028771845.1. Lineage (NCBI taxonomy): Bacteria > Bacillati > Bacillota > Bacilli > Caryophanales > Paenibacillaceae > Paenibacillus > Paenibacillus marchantiae. The sequence continues at coordinate 5,955,495 of NZ_CP118270.1, read as the reverse complement.
GCGGAAAGCTGCGATCCTTCGGATCAATCGGTGAAAAATAGTCAAATAACCAAGTACCCTTACATAAAATAAAGTATAAAATAGGGTAAGCCGATTGAGTAGAAGCGATTGAAGAAGATGGCCGGAGCATCTCCGGTACAGATGGAGGGAGTGCCGTGAATAAGAGTTATGAAGTTGAATATTGCAATCTGGAGCTGCGGTTCAACCGTCGGCATATCCAAAATTTGATCAAAGACCTTATTCGTGAGGGGTATTCACTATATTGGAGCGAGGACGAATCCTTTTTTATTCTGTCAGTCCGCACCGGACGCAAGCTGGTAAAGCTCCGTTTTCAACAGACGCGCAGTGGGAATTACAAGATGACCGGAGATTATATTATCAAGGACGCAAAGCTTGCAGAATGGTTGGAGAAGCTGATTGGGGATACACGCGGGCATGCCGTTGTGAAACGGTTTAAGGATCAGCAGATGACCGTGGAGAATATTTTGTTCGGTGAAGTCATTCGTCTCGTTGAAGTATCCGGGTTCAAACAGCGTGTTATTTTTCAAAAGGAACCTGCGCCGACGGCGGAAGAGATGGAAGAAATGTTCCTCTCGCGCGAAGGCGAGGAGCGTCTCATGCTGCTGCGTATGGAAGTGGATGATGAATTGGAGCGTCTGTATGCCGCCATTCAGATGGATAATATCGAAAAAGCAAATGTCTGTCGTAAAGTCTTAAAGCAGTTGTCAGGGCACATGTTGATGCTGGAAGGCTGAAATATAACGCTGTATTTATGAAAATACGATGAACACCTCAGGTAATTGGGGTGTTTTCTCGCTGTGCGACCATGGTCCGGGGTTCACTTCTATGCGTAAAACCGTTAAAATGGGGGTATTGTTGAGAATTCATTTCAATAAAATTAATTGGAGCAAAGGATGGAGGACCAGATGGCGAAACAACAGATCGGTGTCATTGGACTTGCAGTAATGGGCAAAAATTTGGCCCTTAACATTGAAAGCAGAGGTTTCACGGTATCGGTATTTAACCGTTCCCCGGAGAAAACCAACGATCTTCTGAAAGAAGCCGAAGGTAAAAACCTGACAGGCACATTCTCTATTGAAGAGTTTGTGGCATCCCTGGAATCCCCGCGCAAAATCCTGATCATGGTACAAGCTGGTTATGCAACCGACGCTACCATTGAACAACTGCTTCCTCATTTGGATGAGGGCGACATCATTATTGATGGCGGTAACGCATACTTCCCTGACACCCAACGTCGCAGCAAAGAGTTGGAAGACAAAGGCATTCGCTTCATCGGTACAGGTGTATCCGGTGGGGAAGAAGGCGCGTTGAAAGGCCCTGCAATTATGCCAGGTGGACAAGAGAGTGCGTACAAGCTGGTTGAACCGATCCTGACAGCCATTTCGGCCAAAGTCGGTGACGATCCTTGTTGTACATATATCGGACCAGATGGTGCCGGACACTATGTGAAAATGGTGCATAACGGTATCGAATACGGAGATATGCAGTTGATTGGTGAAGCTTACCACCTGCTCAAATCCGTGTTGAATGTGTCCGTTGAGGAGCTTCACGCCATCTTTACAGAATGGAATCAGGGAGAGCTGGATAGTTACCTGATCGAAATCACAGCAGATATCTTCTCCAAATACGATCCGGAAACGGGCAAACCAATGGTTGATGTCATTCTGGATGCAGCTGGACAAAAAGGAACAGGAAAATGGACAAGCCAAAGCGCGCTGGATCTCGGCGTACCATTGTCCATGATTACAGAATCCGTATTCTCCCGCTTCCTGTCCGCGATGAAAGACGAGCGTGTGGCAGCGAGCAAAATCCTGAACGGACCTGCGGTTGAAGCATTCTCCGGTGACAAAAAAGCGTTCATTGAGAATGTTCGCAAAGCGCTGTTTGCAAGTAAAATCGTATCCTACGCACAAGGTTTTGCCCAAATGCGCGCAGCTTCCGACGAGTACGGCTGGGATCTGAAATACGGCAACATCGCCATGATCTTCCGTGGTGGTTGCATCATCCGTTCGCAGTTCCTGCAAAACATTAAAGAAGCGTATGACAAAGATGCAGCACTGAAAAACCTGCTTCTGGATCCATACTTCCAAAACATTGTAGAATCCTACCAAGGTGCATGGCGTGAAGTTGTAGCTGCTGCGGTAACTCAAGGCGTTCCGGTTCCTGGGTTCTCCAGTGCGTTGTCCTACTACGATAGCTACCGTACAGAGCGTTTGCCTGCGAACCTGTTGCAAGCACAACGTGACTACTTCGGTGCTCATACGTTCAAACGTCTGGACAAAGAAGGCAGCTTCCACCACAATTGGATGGAATAGTAGCGCATATCGCAAGTCCGTGAGATTTGGCTAAAGTGTCCTGAATCAGGGGCCTTGGCTGGAAGAAGGGCTTGGACAGAAACTTAGATAGGGGACTTGGAGAGTCGGTTCATACCGATGAACTCTAGGTCTCTTTTTTTTACCGTATGTTAAGATGCTTCTACATTTTACGAACCTGAGATGCTCTAACTCGTGGATATGAACCTTTTCTATTCTCTAACGAATGCAGAAGGTCCTATTAAGAACATTTGGAGCGGAATTACGCTGTTTTTATGCTGTTTTTGTAAAATAAGTTTTCTGAGATTCGTTAGAATTTTAAAATTGCCTATATTTCAAAAATAAGCTGATCTGAGTTCGTTAAAATCGTTTGGAGTACATGGACATGCTTCGATATGATCTGGAAGTGCTTGCGGATGCTTGGAGGGAAGTGGGCCGCACTATGGCCTTCCCCCGTCCGCAGGGCTGTGTTATGATAGGACAAAAGTGCTCACGAATTGCTTGAATTAAAGGAGTGTACACCTTGAGCAAGTCTAACAATATTATTCTCATCGGCATGATGGGAACTGGCAAATCAACCGTTGCTGACATGCTCGCACGCGAGCTGGGTTACCGACTGATTGATGTGGACGCCGCGGTGGAGAAAGAGGAAGGCTGTACGATTCCTGAATTGTTCACAGGCAAGGGAGAGACATATTTCCGCGACGCCGAGAGTCGCATGTTGTGCTCGGTGTTAGAGAAAAAGGCGCAGGTGATTGCAACCGGAGGCGGTGTGGTTCTGCGTTCGGACAACTGTGATGTTATGTCGAAGAACGGCTGGGTGGTTGCCCTGACTGCTGATCCGGCAGTGATAGTAGAACGTGTCAGCGGCTGTGAGAACCGTCCGCTCTTGGCAGGCAATGCGGAGGAACGCATTCAGACCATTATGCAGGAACGGAAGGACGCATACCGGTTTGCGCATTACACGGTGGATACGACCGAGTTATCCGCTTCTGAAGTGACTCGTTTAATTTTAGCGCATTACCGCGTCTAAGCTTGTAATTATTTCATTTTCTCTTCAGTAAGTGTATGGATAGACTGTACACATGAGTGCAGGGTCGATGCATGGAGAGAGGGATACATTTCGCATGTGGAAGAAGATATGTCGAAGGGTTTAAAGTGGTGAATGGAGCCATGTGATCGTGGAACGATGTGAAAAACGGGCCGATTGGCCCGTTTGACTTCCTGTAAGGATCAGGATGCACATTGGTTACCGAGAACTGCCTATTGCAGATATCCTAACCATTAACCTCGATCCTGATGTTGTTTAGTCTTCCTCTTGCCATTGCAGCATGCCGCCAACCATATTAGTGCAGCCATCATATCCGAGCTGCTGTAAGTACTCACAGGCACGCTCACTACGGTATCCACTGCGGCAGATCAGAACAATCTCACCGGACTTTTGAATTTCGGACAGTCTGTCCGGAATCTGTCCAAGCGGGATGTGTTTCGCTCCCTCAATCATGCCTTGTGCGACTTCATCGTCCTCACGGACGTCTATCATCTGCAGCTTCTCTCCCGCCTGCAAACGGCGGCGTAGCTCAGAAGTTTCAATTTCAGCAATTTGTGTCATATTCAGGTCCTCTTTTCTGTATGGACTTAACGCCTATAATGATACCCAAGCGATGTATGGAATGTCAATTTGGCAGTACAACATCACCGCATGTATCCTGAATCAAATACGTAACAGAATCATCTAACGAAGCACATTATAATCAATGAAGGAGAATTTCATCCATGGACGTTATCGTTAAACCAACCCCATCCCTGAACGGGGAAATTGGAGCTTTGTCTTCCAAGAACTACACCACACGCTACTTGCTAGCTGCTGCGCTGGCAGAAGGCACAAGTACGATCCATTACCCGGCTCATAGTGAAGATAGTGACGCTATGCGCAGATGTATTCGCGACCTTGGAGCGGTGCTTGAAGAAGATGATAGCAAAATCGTTATCCAGGGCTTCGGCAGCCATCCACGTGATGTGCGTGAATTAAATGTAGGCAATGCGGGTGCAGTGCTTCGTTTCCTGATGGGGGTAACGGCACTTTGTCCTGATGTGACGTTTGTAAATACGTACCCGGATTCTCTGGGCAAACGCCCACATGATGACCTGATCGATGCGCTTGGTCAGCTTGGTGTTGAGGTACAGCACGAACAAGGGCGCTTGCCAATCACGATCAAAGGGGGTCAGGCTAAGGGTGGACATATCCGTGTATCCGGTTCCGTCAGCTCCCAGTATTTGAGCGCGTTGCTGTTTGTAACTCCTCTTCTGGAAGAAGACAGCACAATTGAAGTATTAAACGACTTGAAATCCAAAGTGGTTATTGGCCAGACGCTGGAAGTATTGGAACAGGCGGGCATCGTCATTCATGCGAGTGATGATTACATGTCCTTCCGCGTACCTGGCGGTCAAGCCTATAAACCACAAACATATACGGTTCAAGGAGACTATCCGGGTTCAGCAGCTGTCCTCGCGGCCGCGGCTGTCACCCAATCGGATGTTAAAATTTTGCGATTGATGGAACAGAGCAAACAAGGTGAGCGTGCCATTGTAGACGTTCTGCGCATGATGGAAGTGCCGTTGACGCATGAAAACGATGTGGTACACGTGCAAGGTAACGGTACATTGAAAGCCGTGGAATTCGATGGAGATGCCGCGACAGACGCGGTTTTGGCCATGGTAGCGGCGGCAGTGTTTGCGGAAGGCACCTCACGGTTCTATAATGTAGAGAACTTACGTTACAAGGAATGTGACCGAATTACAGATTATTTGAACGAACTGCGGAAGGCAGGAGCCAACGTAGAAGAACGTCAGGCCGAGATTATCGTACATGGTCGTCCGGAAGGCGTCGAAGGCGGCGTTGAGATTAACGCTCACTACGATCATCGCGTAATTATGGCACTGACCGTTGTCGGTCTGCGTTCCAAAGAACCGCTTCGTATTCGGGATGCACACCATGTAGCCAAGTCTTATCCGCAATATTTCGATCATTTGCAGGCGCTTGGCGCCTCGGTTCAATGGGTAAAAGAGTAAAATAACACGTTTAAGAGGTTGTTCAAAAAACCGCTTTTGATTACGAAGGATGCCTGGAGGCATCATCAGCATCGAATATGGAATTCAGCCGAAATGTCCGTTGCTCACGTAGTTTTCCCTACGCTCCGCTACTCCATTTCTAGCTTCATCCCATCTTCTCGGTACTGAAAAACCGGTCTTTTTGAACACGCACTTTAAGCAGAAAAGGATGGTGCTTGAACATGGAATTTAACAATCCTACTCGTGAAGAAATTGGACAACTTTTGCGCAAGGCAGGCAACATCGCAGTCGTCGGCTTATCGGACAAATCAGATCGCACTTCCTATATGGTAGCGGAAGCCATGCAAAGCAGAGGTTATCGTATCATCCCGGTAAATCCACAGGTACAAGGTGAGATTCTCGGTGAGACGGTATATGCGACCCTCGCAGATGTCCCTGAGCCGGTAGATATCGTGAACGTATTCCGCCGCGATGAATATTGTGCAGATGTCGCTCGTGAAGCTGCTGCGATCAAAGCAAATGTATTGTGGCTTCAGCTTGGTATCCACAGCGATGAAGCCGTTCAGATTGCAGCTGAGAACGGCATGACAGCGGTAACGAATCGTTGTATCAAGGTAGAGGATTCCATCGTTCTGCGCGGTGCTGGACGCGGTTAAATCTCGATTCCTAAAAAATCCCGTTAACCTCAAGTTGACGGGATTTTTTCTGTTGTATAATTGGAATATAAAATATACTTTGCAGCTTAGAAGACCGCATGAAGTTAAATCCAAGTGGTATTCCGCTCCATTTAATTATTGGGGGAACAAGGAAATACGCTCCTTTTTGTTATGCCTGGCGGGAGAGAAATACAAATTACCAACAGGTTACTGTTTTGTTTTGACAAAACGTTGCGTAAAGCTTACCATCTAGGATAGAAAGGAGAGGTCGCCATGAATTGGCTCGGATCCTTGCAGCAGCTCGGACGAGCGGTAATGCTGCCTACAATGGTCCTGCCCGCCGCCGCAATTTTGCTGAGTGTTGGCAGTTTGCCCTGGGACGCCTGGGGATTGAAAGTTGTTGGTGAAGTGTCTACCGTGGCCGGACACGGTATTTTTTATTTTTTGCCGTATTTGTTCGCTGTCGGTGTAGCGCTGGGACTCTCCAACCAGGCCGGACAAGCGGGACTCGCTGCTCTGGCTGGTATTGTGATATATGATCAGGTGACTCGCAATTTCGGGGATGGCACCGTTCAACCTGCTTCCTTAATCGGAATTATTCTCGGCGCACTTGCCGGGGTGACGCATAATCGCTTCAAAAGTATTAAACTGCCCGAAATCTTACAGTTTTTCGGTGGTTCAAGGTTTGTTTTACTCATAGTTGGACTTTGCTCGGCACTGTTCTCCTTCTTTATGTTATGGATCGCACCCATTTTGCAACATGCATTGAACGCCATCGCCACCTGGGAATACAGTCTCGGCGGTTTTGGGCTGTTTATATATGGGGTCTTGTACAGGGTGCTGGTGGCCTTCGGACTGCATCATCTGCTTAACAATGTATTCTGGTTCCAACTGGGGACGTATGAAACAGCAGACGGCAATATAGTGCAAGGGGATTTGCCGCGATTTTTTGCGGGTGATCCAACAGCAGGGTATTTTATGGCCGGGTTATTCCCGATCATGATGTTTGCGATTCCAGCGATTGCCTTTGCCATTATTCAGGAGGCAAGGGAAGATCTGAAGCCGAAAATCAAAAAAACATTTCTCACTTCCGCACTCGTTTGTTTTCTGACAGGGGTATCGGAGCAGATTGAGTTTGCCTTTTTGTTTGCGGCACCTTATCTGTTCATCGTGCATGCAGTCATGTCAGGACTTGCGATGTGGATCAGTTACTGGCTTGATATACGCCATGGTTTCTCATATTCGGCTGGCATTATCGACTACATACTCAATTTCCATCTATCGGAGAATGCTTGGAAGCTCATTCCGATTGGCATACTATACGGGTTAGTCTATTATTTCCTGTTTAGGTGGGCGATTCGCACGTTCAAGATTCCAACTCCAGGACGCGAAGAGGGGTCCATGCTGGAAGATTGGGTAGGTAACATTCCTTATCAAGCTCCTCTTATTTTGGAAGCATTGGGCGGGAAAGAAAACATTGTGCAGGTAGAGGCTTGTATTACACGACTTCGTCTCACCGTGCATAATGATCGATTAATCGATACAGGTGCAATGAAGAGTATGGGGTCCGCAGGGCTTATCAAGCTGGGTGGTGGTAACGTACAAGTGGTATTTGGCACCTATTCGGAATTAATCCGGGAAGAGATTGCGAAGCTGCTCGAACGTGATCTGCAACAAGTTCTGTTCTGTGCTCCTGTGCAAGGCAAAATGCTGCCGATTGAAGAGGTACCGGATCAGATATTTGCAGCCAAGCTTGTGGGTGATGGTGTAGCCTTTGTCCCGGAAAAGGGAGAGCTGGTCTCACCCGTGTACGGAACGATTATGCACATGTATCCAACGATGCATGCCTTGGGCATCTCTACTCGGGAAGGGCTTGAGGTCCTGTTGCATATCGGTATCGACACATCCCAACTGAAAGGCCACTTTGAAGCCTTTGTTCAGGAAGGGGATACGGTGGAGCCCGGTCAGTTGTTAATCAAGTTTGACCTGGCTGTGTTGCGAGCCGAGGCGGCATCGCTGACGACACCGATGGTCATCACGAATCCCGATCGTGTCAAATCATGGAGCTTTGCTCCATTTAAGCAAGTTAAGAAAGGTCAGGCATCCGTTATGTCCGTGGTGCTCTATGACAGGAACGTTGGAGGGGTAGAATGAAGATACAAGGCATCAACGGCGCTGCAGGCATAGCCATCGGCAAAGCATTTGTCCTGCCCAGTTGGGAATGGGATCTGCCGGATCAGAAGATGGATTCGGTGGATCTCGCCCAAGAGTTCGAACGGCTGTACGAGGGCATACGGACATCGAAGGATGAGATTGAATATATCAAGAACGAGTTCAAGGAAGTCGTCGGTCCTGAAGAGTCCAGCATCTTTGATGCGCATCTGGCCATTCTGGAAGATCCGGTGTTCATGAACGAAATTCGTGGCATTATTGAACGGCAGTACAAAGCAGCAGAAGTAGCCGTCAAAGAGGCCATTGATCATTTTGTCACCATGTTTGATCTGCTCGAAGACGAGTATATGAAGGAGCGAGCCATCGACATCAAGGACGTGGGTAATCGTTTATTAAAGCATCTGCTGGGCGCACCGGAAATTACGCTTCCATCGGATACCCAGCCTTATATACTCGTGGCCAAAGAGCTGTCTCCCTCTCAATTAGCGCATTTGAATCCAAGCCACGTGCTGGGTATTGTGACACTTATTGGAGGCAAAACGTCACATTCGGCAATTATGGCTCGTGCCCTTGGTATTCCTCTCGTTTCCGGTCTGGAAGCGAGTCTTGGCATGCCGGTGGAGACCGGAGATATGTTGGTTGTCGATGGAGATAATGGCCTCGTATTTACGGAGCCGGATCGCAAGACGATTGAACGTTACACGATGATTCGCAGCAAACAATTGAAGAAAAAAGAGCAGTTGCAGGTACTTGCAACAGTGGATGCCGTAACCAAAGACGGTTCCGTTCTGCATCTGGCTTCTAACATCAGTTCCGTCAAGGAACTGGATATGGCACTGAAACATGGGGCGAAGGGCGTGGGGTTGTTCCGGACAGAGTTCCTATACATGGACCGTGCTACGTTCCCGGGTGAGCAGGAACAGTATGAGGTTTATCGTCTTGTCGCTGAGAAAACTGCAGGACAGTCTGTCGTTATTCGTACGCTCGACATTGGTGGTGACAAGCAGCTAGACTACTTTGAACTGCCAGAAGAAGATAATCCATTTCTCGGATATCGTGCGATTCGGATCAGTCTGGACCGCAAAGATCTGTTCAAAACACAGCTCACAGCCATTCTGCGGGCCAGTGCTGCGGGCAATGTCAAAATTATGTACCCGATGATCTCTTCGGTAGAAGAACTTCAGGAGGCCAATGAAATCCTGCGTGAAGCGATGTCTGATCTGGACGAGCGCGAATTGCCGTACGATCCACATATACAGGTGGGCATCATGATTGAGGTTCCGGCAGCGGTGATGATAGCCGATTTGCTTGCCGAAGAAGCTGATTTCTTCAGTATCGGTACGAATGATCTCGTGCAATATGTACTAGCTGTAGACCGAATGAATGAGCAGATTGCACATATGTATCATCCGTATCACCCGGCTGTATTACGCATGCTTCGCGCAACAGTCGATGCGGCTCATACGGCAGGCATTGATGTCAGTGTATGCGGGGAGATGGCAGGAGACGAACGTTCGATTCCCCTATGGCTGGAGCTCGGGATCAGCAATCTGAGCATGTCTCCACAATCCTTGCTGCGTGTGAAGCACAGAGTATTGAATACGACGGCTGCTGCTGCCAAAGAGGCTGCCCATGATTGCTTCAGCCTGCGGACAAGTGCAGACATCGAAGAGCGTCTACAGGTCTTCAATGATTCGATGGGCAGTCCAGATGAACAGAGTGGATCGAATGCATCCTAAATGGGTAATTTTCAAATAAATACCTTTAAGTGAAAATATTAACTTTTGTACAATTTTGGAAAATAGTCTTATTTTAACGATAAAGCCCCACGCCATATGGCGCGGGGCTTTGTTTTATTTTTCAGCAAGTGCATCGCAAAATGCTTTGCCATACGGCGGAAGATCAGGTGGACGGCGAGCTGAAATGATGTGTCCATCCACAACAACGGCTTCATCTTTCCAGATGGCTCCGGCATTTTCCATGTCATCCCGGATACCCGGTGTAGAAGTTACCGTAACCCCGTCCAGTATTTTGGCGGATATCAGTACCCAACCTGCGTGACAGATCTGTCCAATCGGCTTACGATCCGCATGCATTTCCTTAACGAGCTCAAGTACTTTGGGATAGCGACGAAGCTTGTCCGGTGCCCAGCCCCCGGGTACAAGGATACCATCATAGTTTGAACTATCCAATTCATCAAAACTGTATTCCGCCTGCGCGGGAACACCATATTTACCAATGTAGGTTTTGCCTTTTTTCTCTCCGGCGAGATGCACCTCAGCGCCTTCTTCACGAACACGATGTACCGGATACCACAGTTCCAGATCTTCGAATTCTTCATCGACCAGGGCGATGACTTTTTTGCCTGTTAATCTCATCATCATCTCTCCTTTTGCGGTAATTAGCACATAACGTCTTTATTGTAACAGATTCTCATGTTGACTTCATCGTCATGCAATCTCGCCATTGGGGAAGCGATTACATCTCAATGAACGCCTACATTCGACAACCTTCATCTGGAGACAGTGGTAATTTGTGCAACCTCTGGTTTATAGCAGGATTTGAGCGGAAATAGGTCGAATGGTATCTGTATAAGAGTATAGAACGAATGAGGTGATGACTGTGCGTAAGACGTGCAGATGCGGACATGTAATGGAACTGGAATTAAGAACGGTGGTATATGCCAAAAAGGTGGAGATTCGTAACGTACCTGTATTTGCTTGTACAGACTGTGTTTCCTATGAAGTGCTTCAGCCGGTCAAGCCGGATTTGAAAGAGTGCATCAGTACACTCGGTGAACAGCCAGCGAAACAGGATGTATCGTTTGGAGAGCGAAATGAACTTGCGGATCTTTTCCATGAACAACTGCTGGCTTGGCCAGACGCTTCGGATCGTGAGATGGAGCATCGGATGCAACGTGCTGTGGAGGAGAGAATTAACCTGCTGCTGGATATTATGGGTTATGCCCAAAAGTCTAATGATGAAGAATGGATCGAGACAACACAGCGCAGATTAGGTCAATTATCCGGTTTTGTATGGCAGGCGCACTTCTCGAATGCTGTCTAATTTTGACGTGCAAAATGCTTGTTTTCATGAAAATTGGCTTTTTCGCCCGCTTTTTGTTAAGATATCGTAGAGTGAAAACGCTCAACATAGCGGTAATCCTGGTAAAGGGGGATGTATATCAAATGGCTGACATGACTAAAATGACAAGTATTGAACAGCTAAACTCCGCAGTGGAGGCTACCGAGGATCAACCCTTGCTTCTGTTTAAGCATAGTACACGCTGCCCGATCAGCGCGAACGCCTATCAGGAGATGAACGATTATTTGCAAAATAGTCCAAGTGAACAAGTGAAATATGGTATCATTTATGTAGTGGAAGATCGCCCTGTGTCCAATGAAGCAGCGGACAAGCTGGGTGTTAAGCACGAATCTCCGCAGGCGATTCTAGTCAAAAAGGGAATTCCTGTATGGCATACTTCCCACTCGAATATTACTTCAACCACAATCACGAAAGCACTGCGTGAGTCCTAAAGCCTATTTTAATTGATTAATGCATAAATTTGTCGTAATATAAATCTTAATGAAAATGGTATGAAAATTTACTGGTAATGGAGAGAAGTACTGTGACGGTAACCATTTATGATGTGGCACGTGAGGCCGGTGTCTCTATGGCAACGGTATCACGGGTTGTTAATAATAACCCTAATGTTAAGCCACAGACACGCAAAAAAGTATATGAAGCCATCGATCGGTTGGGATATCGTCCGAATGCGGTAGCCAGAGGCTTGGCGAGCAAGAAGACAACCACGGTCGGGGTCGTTATTCCGGACATTTCGAACTCAACCTTTGCAGAGATTGCCCGCGGGATTGAAGATATTGCGAATATGTATCACTACAACATTATTTTGTGTAACGCGGATAAGAAGAAAGAAAAAGAAATTCGTGTAATTAACACGTTGCTCGAGAAACAAGTGGACGGTCTGCTCTTCATGGGTGGAACTGTGACGGACGAGCATATTCAGGCGTTTCAATCAGCGGCTGTGCCGATTGTTCTCTGTGCAACAAGTGACGAGAAGGGCACGTACCCTTCTGTAGATATTGACCATGAAGCAGCGGCATTTGATGCTGTAAATACGTTGATCCGTCATGGACACAAGGAAATCGCAATGATCAGTGGTACACTGCAAGATCCTGCCAACGGTTATGCTCGTTTCCAAGGGTACAAGAAAGCGCTTGAAGCAGCAGGTATGGAATATCAGGAGGATCTCGTACGTATTGGTAACTATCGTTATGAGTCCGGTGTAGAAGCGATGAAGTATTTCCTCGGATTGAAGAAAAAACCATCGGCAATCTTCGCTGCAACAGATGAGATGGCAATTGGTGCTATTCATAGCATTCAGGATGAAGGTCTGAAAGTACCGGATGACTTCTCCATCATCAGTGTGGATAACATTCGTATGGCTTCCATGGTCCGTCCTCAGTTGACTACTGTAGCTCAACCGATGTATGACCTGGGCGCTGTAGCGATGCGTTTACTGACCAAGCTGATGAAGAAGGAAAATGTGGAGAACCCACGGGTTATTTTGCCGCATGAAACGATTCTTCGTCTGTCTGTAAGCCATGCAGACGTAGTTTAAATACAGGCTTTGATGGTTCATCGTCATTTCTGATTGAAATGGAAATGATTTAAGAAAGGGAGAAGGCATTCTCTCTACATAGTGGAATGACGGAAGCTCCGGAAACGGAGCTTTTGTGCTGAATGGAGTTCTGAACGTAACGAAAAAACACTTGGAGGGAAACGAGTCCAGGTTAACATGCAGAATGCTATATAGGAGGTCATAACATGCGTGAAACGATCGGTATCATTGGTGCAATGGATGAGGAAGTAGAACTTCTCTTGGCTGGTATGAAGCAACTAGAGACTGTAAAACAAACTGGTATTACCTATGTTGCAGGTGAATGGCTGGGTAAACAGATTGTGGTCTGCAAATCAGGCGTGGGTAAAGTGAATGCGGCTGTGACGACACAGATTTTGATTGATCGTTTTCAGGTTAATCGTATTATTTTCACAGGTGTTGCGGGTGCAGTTAATCCAGAGTTGAATATTGGAGATATGGTCATCTCTTCCGAATGTGTACAGCATGATATGGATGTGACCCCACTTGGATTTGAGCGCGGGGTTATTCCTTACCAGGAGACGTCCGCCTTCCCAGCGGAAGCATCACTTATCGCATTAGCTGAAGAAGCCTGCAAAGCGCAGGGAGCGAACTATCTGATCGGTAAAGTGCTGTCAGGAGATCAGTTCATTGCAAGCAAGGATACGGTGAAAATGCTGTATACCGAAATGAATGGGGCATGTGCGGAGATGGAGGGAGCTGCCGTAGCGCAAGTGAGCTTCATGAACCGCGTTCCGTTCGTTATACTTCGCGCAATGTCTGACAAAGCAGATGGATCAGCACATGTGAACTTTGCCGAGTTTACTGTGGAGTCTTCCCAGCGCTCTCACCGTATTGTTGAACATATGCTGGAACATATGTAACCCCATAAGCTATACGCATGTTGAGCATGATAAAGGCTTAAAAAGCAACAAAAAACCGCTTATTCGTAGCAGATCATCCATGATGAACCTGTTCGCGAAGAGGCGGTTTTTCTATGTATACGTATTCGAAAATCATCCATGTGCATTCGTGATTAATACATAAACCGATGGCGGAATCGCACCCGGTCGAACTGTTCTTCCGATCCCAGGGGTACTTGGCTGCCAATTCGGACCATGAGGCAGTTTGCCGGATGTGAACAAATCTCGGGATCATCGGTGGCGTACCAGGTCATGTCTACGGTTTGCATCAATTTTTCCATCATCTTGCGGTAATCCCATACGGAAAGGGCGCTGCCCTTCAAATCCCAATGCCAGTAATATTCCGTTGTGAATATGATATATTTCTCCATCTGTCCATTTTCAAACGCGGTGAGCAGCATTTCGCGTCCAATCCCGAGGGAGCGATAGGAATCCGCAACCTCAATGGCGCCCAGCTCAATTAGATCGGTCATATTGCCTTCCGACCAACGCTCGCAATCATCTGCATAATGGAAAGTCACATAACCGACAATGGTCTCATTTTCCCGCGCTATTATGATTCGACCTTCGGGCAATGCGGCAATTTCGGCCAATGCCTCCTGTTGTTCCGAAGGGCGCCGGAAAGCATCCAGATCGGAATGAAATTCAAGCTGCGTAATCGTCTCGGCCTGAACTGGTCCCTCAATGATGATTCGGTGGCCGGACTTGAAGATGGAACGCATATGATGCTCCTTAATATGCTCCATAGTTCATGCTCCTCTCTCCCCCTACTTATAGCAAAAAACCAAAAATTTGAAAAGCCATAGACGATGATTGAAAAGATTTGCTATAATTGCGTAGACAAAAAATGTTCACAAATCAACTGCAGTTTGGGTTCATCGGTTTGGCCTGGCAAGTACATGATGAGAAGTTCTCTCTACTAATGTAAGCGCTAACTGGAAGTTCAGTCAACACAAAGGCAATCAGAAGTGACCCATATTGGGAATCGAAATGTCGAGTTGAAGGAGGCTGGCAAGCATGAGTCAAGCACATGGTGAGATGCTGCAAACGGTTGTGTCTGAATCTAATCTGGGCGATTACACGGAGGCCCGAAGCCGGTTTGATTGGGAATCGGTCGAAAGGCACTTTACGTGGCACGCCAGCGGGAAAGTCAACATGGCGCATGAAGCGATTGATCGTCATGTGCTGGAAGGAAGAGGCGGGAGAACGGCGCTATTATACAGTGATGCTACGCGTGAAGAGGCATACACGTTTGCTGACTTGAGTGAGCAATCGAGTCGCTTCGGTAACGTTCTCCGCAAATATGGTATTGCTAAGAGTGATCGGGTATTTATTTTTATGCCTCGCAGTCCTGAGCTCTATTTCAGCCTGTTGGGCATATTGAAGGTTGGGGCTGTTGCAGGTCCTCTATTTGAGGCCTTTATGGAAACTGCGGTGAAGGACCGACTGGAGGATAGCGGAGCTGTCGCCCTGGTGACAACCCCTCAATTGCTGGGACGAATCAAACGTTCCGAATTGCCTGAACTGAAGCATATTTTTGTTGTGGGTGGCGGTCCGCAGACGGAAGAAGGACTCATCGACTTTGATGCAGAGATGTCCGCAGCTTCAGATGATATGGAAGTGGAGTGGCTGACACGCGAAGACGGACTGCTGATTCACTATACTTCCGGCTCTACAGGCAAACCGAAAGGTGTATATCATGTGCAGAATGCAATGATTCAGCATTATTACACCGGCAAGGTTGTACTCGATTTGCGCGAGGATGACGTATACTGGTGCACAGCCGATCCGGGTTGGGTAACAGGTACCTCCTATGGAATTTTTGCACCATGGTTGAATGGTGTGACCAACGTTATTCGTGGGGGACGTTTCAGTCCGAAAGACTGGTACAGCACCATTGAGAAAAACAAAGTCAGCGTATGGTACAGTGCGCCGACGGCTTTCCGCATGTTGATGGGAGCGGGCGAAGAGACCATTGCCCAGCATGATCTGAGCAGTCTCCGTCACGTCATGTCTGTGGGTGAGCCACTTAATCCCGAAGTTGTCCGTTGGGGATGGAAAGCCTATGGACAGCGAATTCATGATACCTGGTGGATGACGGAGACGGGTGGACAATTAATCTGTAACTACCCGGGCATGCCAATCAAACCAGGTTCCATGGGTCGTCCATTACCGGGAATTGAAGCAGCCATTATTGACGATCATGGAGAGGAACTGCCGCCATACAGTATGGGGAACCTGGCTATTCGTACTTCCTGGCCGTCCATGATGGCGAAGATCTGGAATAACCCGGCCAAATATGAGGAGTACTTCCGACTTTCTGGCTGGTATGTATCCGGTGATTCGGCTTATATGGACGAAGATGGCTACTTTTGGTTCCAGGGCCGGATTGATGATGTCATTAACTCTTCAGGAGAACGTATTGGCCCCTTTGAGGTGGAGAGCAAGCTCGTAGAGCACCCTGCGGTAGCAGAGGCAGGCGTTATCGGCAAACCGGATGTAACTCGCGGAGAGATCATTAAGGCCTTTGTGGCACTTCGTGAGGGGTATGAGCCGACACCGGAGCTGAAGGAAGAGATCTATCGATTTGTAAAAGAGGGCTTGTCTGCTCACGCCGCTCCGCGTGAGATTGAGTTCAAGGATAAACTGCCCAAGACCCGCTCCGGCAAGATTATGCGCCGCGTGTTGAAAGCTTGGGAGTTGGATCTGCCCACAGGCGATCTATCGACCATTGAAGACTAAAGCATAAATCAGCGGATACAACGTGTCTGCCTGTCTCATGATTCCAATACAAAGCCTGATCCGTGTCTCATTGTGGATCAGGCTTTTACTTTTGGATATCAATGAATAACAAAACCCCATCCTCATGATGCGAGAATGGGGTTGAGAGGGGAATTATGATACCTCTGTATTACGGTTGGAAATGCACAGCTCCGGACGGCTCGGATTCGCCTATGCTGTTGCTGGCAGATACCTTGAACCATCCACTGGTGGATGCAGGTACTCCGTAGTCCATGGAGGTCCCTGAAGTTGTGCCAATTTTGGTGTAAGGGGCTGACCCTGTCTCACTAAAATATACAGCATAACTTTGAACACCATCTGATTCCGGATTGGAGGCCCACTGAATGCGCAGTCCTTGGGAGAGCGCCGACACGCTCACTTGGCCCGGTGTAGCCGGAGCCGTAGTTGCGGCGTTCTCATTCTGAGAGTCTTCCGGTGTAACGACTGTTCCCGGAACATTAATCGGTTCATTTATTTCTTCATCTGCAGGAGGCTCCACCGTTCCCGCACTGCTAACTGCTGCGCTAGGAGCAGACTCACGACCAGCTACATCCACTGCTGTCACGTAGAACGCAAAGTTTCCACCTTGTGCATATGCAGTAAATGATCTGGACTCACCTGTCAGGACAACCTGCCCCTGATTCTGGAATCCGGCGCCATTTACTGAGCGATACAGGCGATAGCCAACCACATCACTTTCCGGTGTTGCGTTAAATGTAATCACGGCGTTCCCGTTGGCAACGGAAATTCTCACATTGCCTGGTGCATCTGGTGCTTTGCCGTTATCCGTTCTTGGATCGATCTGTGTCGGCATGTCTGCATCGGCATCTTCCGGCAGGTAATATGCAAGTGATTCGTGACGACTCATGCGTGAGAATGCACTTTGCAGTTCCTTGATGAGATCAGAGATCGGTTTCTTGCGCTTGACGACGGTTTTCTCTTTCGTCATATCTCCAGGTGTTTCATCACGCGGAATGTAGTTGACACCATTGTAAGTGATATATTTGGCTTTTGCGACACCATCATCGCTATCCTTCGGCACAAATTTGCTATTGAAAATATCAGTGACAAATCGGTCAGTCAGAGATGTTGGCAATTTGCCGCTATAAGCCGATACAGTTCGTGTCTCGATCCCGGATGGTTTCTTGAACGAATCGGTTACGAACATCTCTTTGTCTGTAGCGATGACTTGATTCATGATTTGCGTCCACAGCTGCTGTGCACGTTTCTTCTGTGATCTTGTCTCCAGCGTGTTTATCGGCTGTTTGTATCCAACCCATACACCCAATGTGACATCCGGCGTATAGCCTTCAAACCAGACATCCGCATAGTTTTGGGTTGAACCCGTTTTGCCTACAATAGGCACACTCTTGGAGTACTTGTAATTTTCACGAACTTTATCCGCTGTACCTTCCGTAATAACGGTGCGAAGCATATCTGTCATCAGGTATGCCGTCTGTTCTGAGAAAGCTTGAACAGGTTCTGCATCGTGTTTATATACGATATTCCCTTTTGAGTCTACGATTTTGCTAATCATATAGGAATCATTGTACACGCCATTGTTGGCAATGGCTCCATAGGCATTGGTAAGCTCTTCAACGGTAACACCGTACTGAAGTCCTCCAAGAACACCAGTCTGAGCTTGGTAATCTGCCGGCTGGATAGTGGTAATCCCCAGCTTCTTGGCAAAAGCCCATGATTTGTCGATACCAACTTCTTCGTTGAATAGCTTAAGCGCAGGCACGTTTAGCGAGTAGTTGAGTGCTCTACGGGCAGTCACAAGTCCCTGGTAGCGATTGTTGGCATTTTTCGGGATATGGAATCCGGTCTGGCCGTCTTTCAGAATTATCGGTGAATCGTCAATAATGGAAGCCGGTTGAACAAGTCCTTCATCCAGTGCAGGCAGATAAGCGGCAATAGGTTTCATAGTTGAACCTGGCTGACGCACCATCTGAGTTGCATAGTTCATCTGCTCATCCTGGAAATTACGACCTTCAATCATGCCGAGAATGGCTCCTGTTTTGTGATTGATCAACATGGCAGCAGTCTGTTCTTTTCCCTTCACGGGATCGTCAGCAGCGAAATTACTGTCATCTTCGGCAATGGTACGCATTGTTTTGTAGATACTTTTGTTGATCGTCGTGTAGATACGATATCCGCCTGTACGCAATTGCTGCTGAGCTTCTTCCACCAGAGCACTGCTTTCTTTTTGCGGTGTATCGGTATCCGTATCCTTGGCTGTATCCGCATTGGCATCCGTGCCTTCAGCCTTATCCGAATTCAGTTGCTTCATTAAAATCTGTGCAGCTTGTCGCTCTGTTTCCATCATAAGGTATGGATAAGTATTGTAAGCTTTGATGGTTTTGGGTGCGAGTGAACTCTTGATGTCAAAAGCAAGAGCTTCGTCATACTCGGACTGATTAATTTTGCCCAGTTCCAGCATACGGCGCAAGACCAGATGCTGACGATTGATTGCACGCTCAAAATTGTCCTCAACAAAGTCGCCTTTTCCATTAAAGGCAGAGTAAGAGGAGGGGAGCTGAGGCAATCCGGCAAGATAAGCAGCCTGAGCTGTGTTTATTTTGCTCAAATCATTAATATTGAACAGTCCTTTGGCAGCTGCCTTGACTCCATATACATTATATCCACTGGAGCCGTTACCAAAAGGAACCTTGTTCAGATACGCTGTCATAATTTCGTCTTTGGTCAGGAAACGTTCGAGTCGGAGCGAAAGTAATATTTCTTTCACTTTCCGGTCTTCGGTACGATCCAGATTGAGGAATACACGCCGGGCCAATTGTTGAGTCAGTGTGCTACCGCCTGTTTGAACAGATTCTTTCAGCACTTTCTGTTTCACGGCACGGAGCGTTCCGCTCATGTCTACACCTTTATGTTCGTAAAAATGATTGTCTTCAATCGAAATGACTGCATCAATAACGTTCTGTGGGATCTGGTCAAAGGTGACCGGACGCCTGTCTTCTTCTGTTCGTAATTGACCGATCGGGCTGCCGTCGGCAAAGTAAGCAAAGCCTGTGATGGAGTTTTCGCTGACTTTTTGTTCAATCAGCGCCCGTGAACGGACGGGTTCGTCTTTCACAATGGAACTGACGTATCCCATTAGAGCACCGCCTACAAATAGTACCCCCATGAATCCAAGGACAACCATCCATTTGACGAAACTACCCAGTCTGCGGGCAAAACTGCGCTTGCGGGCAGGCTGTTCCTCGGGCTTTTTCTTATTAACATCAACCATTCAGTGTCTTCCTCCTTTTAACAGCACTTATTATAGCATAAAAAGGCTGGTTTGCATGCCTGAGAAATACAAGCAATGGTCGAAAATTGCCATTCTTTCTTGGATTATGATATATATCATGCGGAATTGAATTACATATCATGAGAAGTCATGGAGAATTTCAATAAAACGTGGAAGTATTGAGCGTCCGAGTGTGGATGAAAATAGATGACTATGTATAGGAAAGAGGCCATATCCTTGTATTAGGTGCAGGTACGACCTCTTTTTTTACTTTTTGTTTCTCTCGAAATAAAAAAAACAGCTGCCGAGAAAATCTCGGACAGCTGTTTGGTGTGAAGCTTAATGAAATTCCAACGATTAACGGTTGTAGAACTCGACGATTTGTTTTTCGTCGATGTCTTGGGACAATTCCGAACGCTCAGGCAAACGGATAAATTTACCTTCCAGAGCAGTATCGTTGAATTCTACGTATGCCGGAAGATGCGAACGGTTTTCCAAAGCTTCCTTAATGGAAGAAAGACCGCGGCTTCTTTCACGCAGGCTGATAACGTCGCCAGTGCTTACTTGGTAAGAAGCGATGTCAACTTTTTTGCCGTTTACAGTTACGTGACCGTGGGATACCAACTGACGCGAACCAGCGCGGGAGTTAGCGAATCCAAGGCGGTATACGAGGTTATCAAGGCGGCTCTCAAGCAAGAACATGAAGTTTTCACCTGCGATACCTTGCATTTTTTGCGCTTTAGCAAAGAGAGTGCGGAATTGCTTCTCGCCCAAACCGTACATGTGACGCAATTTTTGTTTTTCTTGCAATTGCATACCGTAGTTGCTGATTTTTCTCCGTTGGTTAGCTCCGTGCTGACCTGGAGGGAAAGGACGTTTCAATTCTTTGCCTGTTCCGCTCAGGGAAATGCCGAGGCGACGGCTCAATTTAAATTTAGGACCAGTGTAACGTGCCATGTTTAAAGTAGCTCCTTTTTAGTTAAAGTTCATATAGGGCTCTGTTTGCGCTCCAATTTGTTGATGCGGGCTAAGCCACGCATAGAACGATCAGGAAAGTTCAGCCGCTGTCCTGAAAGCAACAAAAAGAATGAGGGTGACACAACCGGTAATGCCCAAATTTAAAGACCCATTAGTAGTCTTCATCAACAATTTATTTTACAGTTTACTAGAACCAAAGTCAAGCCTGTGATAAAAGCAAAAAAACGTCTAAATTTGTCGATAGGTCCTTAGGCCCAAAATAATGGGACAATTTTCTGAAATATGGATGCAAAAATGCTTTAAAGAGAGTAAAATAGATTGTATCTTAACTTTAAATGATCTTGTACATTAAGGTTATCGCATAGAATTTGCAGGTTTGCGATAACGTCTGCAGATTAATGCATCCGAGTGGATGCAAAAACGGTGCAAAGGAGCGCCTGACATGTTAGAACATCTAAGAAGTAAACCAGCCAGCTTGAATTCGCGAAGTTCGGGCGATTCCGCATCTTCTGCCGCTCCTCACGAAGCGCATGTATTCTGGATGCAAAAAATGGACATCACACCTTTTGATTTTTCATATTTGGGAAGCCTGCTGCAACAAGCATACACCGACTGGCATATCCAACGGCGGCCGCACTCCGACAGATCATCGATAATATACAACGTATGGAATACAGAAGGGATCTGTATGGGGCAAGGAAATGAAGGGGCTCCATTGCTCGATGTACATTCGACTGTGATGCAATGCCTTGAAACGGGACAGGCCCAGTCGTTACGTGGAACCACTGAAAGTGGAGAGTACCATCTAATGGCTGAACCTCTTTTCTCCAGAACAAATAAGGATATGTTTGCTGTCTTCACTGCTGTAACCTACGAGCAAAATCGAGATGACACGTCTGAAGCCGTTGTTCGATCGGAGGCATTGCATTATCGTACCTGCTTTTACCGAAGATTTGAATACATATTTATGACGGATCTATTACATGCTCATGAACAAACGGCTCGTGAAGAGCACCGAAGGTCAATTCTGTTCCAAATCGTTCAACGGATGCATGACAAAATGGATGTGGATGCCATATTGGATGAAGTCTTTGACAGCATTGACTACTTATATCCAACGACTCGTATGACATTGTATATGTCGCAGGATCAGAGCAGCCTCAACCCACGTATCAAACCGTTGCTTGTTCATGAACGTGGAGAAGACATCTGTGTACAATCGTTTATGGAAGGCAAGCTCATTGTTGTTCGATCGGATGAAGGTGAACATCGCATACTGGAGGTTGGTCTTCCTCTAAAAGGTAAACAAGGGATCTATGGTGTATTTCATATTGAGATGAATGAGGAGTTAATGGAAGATTCCGATCTCCAACTCATTACGATGATGGCGGATACAGCAGGAACTGCCTTTGAAAATGCCAAACTGCACGAGCAATCGAATATGTTGATCCAGGAACTTCGTCTAATCAACGATCTGACACAACGTTTGAACAAAAGCCTGCAGCTCATGGAGATCTATCAATTCTCTGAACAGGAGTTGAAGGATATTTTTCAGGCTGAATCATGTTGTATTCTTCAACTGAATGACAGTACGGATCACTTCGAAGTGATGTCATCCAATGTGAGTGAGTTAGGTCGCAAATCGTTTCCAATGGATTATGGAATCGCTGGTTTGCTGTATCAAACCGAAGAACCGCTCATCCTATCCAATTATGCGAAATACGATAGAGTGTCATCGGTCTTCATGGATCTTACCGGCTCAATGTCATTGATTGCTTCACCCGTTCGGGTGAATGGTGAAGTGAAGGGTGCCATTTTGCTGGGACATCCCAAAAAGCAGTATTTTTCGTACGACAATTACCGCCTGCTGCAGATGTTGTCCATTCATATTGGACTTGCTCTCTCCAATGCAACGCTTCACGCCGAGGTACGACGTTTGGCTAACCTGGATATGCTGACAGGACTGTATGTGAGGCATTACCTGGATAGTGTGATCCATGAACGTCAGGCTCATGAATTCTGTGGTTCACTGGTTGTTGTGGATATTGACCAGTTTAAGCAGGTGAATGACACGTTTGGGCACCAAACAGGTGATCAGGTATTGAAACAGGTAAGCGACATTGTAACAAGTTCCGTCCGGCCTGAGGACATCTGCGCCAGATGGGGCGGGGAAGAGCTGGCCATCTATATGCCTCAGATTGGTGCTCGTCAGGCACTGGAATATGCGGAAATCATTCGCACCAGGGTTGCTGAAGAAACAAGGCCTTCCGTGACCGTATCCAGCGGTATTGCCGAATGGAACTGGATGGATGAGAAGGTTAGTGTGGAATCGTTATTTTACCGAGCTGATATGGCATTGTACGATGCGAAGCATGGTGGTCGAAATCGGATCGTCATGGAAGAACAGGAAGTTACACGTTAAGAGAGGACTATTCCGATTGCGGAGTCGTCCTCTCTTTATTTTTTTGAAGAGGCGATGCCAAAGGAAGGAAGTATAAGCAAATAAGGGAGGGGCAGGCTATGGAGAAAGTTTGATGGAAAGGTGGAATAGAACATGTTGAACCGTCGGTATATACGTGGGCTATTGTTGATTCTGAGCATTGTTGTGTTGTGTGCTCCTGGTTGTGGATTGTTAGAGCGAGATCGAACTCCTGAGGAGTTATTTTCACTTGCTTTATCCGGAATAGCAGGTAAAGAAAAGCTGAGTTTTGATGGGGAAGCAGGATTGCGACGCGAAAGCAACGGGCTGTTCGAAAATCAGTTTAAATTTGAGGGCAAGCTGGAGGATCATGACCGCTTGACCTTGCAAACGAGGCTGCCTGGAGCTGTGACTGCTGCCGGAACAGGAGTAAAAGGAGTAAATGCCGCCGCTGTTAACAATAACGGACAACCGAGTGGATTCAGTGCATCTTTTGAACGCAAACAAGGACAGTGGATGGCTTTAACTGCCCAACATGAGCCCCTGCGCGGATCGCTGTCCCGTTTTAATCCCATCGCTCAAATGGAAAGTATCGATCGGTTGAACAAAACGATAAAGTCCGAGTACGGTTCAGGTCGTCGAACGAAAATACTGCGAATTGAACTCGCACCAAAAGACGCCAAAACGTGGGCACTCGCGCAGCTTAACGACGAGATGAATGCGATTCGGGCAGAGTATATGCACAAGGCAACTGCGGTTAAGGGAGGCAGTCAGGAGAAGCTTGAGAAGGATTTGAACAAAGTGTGGGAACAAGGGGAAACATCGATGCAAGAGATGATGAAGCAGGCCGAGGTACAGACGGTGTATCATCTAACCGTAGATCGGAAAACTAGCTTGCCCTTGCGACTTTCTTCGGAAAGCCAGGTGAGCTATAAGGACATGAACAGCAAAAGGAATAAAGAAGCTCTTGTCACAGATGTAAACTTCAGGGCTTATGAATAGATAAGTTGTGGGGCTGCCTGCTGACGAGATCGTTGTAGCGTGCTACAATAGTATCGTAATTTACCGTTGTTCAATTCAGGGAATGGCGGATGACAGGAGGAGTTTACACGATGAAGGACCCAAGAATTCAGAAGCTCGCAGCCAATCTGGTGGGCTACTCTGTAGATGTACAGCCCGGCGAGAATGTGCTGGTTGAGATGATCGGCACGGAACGTGATCTGATTAATGCAATTATTGAAGAAGTAGGCAAAAAAGGCGGTAACGTCTTTGTACAGCTGACTGACAAAACAGTACAGCGTGCCATGCTCAAAAATGCGACAGAAGAAATGATGAAAACCTGGGCAGAGATCGATCTGAACCGGATGAAACAAATGGATTGTTACATTGGTATCCGTGCAGGGGAGAATGTGAACGATCTGTCCGATGTACCGGAAGAGAAAATGAAAATGTACAATTCACTGTATTCCCATCCGGTACATAGCGAGCAACGGGTAAAACATACAAAATGGGTTGTGCTTCGTTACCCGAATGCAAGTATGGCACAGCTGGCGAATACAAGCACAGAAGCGTTTGAAGATTTCTACTTCGACGTATGTAACCTGGATTACGCTAAAATGGACAAAGCACAGGATTCATTGGCTAATCTGATGAAACGCACGGACAAAGTGCGTATCACTGGACCGGGAACAGACCTGAGCTTCTCCATTAAAGATATCGGTGCAGAGAAATGTTCTGGCCAAAAAAATATTCCGGATGGCGAAGTGTACAGTGCCCCTGTACGTAATTCAGTGAACGGAACGATTAGTTATAACGCGCCAACGCTGTATAACGGCATTACTTTTGAAAATATTAAATTCACCTTCAAAGACGGTAAAATCGTTGAAGCAACAAGCAACGATACAGACCGCATCAATGAAATTCTGAATTCAGATGATGGCGCTCGTCATATCGGAGAATTCGCAATTGGATTTAATCCACATATCCTGCACCCAATGAAGGACATTCTGTTTGATGAAAAAATTGCAGGCAGCTTGCACTTTACGCCAGGCCAGGCATATGAAGAAACAGATAACGGAAACCGTTCCTCCATTCACTGGGATCTGGTGTTGATCCAGCGTCCAGACTACGGTGGTGGCGAAATTTATTTTGATGATGTATTGATCCGTAAAGACGGGATTTTCGTTATTCCTGAGCTGGAATGCCTCAATCCGGATCGTCTGAAATAGGAACAGTATTTTGCTGTTGCTAGGAAAGCGGATTCACGGTATCATGTAGTGGTAATTAATAGATGATACCAAAAGTGAAAAGACGGAGGGATTCCTATGTCGAGTAATAACGCAGCGGTAGTGGAAATTGCTCAAACAGCGAGCAAGTTTACTTCTTCAATCGTGCTTCATTCAGAGAACAAGTATATCGATGTGAAAAGTATTCTCGGACTGTTTACAACGCTGATCAGCACGCACAGCTATGAACTGCACGTTCATGGCCCGGATGCAGCTGAAGCCAAAGCAGCTATGTCAGAAGTATTTGCCAAACATGGACTGAATGTAAGTATCGCATCCGAGTAATGGCACTAAGAAGCATCTCTGCCTATTATGGCAGAGGTGCTTTTTTTTGCATGAGATAATTCAGGTGTACGGCAAGACCTCCGTAAAATAGGGGGATTAGGCAGGAATAAAGCTCTCCATAATCTATGGTTATTTTGGTCAGGTTCTTGTATTAGCTCCTGATTTCGTCTAATATTAGAGGTAGAACGTCTTTACGCGATTTTTGGGACATAGGGGGGAAAAATGCATGACTTCATCTGATCTGCAGGACCAGTTGCACTTGAAAGCGATCAGTCTTCTTCAAGAAGATGCAGATAAAATACAGAAGCTTATTGAAGTACAGATGGAGAATCTGGCTACCCGCTACTGCCCTCTCTATGAGGAAGTATTGGATACACAGATGTATGGGTTCTCCAAGGAAGTCGATTTTGCTGTTCGTGCAGGGCTTCTTCCAGAAGGTGCTGGTAAGCAGCTGGTAAGCGCGCTTGAGCGGAATCTGGCGATTCTATATGAAGCTTTGAACAAGAAGAATGAGCAATAGCCTGCAATAGCGTGGGTCAGAATAGAAGGCATGCAGGTGTTTGCATGCTTTTTTTGTGCGCCTGAATTGAAACAGCTCGTCTGATGTGGTTTAGGCGAGGGAGAAAAGAAAAAACAGCCTGGAAATGCGATTTCCAGGCTGCCTTTTACGCGCTAATTTTTTGTCTATTATTTAGGATGATGGGAGTACTGTTATACCAGGAAGAACGATACACCCAAAATAACATACACAACCATTAGGAGTAGACCTTCGTACCAGTTCGTTGAACCGTCCTGGGTGATGGACTTGGCGATAAATACGGCTACGCCAATGGCGACCAGCTCAATCGTTGTAAACACAATGTCCATCGTTCTGCCTGTGAAGTAGCTGACAAAAACGAGCACAGGAGCTACAAAGAGTGCGATTTGTAAACTGCTGCCGACTGCGATCTCAACTGCGGCACCGATTTTGTTTTTCATGGCAAGCATAATGGCTGCACTATGTTCCGCGGCGTTACCGATAATGGCAACGAGGAACGCACCGACGAACAGTTCGCTGAGTCCAAATTGTTCAGTAAACACCTCAAGGGTGCCAACGAGCCATTCACTGACGAAGGCAACCATGACGGTTGCAAGAACAAGATAGAGAATTGATTTTTTCTTAGACCACTCGGGTGCATGTTCATGCGGCAACTCTTCATCTTCATCCACAGTGACATCTGCGAGATAGTTCTTGTGCGTAACCATGGAGAACACCAACCACGCTATGTAGGCAAGGATCAGCAAACCTGCGACAATGAGACTGAGTGTGTTCGTATCCTTCTGTGTGATGGAATGGGTATTCAGGAAGACGGCTGGAATAAACAGGGCAATGATGGCTACAATCATCAGGGAGCCGTTTAGACCGGCAAGGGATACGTTATAATTCTGAATTTTGAACTTGAGTCCTCCGGCAAAGATACTTAGACCAAGCACCAGCAGCAGGTTACCGATAATGGAGCCTGTCAAACTGGCCTTAACCATGTCGAACAATCCTTCTTTGACGAGGAAAATGGCGATAATCAATTCGGCGGCATTGCCGAATGTAGCATTCAAAAATCCGCCTAACCGCTGTCCGGCATAGTGGGCTACATTTTCGGTGGCTTTGCCTAAAAAACCGGCCACAAAAATAACCGAAATGGCTGAAATGACGAATTGCAGAATCGAATCCCATTTCAAGTAGTGGGCGACGGCGCTGAGTGCAAAGGTGGCAATCAGCAAAATGGATGAAATTCGGTTTCTCACAACAAACACCTCGGTAACATATTATTTTGTTTTAAACGATATGACTAAATACTTATGAGATTATTTTCATATTTCAATATAACCAAATCATGGTAGGTTGTAAACGCATCTTTTTGAGTTTAATTTGCTTTTTGGGGTCGAAAGGATTTAAAATACGAGTAACGAAGTGAAGGAGGATGTGGCATGGCAGAACAACTTCAACTAGAGGGCGGAAACATCCGGATTGCCGATGACGTAGTGGCGAAAATTGCCGGAATGGCTGCGATGGAGACACCCGGAATTGCCGCAATGTCTGGAGGATTGTCAGAGGGCTGGGCCAAGCGCCTGAGCGGTAAAAACGTACAGAAAGGCGTGGGCGTGGAGGTCGGCCAGCTGGAAGCAGCCATTGATCTGCGCATCATCGTCCTGTACGAGACACCGATTCATGAAGTTTCCCGCATGCTCCAGCAGAATGTAAGAGAAGCGGTAGAGACCATGACCGGGTTACGTGTTGTTGAAGTCAATGTAAAGGTAGAAGGCGTATCTTTCAGAGGCGACGATCTGTAAACTTGAGCAATCCGTGATGGAAGAACAACGGTATATTGACCTGGTTCTTCATCTAGATAAACAACACCAAAAAGACTTCGCATCGAATTCGATGCGAAGTCTTTTTCTGTTTTCAATACATTTTGTTCCAAAACCATTCGTATGACGTTTCCTTCCCATTACCGAATTCGGCGAATGGATTCACGTGAACGAAGTGCGGGAGAAGTACGTGATGTCTGAACCGTCACCGACTTCGTTTTCTCTTCCTTGATGACGTCCAAATTATTGGTACGTGAGATGCTGAGCAGGATACCCATAGCCACCATCATCACAAAGAGTGAGGTACCGCCATAACTGATGAACGGAAGGGTAACCCCTGTCACCGGAATGGTCTGGGTCACGCCCCCAATGTTGATAAAGGCCTGGATCGCAATTAATCCCATAATACCAATACCGACCAGTGTCCCAAATGGATCGGGACAGCGAAGGGAGACGATAATGCCTCGCCAGATGAAGTAGAGGTAGACCAACAGAAATAGGGCAGTTCCAACAAAGCCGAGCTCTTCTCCAATTACAGAGAAAATAAAGTCGTTATAAGCATTGGGCAAATAATGCAGCTTCATCGTGCCTTGTCCGATCCCGGAGCCGGTGATGCCTCCATCCCCGATGGCAACAAGGGAGCGATAGAGGTTAAGGCTTCCGCCTGTTTTGTCGGATAAAGGATCAAGGAATGCCTGAATACGGCCGATTTTATAGTTCTGCGTAGCTTCCGTAGTTGTGGTGCTATCTGCAGTATCTGAAGAAGACATGGAAGAAAACAAGGCATTCGCTCCAAGCGCCAATGCTGCTCCCAACACTACCAGCAAAATAGAACCCATAATGTGTTTCATACTTGCTCCACCCGCATAAATGACCAGTCCGCACGTCGTAACCAGAATAAAGCAGGTACCAAAATCCGGTTGCAACATAATCAGTCCTGCAATGAATCCGACAATGACCAGCACGGGAATATATCCTGTCCTAAGATCCCTGAACCGTTCCCCTTTTTTGGTAATCAGTGCAGCGAGGTACAAAACAATAGCAATTTTGGCAAATTCCGCAGGTTGAATACTGAAGCCGATAATTTCAATCCAGCTTCGGGCACCGTTTACCTTTTTACCTGCAACCAATACAATTAGTAGCAATACCGTGGTGAGTAAGAAAAATGGTGCATAAAGTTTTTTGTATTTGTTAAATCGGATATTCATGGCGAAAAACATGCCCACTAAACCGATAACCGCCCACATAAGTTGTTTTTTCGTGAAGAACAGGGCATCATTGTTAAAATTTTTGTTTGCAATTGCAATGCTGGAACTGGAGCTGAACACCATCACCAGTCCGAAGCCCACCAACAATAAAGTGAGGATTAGCAGTTGAAAATCCGGCGTGCCTCTCTTCGTTTTCGTTTGGGCCGTTTGTTGTTTCATGGTTCGGCCCAGCCTAAGCTTCCAGCAGTTCTTTAAGCTGCTGTAATTTTTGGGCCGCCAGCTTCACGACTGGCTGTGGTACGGTAGAGTCATAATCCAGACCATGCGGAAAGGTTGCTTTTCCAAGATAAATAGCTTCAACTGCGAGAAGCGTATCCGGTTTTTCGAGTTTGCCATCTATCGCACGGGTATTAATACGTACAAAGTATTCCGATTTGGTTTGTTCATCTTCAATTTTGTAGTCATATGTAGCACGATAATATTCCCATTGCCACCGGACAAATCCGACTTTCTCGGCGCTCTCATCCAGGTATGCCAAGTCGCTCTTCAAGCCATCCAAGCCTGTATTCTCAAAAATCATAAGCGTCTGATCCTCCTCATAAGCTTCCGAGAGTATAAATCTCGTTCTTTTCTCTAGTTTATGATAGTATGTTTCCCCTTCCCGTGCAAGCTTTCAAGCGGTCATTCGTATCGGTTTTCTTCCAATTCTGCTACAATATACAGCAATAGGTTTCAAGAGGAAGGTTCGGGCTTGATGAAAGTCCCGTATAGAGAGCGAAAGGATGGAGAGACATGACAAATAATATATGGTGGAATGACCTGCAAATCCACATGGTAGAATGGCGTCGTCATCTTCATCGGAATCCTGAGGTTTCCTTTCATGAGGAGAAGACATCCTCTTTTGTAGCGGGTATGCTGGAGAGCTTTGGTGTTGAAGTGAGACGACACGTTGGTGGACACGGAGTTATAGGTACCCTTCGTGGGGACAAGCCAGGGCCTGTCGTAATGCTTCGTGCAGATATGGATGCACTTCCGATTCAGGACGAGAAGGACGTTGAATATGCATCACAACAAGCAGGAGCTATGCATGCCTGTGGTCATGATGGTCACATATCCATTTTGCTAGGCACGGCACTGTATTTCAGTCGCCATAAACATGAGATCAAGGGTGAGATTCGCTTTTTGTTCCAACCTGCAGAAGAGTTGCTACCAGGTGGTGCGCTCAATGTCATAGCAGACGGCGGACTGGAAGGGGTAGATGTCATCTATGGAATTCATCTGTGGACCCCGCTTCCTGTAGGCGTGGCAGCGAGTACTCCGGGGCCGATGATGGCAGCGGCAGATGACTTTTATATTGAGATCAAAGGAAAAGGTGGACATGGCGGCATGCCGCAATCCACGGTGGACAGCCTCGTGGCTGGTTCAGCCCTTGTGATGCAATTGCAGACGGTTGTCAGTCGCTCGGTGGATCCCTTGCGTCCCGCAGTATTGACGATTGGTACAATGCAAGCGGGCTCAGCACAGAATATCATCGCCGAGTTATGTAAAATGACGGGTACAGTGAGAACCTTTGATGAAGAGACGCGCAGTATCATGAAGGAACGTGTGCATACGATCGTGGCTCAGACCGGAGAGATCTACGGTGCCGAGACGAAGTTGAACTATATTATGGGATATCCTCCTGTCGTGAATGATGAGCAGGAAACGGCACGTTTCTTCAAGGAAGCGGTAGATGTATTTGGTGAAGAACATGTACAGAAGTCACCAATGTTGATGCCAGCTGAAGATTTCACTTATTACTTACAGCAGATTCCTGGCTGCTTTATGTTTGTTGGAGCAGGTAACCCGGAGAAGAATGCCATCTATCCGCACCATCATCCCAAGTTCGACTTTGATGAGGATGCCATGCAAAATGCTGTGAAACTATTTATAGCAATGGCTAAAGGATATACAGCCGAATGATTTGAGTATAGTTGGGCATCCTATTCATACCAAGGTATGAGCAGGGTGCTTTTTTTTGTTAGGTCTTTATAAAGCTTAAATTAAGGTCGAACTGTTGTATTATACAGGTTCAATTTCGGAAGAAACCGGAACTGGACTTTTTGTGATGCCTGTAATTCGGAAAAACATATAACTCATTTTCAAATTAGGGAGGAAGCGGAATGGAGAAAACGGACGCCTGCATTGTCCAGCGTGATTTTACAGTATTGCTTGAAGTGGGTCATCCTGGATTTGATCAGGCCAGAGCTCAACTAGGGATGTATGCCGAACTGGTGAAGACACCTGCGGCTTTTCATACATATCGCATCACTGCATTATCACTGTGGAATGCCGCTGCACTCGGCTGGAGTGCTGATCAAGTGATAGAAAGTCTGGAATCAGTGTCTCGTTGGAATGTTCCTGCCGCCCTGATTCAAGATATCCAAAGAATTATCCATCAATATGGGAAGTTACAATTGAAGCCACAGGCAGATCACGGGAGAATGCGTCTCGTGAGTGAAGATGAACGATTGCTGGATGAATTAAGCAGTATGAAGACCATCTCGGCTTTTCGGATGGAACGTGTCGATCCCCATGAGCTCATACTTGGCGGTGAGCAACGCGGATTGCTGAAGCGTGAACTAACTCGTTTGGGTTATCCGGTGCTGGATTATGCGGGATATCGAGAAGGAACAAGTCTTCCGTTTGAATGGCAAGCGAATACGCTGGGCGAAGGTTTGGACGGCTTCCAGTTGCGCCCGTACCAACGAGATGCTGTGGATGCTTTTGAAGGTAGCGAAGGCATGGGAGGCAGTGGCCTGCTTGTTCTTCCCTGCGGTGCAGGCAAAACGGTTATTGGGATGGCCGTGTTGAAACGTTTGCAATGTGAGTGCCTTATCTTAACATCGAACACCACATCCGTGCGGCAATGGATTCAGGAACTACAGGATAAAACAACGATAACGAATGAACAGATTGGTGAGTATTCCGGTCAGAAAAAACAGGTGAAACCTGTGACCGTGGCAACTTATCAGATTCTTACACATAGAAAATCGAAAGAAGCTGATTTTACTCATATCAAATTGCTAAGTGAACGCCAGTGGGGACTCATCATCTATGATGAGGTCCATCTGCTTCCAGCACCTGTATTTCGTGCTACAGCAGATATTCAGGCTACAAGAAGACTGGGATTGACAGCAACATTGGTGCGTGAGGATGGCTGTGAACAGGATGTATTTTCGCTAATTGGTCCGAAACTATATGACATGCCGTGGAAAGAATTAGAACAGCAAGGGTGGATTGCGAATGTACAGTGCCAGGAAATACGCATTCCGTTCACTCCTGAACTACGATCAAACTATTTGGAAGCAGAGGTGAAGCATCAATTTCGCCTTGCAGCCGAAAATCCGGCCAAATTAGCTGTGATCAGACGGATATTGGACCATCATGAGGGAATGCCAGCGCTTGTAATAGGACAGTATCTGGATCAGCTTGAGAGCATTGCCCGGGAAATTGAAGCGCCGCTCATATCGGGTACGATGTCCCAGCAAGAGCGAGTGAAATGGTTTGCAGCGTTCCGGCGTGGTGAGATCAAAACGATTGTCGTATCCAAGGTTGCCAATTTTGCCGTAGACCTGCCGGATGCTGCTGTTGCACTTGAAATATCCGGCAGTTTCGGTTCAAGGCAGGAAGAAGCCCAGCGATTGGGTCGGATTCTAAGGCCTAAGTCCGGAGAAAATAAAGCTTATTTCTATGCCCTTGTATCGGAGGACAGTAAGGAACAGGAGTTTGCATTACGCCGTCAGATGTTTCTGGTCGAACAAGGTTATGAGTACAAAATCGTTCATGAATTGCAATGAAAATGCTGTTTACATCTCTACTTAAAAATAAGAGAAAGGCATGATTAGCAATGCGTACACAGGGTAATCTGGATGTGAATTCATTAAAAGAGCTTTCATACGTTGAAAGAACGGTACTTGGTGTGATTTTTTGCAAATATGCCGGACAACCCTTTTCCAACATGCTGACATCAGCAGAGTGGGCTGTGGATGGTCTTAGCAGAGCTGAAGCAGTGACGACGTTTACAGCTCTTCGGCATAAAGGCTGGATCAAAGCTGTGCGCAAGTCTTGGGGCGAACGCTTGTATTACATACCAGAATCACTACTTCCTTTGTTAACCATTGCCTACGCAGCACGAGTTGGACAGTTCGCTCAGCTGAAGACGAATGTAATACAGGATGAAATGACACAAGATAAGGCCATATCCAGTATTGAAGTCCAGAAAGTGACGATTGTTCGAGAGGGAAAACCGGATATTGCCGCAGAGCTTCTTCATGTACTGGCTTGGATGGTAAGAGAAGGTCAAGCCCAAGGAGGACTCCTATTAACAAGTAAGGGAACGATCCACAAGAAAATGGTGCAGCGATTAAGTCGGATGACGGTTCTGGGCCCTGAAGATTTTTCCGAACTAGGTATTCACTATGATCATGCGGATGTGTATCCAGTCCATGTGGCCCTTATTATTGATTTGCTGCTCAGTCTGGGTTTGATTGAAAAGGCGCATAACCGAATGCATGTGTCACCTGACCGTCTTTATCACTGGTTAACGTTGTCGTGGTCTTCAATGCACCGAGAAATCTATAGCGTATGTATGGACCGATATGGTGCAGCTGAGCCTAAACTTCAGCATTTTCGTTATCAATTAATGATGTTTGCTTCACGGGAAAATGAATGGTTGAGTATTTCAGCAGGGACTTTAGACAACGTTGAGCTGAAAGAAGCAATTGAAATTAGAGAGAGTGAAGGTTCTTCAGGATTATCCTTCTTAACACATATCTGGGGTTGGCTCGATGTTCTGACAGGTTTGGGATATGGTGAGGTTGGTGAGTCAGCTGCGGGAGAGCTTTTATATCGCTGGCAGATTGATCCGAGAATTTTATTGAACTTTGCGAATGACGAGTCAGAAAAACCGGAAAAGAATACGATTTTTGTTCAGCCTGACTTTGAAATTATGGTTCCTCCAGATGTAGCCCCACAGGTCCGCTGGAATCTGGACATTGGTGCAGAGCTTGTGAGTCGTGATCGAATGTCCATATATCGGATAACAAAGGAACGAATCATCGCAGCATCAGAGATCGGTCTTACAGCGGATGTAATGATAAACTTCCTTAGACTATATGCTGTCTCGGGAGTGCCTGAGCATGTGGAGCTAGCGATCCAGCAGTGGGGACAGGATGCAGACAGACTTTACATGGATGCTAGGCAGAACGTTGATCAGGATGAATCGGTGGATAAAGTTAAGAAAAAGGACACCTGGATATATGAATCGAGAAGTGAATTACTTGAAAAGTTGAACAGGCCAGAGGCGGAAGCCATTCTAGATGAGTCCATTGTCGGAGCAGATGAGTTCAAAGTCGGACTTGAGGTGCAGAAGGAACTCTTTTATATTCGTGGAAGAGTGGGGCTCATTCAATGTGACTCCAATCTGCACACGTATGAACACGATCATTCCATCACGGAGCAGTCAGGTCTGTTTCCCGGATACGGAGAGATCCCTGAGATGTGGCATAACGAGTGGCGAGGATATCATGTATCCACAGCTCGTCAGATTGCTGCGAAAGCCATTGAATGGCAGACAAAACTGGGTCTGAAGCTGGACAGCCATATCGTTTATGTTATCCCTGATCAGATTCAAGGTCATGAAGATTGGACACTAACGGGCTGGTCCATATCGGAGGATGGTACAGATCCCACAGAACGCCGTACTTTCTCACCTAACGAATGGAACCAGATACGCCTGATTATTCCGAACCATGCATAAACTTGATCGACTTTGCCAAAGCAGATCGCCTGTTCCCTTTATTTCTATTTGCAGGAAAAACTCTTCTTAACTTTTCGGGGATATGATATGATGAAGTAGTCTACGTTAAGTAGAACTTTATATATAGATAGGATGAATTTCATGAGCGTAGCGGAAATGAACACGGTCGATATGGCCCAAGTGTTAACGGGCGCATATGAACTGGGCGACATGATTAACCAATCAGCCGAAGTATCGGATTATTTATATTGGAAGCAGCAAGTGGAGACGAGCCCTGAAATTCAGGCGGGGATACGCAAGCTGGAAGCCAAAAAGGAACTATTCGAAGAAACCCAGCGTTTTGGGCATTTTCACCCGGACTATCACGCCGCAAAAGATCAGGTTCAGGCTCTAGAGCTTGAATTGGAACATTTCGAGGCGGTAGCCCGCTTCAAACAGGCGGAGAAAGCATTGGACGATATGTTGTTCCAGATGTCGGAGACGATTGCATTCGCCGTGTCAACGACGATCAAGGTACCGAGCAATGATCCGAATCCGAAGGGCGGCTGCGGTAGCGGAGGCAAGTGTGGTTGTAGCTAAGATTTGATAAGAACATAAATTTATGACAGACCGGACCTTTCCGAGGATCCGGTCTCCATTATAGAAAGGCGGGGAAAATGATGTTTGCGGAAAGGACAGGATTCATTATATGGGTCAGTGATTTGAAAGCGGCTCGTAATCTCGAAAAGTATGGTACCGTTCATTACATCTCCCGCCGTATGCATTATGTCGTCATGTATGTTAATGCAGAGCGGGCTGAAGATACGATGAAAAATGTGAACAGACTTTCCTATGTGCGCAAGGTTGAACGTTCCTACCGGAATGAGATTAAAACAGAGTATGCTAGCAAAACGATGGACAAAACGAGTTTTTACGGGATATAACAAAAATGGTTTGGAAATGTACAGTGAACTTATTGCCACTGTACATTTCGAAACGATTAACCAGAGGGGCCCTTCGGGGCCGCTCTTTTATTGAATTAGGCATAAACTGGATTTTGTGAAAAAATCTGAAGTTACGCCTTGAGGTTGCGGGACTTATGTTGTAATATATTGGGTAAATAAATAGATAGAAAGTCCTATCTGGTGGAGAGTGATTCCCATGCGTGATAAGGTGATGCAACGTTGGAGCACGTACGAGCCTTTTTTCGTGGCTCTTGGAGACAAAAAAGTGGCCGACATCGTCATTACCAATCATGCCAAGATGCGGTATGCAGACCGTATTGAGCCGGCACGTAATGATGATGACCATATTGCGGCATGGTTATGGGAGTGTCTGAAGCAGGACCGTATTACACCATACTACCGTAATGAGCAGGATGTTTACCTGATCGACGAAGATTTGGTCGTGGTTGCTGAATTTTCCGAACTTGAAGGGGAATATGACATTGCTGGCAATCCGCTTCATAAGATGATTGTTGTTACGTTTCTGGGGAAAATGTCCGAGACGATTGAACTGCGGGATTTAAAATCGTATTATTCTTGGCTAAGACATTCAAGACGAATGACTCTTGTCAAGAACAGTCGCAAGCATAAGTAAGTTTGGAATAATCCATATTTTCGAATTGATAGATTCAGGTTACATCGCATGCAGACAAGCTGCATGCTTTTTTTGTTGGAATTCACGAAATCGGCTACAATGGGGAAAGCGTACAGAAGAGGGGCGAAGATATGAATTTTCATCAATTGCATATTTTTTATACCGTAGCAGAGAAGGGAAGTTTTTCAGCGGCTGCGCAAGCACTACATATGACACAACCTGCGGTGACGATGCAGATTCAATCGCTTGAGGATTATTTTGGGACCAAGTTGTTGCATCGTTCTACCAAGAAAATAGAATTATCCGAGGCAGGTCGGACATTACTGCCTCACGCCAAACGCAGTGTAGAGTTGGTCAGACAGACAGATGAGGCGATGTCCGCGTTTACACAGATGCTGCAAGGCAGATTGCAGCTTGGGGCAAGTTTGACGATTGGTGAGTATGTGTTGCCACGAATGCTGGGCCCTTTTGCTCGCCAATACCCGGATATCTCGATCGTTATGAAAGTGATGAATACGACGCAAATTATGGACGATATCTTGAAACATCAGCTTAACTTTGGACTGATTGAAGCGCCAGTAAACCACCCGGATATGATTGTAGAGCCGGTCATGCAGGATGAATTGAAGCTGATTGTTCCGGCAGGGCATGCTCTGGCAGATCGTGGGGAAGTAGAGCTTGAAGATGTGCTGAACTACGCGTTTGTGTTGCGGGAAAAAGGCTCGGGTACCCGTCAGGTGATGGAAGATCAGTTGCAGAAGAGAAATATAGATCCACAGGACATGAATGTGGTGATGGAACTTGGCAGTACAGGTGCTGTGAAATCCGCCGTAGAAGCGGGTGTGGGTATCACCATGTTATCCCCGTCGTCCGTTCAGCATGAGCTGGCCCTTGGACTGGTTCATATCGTGGATATTCGTGGGCTTGAGTTCAAACGACAATTCTACGCTATACATCTGAAATCTTCATTGCTTCCCTTGTCAGCAGTAGCGTTCCTGAATTATTTGCGTCAGCATGAGCAGACAACATCAGAAGGACGAGCGGAATAAGAGGGTCATATTAATTTAAAATCCATTCTGTTACTCACTAGATATAAGAAGGAGCTGTTGTTCATGAATCACTTTAACGGACGTTGTGATCTTCATACGCATAGCCAAGCGTCGGACGGAATGCAGCCACCTGCCGAGAATGTGAAGCTCGCCAAACAAAGAGGACTGTCTGCGGTGGCGCTGACAGATCACGATACAGTAGCTGGTGTAGCCGAGGCACAGTGGGCTGGCCGTGAGTATGGAATTGACGTTGTGGCAGGGGTAGAGATCAGTACCCGCGCTGGCGGCAAGGATATTCATGTGCTGGGGTATTATGTGAATACAGAAGATGAGAAATTTCTGGAGCGACTGCGCGGGCTTCGGGAGGCGAGAGAAGAACGCAATCATCTGATCATTGCCAAACTGCAGGAGCTTGGACTCGAAATTAGCTGGCAGGAGGTCATTGATGGCCTTGGCCGACCGCTGGAGCCGGATGAAAGCATCGGTAGACCTCATATGGCCGATGTGTTGGTACGAAAAGGATATGCCGCTGATATGAGGGATGCATTCAATCGTTATTTGGCTGAAGGCCAACCGGGCTATGTATCGGTTCCCCGAGTTGCACCGGAAGATGCATGCCAGTGGATTAAAGATGCGGGTGGTGCTGCTGTTATTGCCCATCCTGGTTTATACAGAGACGACGAATTGGTTCGTCGCATTCTGGTGGACGCCCATCCTGACGGTATTGAAGTGGTTCATTCGGATCATGGACCAGAAGAGGAACGCAGATATGCGGAGTTGGCACGGGAATTTGGGCTCATTCAAACAGGTGGTTCGGATTACCATGGTGTAAGACAAGGGGTGGTTTTCCACGGGGATCTGGGAAGCAAAACCGTAACCATTTATGTGCTCGATAAACTCCGGGCTGCAGCCGGAAAGTCTTGATGGGGAAACTTTCTTCATATGTTGTATGAGACTGGGATATAAGGGATCGGTTGTCATCGTGCTAAAATTGAATATGAAAAAAAAGGACATAGAGATGGGGTGAGCGTTAATCGCTAGCCATGTCTCTATGTCCTTTTTGATTGCCTATAATTAAGCTAGGTGATGGAATAATTCACCCATGTGCCGCGAGCAGCTCCAAGGCGTTCAAATAACTGCTGTGCCCGCTCGTTGGTTGCTGCTGTGATCCAGGACATGTAAGCACATCCGTGTTCACGTGTATACTGCTGACAATGTTCAAACAGTTTGGCCTCGGCTTCGCCTTCTCTGCAAGCTTCCGTCACAAACAAGTCATTCATAATGGCAACGCGGTTTGCCTTCATCGTGCTGTAGGTAAAATAGAGTGTAGCGAATCCGATGAGTTCACCCTCCTGCTCTGCAACGAATTGAACACCTATCTGCTGATCAAGCAGGTTTTTGATTAAAAGCTCGATTGCCTGATCACCAGGCCAGGGGTTGTTATAAAAGCCGACGACATACTCGTGCATTAATGCACTCAGCGGTAGTACATCATTAGAGTGAGTTGGTCTGATATTTAGCGTCATGGGACACATCCTTAGAAATTTATTTATAGATTTAATAATTGAATCATTATACATTGAAATGAATTTATATTCAAAATAAAACAATAAACTGAATCACCAACTTAAGTCCATGGTTATTTGAGAAACAAAAAAATCCCCTGAACAGTCTTTTGTTCCGGGGGATTTTACGTTGCCTAACCGGGTTGAAAAGCAAGCCTCTTATCCATTTTTGATCGTGGATGGCAGACTTTTAACCAGCTCTTCGTTTGGCGTCACAAATAAGGTCTTCTGGTGGTCATAAATGACAAAACCTGGTTTGGAGCCACTCGGCTTGCGTACATGTCGGATAAAGGTGTAATCCACCGGCACGCTGCTGGATTCTTTGGCTTGACTGAAGTAAGCTGCGAGTTGTGCGGCTTCCTCCAAGGTTGCTTCGCCAAAGTCTGTACTGCGAATGACGACATGTGAACCCGGGATGTCTTTGGTGTGCAACCAAGTGTCATTGGAAGAAGCCAAACGGTTGGTGACGTACTCATTTTGCAGGTTGTTTTTGCCTACGAGAAGTTCAATTCCCTCTGAAGAAGTAAACTGATGCACTGTAGGGCGGTCGTTTTTCTTTTTCTTTTTGCCTTTTTTGTTGCGGTCGCGAAGATAACCCTGTTGCACAAGCTCATCGCGAATTTCCTCGATGTCGTTCATGGATGCGATAGACAGTTGCTGGAGCAGATTGTCGAGATAGTCGATCTCGTCTTTCGTTTTTCCAAGCTGCTCATGAATAACAGCCAGACTGTTCTTATATTTGTTATATCGTTTGAAATAACGTTGTGCGTTGTCAGACGGTGTAAGTAATGGGTCAAGCTGAATGGTAATGTTCGCTTGATCTTCATCATAGAAGTTCACAAGCTCCACACTTTTGTCCCCTTTACTAACCTGATGCAGGGAGGCAAACAGCAGCTCACCCCATAATCTGAATTTATCCGCGTCGTCGGCTTCCAGCAGATCCTTGTTCAGGTTGTCCAGCTTTTTGATGTTTTTGCTGCGCTCATTTTGCAGAAAACGTAGCAGATCGCTCACTCTTTGCTTGACCGTATCCCGCTCGGCCTTGTCTCCGTAATAATCTTCCATACACTTGCTCATCGTGTCATAGGTTTTCTCTGCGTCCTGAATGCTCTGAAGCTGAACGGCTGAGAAAATCATTTTGCCTTTAGCATTTAGCCCAGTCACAGGCGTATAACTATTATCTCTTACTGGCCCTATGATGGACTCAAAGGCATTCCACAGCGCATCGGCTTCGATTTGAGCCTCACCTTCACTTGCAGCTTGATCGTTACCTTGATTAGCAGATACCCGAGAGGTAATCTCTCCTGCGATCAGCGGACTAAGACCGCTGAATGAATTCACCAGCCAGCGAGAGGCCTCTTCTTCAGCAGCAGTATAGCTATTTTGGAATTCAGTGCTGCTCACTTCCAGCGGATTGCTTTTATGCTGCTCTGGTGGCTCGGTGTACGAAAATCCAGGCATAATGACCCGGTAACTACTGATGGACGGGGTTACGTGATGAATTCCATCCAGAATCGTTCCCGTGATCGGATCGACCAAAACAATATTACTGTGACGCCCCATCAGTTCAATGATGATCCGTTTGACCGAAACATCACCCAGTTCATCGCGCTGACGCACATCGATATGAATAATCCGCTCCATACCAATCTGACGAATTTCCTCAATGATCGCACCCTCGCAGTGCTTACGCAGCAGCATGCAGAACATGGGAGCTTCAGTAGGGTTAAGAAACGTTTTTTCGGTAAAATGCACACGCGGATATGTCGGGCTTGCCGAAATAAGCAATTTGCTATTTCCACGCTGAGCACGGAGGGTCAGTACAACATCATGGCCGTTAGGTTGATGTATTTTGCTGATGCGTCCGCCCTTGCAGCCTTGCAGTTCATGTACGATAGCTCGTGTTACGATGCCGTCCAATGCCATTTTTTTCAACGTCCTCTCTATCTATAACTGAAATGAACACCGGGATATGTAAAAAAGAACCCGTTGCAGATTCGTATTTGTTTGTATAGCAATAAATCGGATTGCCACTGTGTATATAACCACAGACCTTTATTTTAGCTTATTCTGCCCATCAGGGAAAGGATTCGCCATCGGGTGCTAATTAGGGTCCTGTCCGAATACATATAGAGCAGGTAGTTTGTCCGGCATCGCGTACAACCTGTTGATTAGCATAGCCGGTGTAATATGTGTGACGTTTTACAGAGGAAATACAGACTGGGAGGGAATTTTGAAGCATGGAACATACCAAGTGGCACCAACTTAGCGTTGAAGAGCTTCGTAACACTCTTGGCGTCAGTCTTGAGGAAGGATTAACCGAAGAGACTGCAACCGAAAAGAGGAAGACCGCCGGTTCGAATGAGCTGAGCGAAGGAAAGCGCATATCTCCAATTACATTATTGCTTAATCAATTTAAGGATTTCATGGTTCTGGTGTTGATGGGGGCCACACTGGTGTCCGGATTGCTTGGAGAATACTTGGATGCTGTAACGATTGTTGCCATCATTGTGCTTAATGCCATTCTTGGTTTTGTACAGGAATTCCGGGCGGAGCGTTCCCTTCGTGCATTGAAACAATTGTCGGCCCCACTGGCCAAAGTGCTAAGGTCAGGTCAGGAATTACATCTTGAGGCAAAACTTCTGGTGCCAGGGGATATCGTGCTTGTGGAGAGCGGTGATCGCATACCTGCCGATGTACGCTGGCTGTCCACGAACAGCCTCGATGTGGAGGAATCTGCACTTACTGGGGAATCGGTTCCTGTAAGCAAACATTGCCATCCCATAGCTGCGGAGGATGTGCCGCTAGGAGATCAGAAGAACATTGGATTCATGGGAACGATGGTCACTCGTGGTACCGCCAAGGGCGTTGTGGTCCGGACGGGAATGGATACCGAGATGGGCAAAATCGCCGACCTGATCCAGAATACGGAGGAACAGGAAACACCGCTGCAACACAGGCTGGAACAGTTGGGTAAAATATTGATTTTTGTGGCGCTCGGATTAACCGTCATGGTTGTTGTTGCAGGTATTTTGCATGGACAACCGGCAGTAGGTATGTTTCTGGCAGGCGTCAGCCTCGCAGTGGCCGCCATACCAGAAGGGTTGCCAGCGATTGTAACGATTGCGCTAGCCCTTGGCGTACAGCGTATGATCAAGCGAAAAGCGATTGTGCGCAAGCTTCCCTCCGTCGAAACCCTTGGTTGTGCCTCGGTCATCTGTTCGGATAAAACGGGTACGTTGACCCAGAACAAGATGACGGTTACGGACGTGTGGCTGGAAGGACGCAGCATCAAGGTCACCGGGGATGGTTATGCACCAGAAGGACAGATGCTGGAGAATGGTCGTACCTTGGAACTGAAGAGTGACCAGACATTGCGGAGAATGCTTCAGATCAGCGCATTATGTAATAATGCCAGTATTATCGAGAGTGTTGGAGATGAGATGCGGAATAAAAAGAAAGGTAAAGAGACAAATAAGGATAGTAAGAAAGAAGCGAAGAAAGGTACAAAGAAAGGTACAAAGAAAGGTACAAAGAAAGATCATGTTAATGAAACGGTCAAGGAAAACAGCGTGGTATGGGAGCTGAAAGGCGACCCTACGGAAGGGGCGCTTGTAACACTGGCCTCCAAAATGGGACTTACCCCCGCTGGCCTCAAAGAGTTATATGCACGTGAGCAGGAGTTCCCGTTTGACTCTGACCGGAAGCGGATGTCTGTCTTGGTTCACCATCAGGGTGGGCGGATGGTCTACACCAAGGGTGCACCAGATGTGCTGATTGGGCAATGCAGCTACATTTTGTGGGAAGGCAATGTTGTACCTTTCACAGGAACGCTGCGGCAGAAAGTCATGGCGGCGAACGAGAATATGGCGGGTTCTGCACTGCGGGTTCTGGGGATGGCTTACCGCGATGTACGGCCGAATGAAAAAGTAGAGAATGAACATGCTGCCGAGAGCCAGCTCGTCTTTGTCGGGCTTGCAGGCATGATTGACCCACCGCGGCGTGAGGCACGGGATGCAATTGCGACTTGTCGCAGAGCAGGCATACGTACCGTTATGATTACGGGCGATCATGGGACGACGGCAGAGGCTATCGCCCAACAGTTAGGTATTCTTCCACGGGGTGGGGCTTCACTTAGCGGACAACAATTGGCGGGTATGACGGACGAGCAGCTGGATAAACAGGTAGAGGGCATTTACGTATTTTCACGAGTATCACCTGAGCACAAACTGCGGATTGTAAAATCATTGCAGCGTAAAGGGCATGTCGTAGCGATGACTGGAGATGGCGTGAACGACGCACCAGCCATTAAAGCAGCAGACATCGGTATTGCGATGGGAATTACCGGCACGGATGTGACGAAGGAAGCATCGGCGTTAATCCTGAGTGATGATAATTTCTCTACTATAGTAGCTGCAATTGAAGAAGGGCGTAATATTTATGAGAACATCCGCAAGTTTATCCGGTATTTGCTAGCATCCAATGTTGGCGA
The DNA here is from genome assembly GCF_028771845.1 of Paenibacillus marchantiae. Lineage (NCBI taxonomy): Bacteria > Bacillati > Bacillota > Bacilli > Caryophanales > Paenibacillaceae > Paenibacillus > Paenibacillus marchantiae. Next base: position 5,911,640 of record NZ_CP118270.1, on the reverse strand, counting down.
GATTTTAACGATGTTTTTCGCGATGATGATGGGACTGCCTTTGCCACTCGTGCCGATCCAGATTCTGTGGGTCAACCTGGTGACGGATGGATTGCCAGCGATGGCACTTGGTGTGGATCAGCCGGAAAAAGATCTGATGGAACACAAGCCGCGTGGCGCCAAGGAAAATATTTTTGCCAGACGATTGGGTTGGAAAATTGTCAGTCGGGGTGTATTGATCGGGCTTTGTACACTCGGGGCGTTCTGGCTTACCCTACAGGCCGCGCCAGATGAACCGGGTCAGCTCATTAAAGCTCAATCTGTTGCCTTTGCTACTCTCGTTTTGGCACAGCTCATTCATGTATTTGACTGCCGTAGTTCACGCTCCATTTTCCACCGCAATCCATTGCAGAACAAGTACCTGGTATTTGCAGTTATTTCATCCATCGTGCTGATGCTGGCGGTCATGTATGTAGAGCCGTTGCAGCCTATCTTCAAAACAGTACCACTGGGTATGCGTGAATGGGCCATTTCCATCGTTGCCGCAGGTATTCCAACCTTCCTGATGGGAGTGGGCAGCGTGTGGGGAGGTCGTCGCAACCGTCGCCGCATGGGCCCAGGCCGCTTCGTACCGAAAAGTACAAAGTTTTCGGCATAAAATCAATAGCAATTGCTTATCGTTTTCGTTATGCTATCCTCAAAATGATTCGAGGCGAGATTCCTCGGCATTTTGCAGGATAGCTTTTTTTATTGGAAATGTTGGATATGAATATCCAGGGTATCCTGTAGAGAAGCAAGAATAACGCTTTGGCAGCAGACTGCCAAAAGGAGTGGGCAAGGTTATGGAATTTACAAAAATGCACGGACTCGGCAACGATTTTATTGTTGTGTTTGGAGAACAACAGCTTCCGGCTGATGCAGCAGAATTGGCTGTAAAATGGTGCAACCGTTTCTTCGGTATCGGTGCGGATGGCCTGGTTTATATACTGCCTTCAGAGAAGGCGGATTTTCAGATGCGCATCATGAACTCGGACGGCTCGGAAGCAGAGCAATGTGGCAATGCCATACGCTGTGTATCCAAATATGTATATGATCATGGTCATGTGACCCAAGAACAGATTACGATTGAAACCATTGGTGCGGGCGTACAACCAGTAAGCTTGAACATTCGTGATGGTGAAGTGCAAACCGTTCGTGTGGATATGGGAGAGCCTATCCTGAATGGACTTCAGGTTCCAACGACCGTGGATGCCAATCCAGTGGTGGATCATTCCATTGAAGCAAATGGACAGGAGTTCAAATTTACGGCCGTCTCCATGGGTAATCCTCATGCTGTCATCTATGTGGATGATGCTGTGAATTTTGATCTATCGACATGGGGGCCACTACTTGAGGTTCATCCCATGTTCCCGAAAAAAATCAATGTAGAGTTCGCAACGGTTCGCGATCGCGGCTATGTGGACATGCGTGTGTGGGAACGCGGTGCTGGACCAACACTTGCCTGTGGAACCGGAGCTTGCGCAACACTGGTATCATCCGTTCTGAACGGACATACGGATCGCACAGCGGTGATCAGTCTCAAGGGTGGCGATCTTCATATTGAGTGGAACGAAGCCGACAACCACGTGTACATGACTGGACCTGCTGAAGTTGTTTTCAAGGGAGTCACTTCGTAAAGAATACGTTTAAATGAGGAGGCCTTAGGGCCTCTTTTTTTGCAGTTATATGAATTCCTACTAGTCCAGAGGGTTATAGAAACTGAATTTCACGAAAAACCTGTGTTTTTCTTCGTTTTCAGATGTTTTTTGTGTTACATTAGTATGAAATGATCAGTCAGGCGGGGGGGAAAAGGGATGAAGGCGGATTTACGCAGTGTAATGCAGGAACGGGTCCTCATAGGGGATGGGGCGATGGGAACTTTCCTGTATCAGATGGGATTCCCAGTAGGGATTTCTTATGAAGAGTTGAACTTGATATCACCTGAAGTGGTGGCAGATGTGCATCGTCGTTACCGCGATGCAGGTACGGAAATTCATGAAACCAATACGTACTCTGCCAATTACGATAAGTTGTCCAAGTTTGGTCTGGAGTCCAAGGTCGAGGATGTCAACCGTGCCGGTGTACGTATCGCCAAAGAAGTAGCTGGCGCAAACGGTTATGTTCTGGGTGCGGTTGGCTCCATTCGTGGAGGAAAGCGGACGAACGTATCAACAAGTGAATTGAAGCGTTTCTATCAGCAACAGATTTTTGCACTGCTCGAAGAAGGAGTGGACGGCATTCTGCTCGAAACCTTCTATGATATCGAGGAAATGGATATCGCCCTCCTGCAGGCTCGCAAGCTGAGTGATCTGCCCGTGATTGGACAGTTCGCTGTTGAGGATGTAGGGCACACACTGGATGGATATACGATGCCAGAAGCTTTCCGAATCATGCGTGAGCAAGGGGCTGACGTCATTGGTTTCAACTGCCGTTCCGGTCCAAACGGAATTATGCGGGCGATGGAGACGGTGTCAGGCCGTATCGGTGTGCCGATGTCTGTTTACCCGAATGCGGGTGCAGCGGATTACGTCGATGGTCAGTTCCGTTATGGAGCGTCCCCGGAATACTTCGGACAGACGGCAGTGCAATTCGCTGATCTGGGCGCACGTATCATCGGTGGCTGCTGTGGTACAACACCTGATCATATCGCCGCAATTGCCCAGGCTCTTGTTGAATACACACCTGTTCCAATACTGGAACCTGATCCATCCGAGTCGAAACCGCGTATTATCCTGCATGAGAATGTAGATGAACGGTCTGGACGGGGTGGGCAGCCTACGATTGTGGATCTGGTCAAACAACGTCATACGGTCATCGTCGAACTTGACCCACCGCGTGATCTCGACATTGCGAAGTTTATGAAAGGTGCCGAGACATTGAAAGCAGCAGGTGCAGATGCGTTAACATTGGCTGATAATTCCCTAGCGGTTACCCGGATGAGTAATATGGCTCTCGGCCATCTTGTTCAGGACCGTACAGGATTGCGCCCATTGGTGCATATTGCATGTCGTGACCGGAATCTGATCGGGACACAATCGCACATGATGGGATTTGATGCTCTAGGCATTAATCATGTACTCGCTGTAACAGGTGACCCTGCACGATTTGGAGACTTGCCCGGATCAAGCTCGGTATACGATCTGACTTCTTTTGAAATTATACGTATGATCAAGCAGTTGAACGACGGCGTATCCTTCTCCGGTAAACCGCTCAAGCAGAAGGCGGGATTTGTTATTGGTGCCGCATTCAACCCGAATGTGAAACATTTGGATAAGGCTGTACAGCGTCTTGAGAAAAAGATTGCTTCCGGAGCCGATTATATTATGACGCAGCCGATATACGATCCTGAACTAATCGTAGCCATGCATGAAGCGACCAAGCATCTGGATGTGCCGATCTTTGTAGGGGTAATGCCGTTAGCCAGCGGCCGAAATGCAGAATATCTGCATAATGAGGTTCCGGGTATTCAGCTGTCGGATGAAGTGCGTTCCCGGATGGCTGGTCTCGAAGGCGAAGAAGGTCGAGCAATGGGTGTAAAGATCGCCAAGGAGCTTCTGGATGTAGCAACAAAACATTTCAAAGGAATCTATTTAATGACTCCATTTATGTTCTATAGTATGACGGCCGAACTGACCCAATATGTGTGGGAGAAGTCGGAGCATCAATGTCCTACTTGTTTCAACCCTAATAATCAATTACAATAGTGTAACGGATGTGATGCCGATGTCATTCAGTATGACCGGATACGGTCAATCCGCCTTTCATTTTGGAGGCTATAAGGTACAATTGGAAATCAAGTCTGTCAACCATCGTTATTGCGAAGTGATGATGCGTCTCCCGAGAGAGTGGACGTGTTATGAAGACGGATTGAGGAAAAAGGTACAGAGCCGCTTAAAACGTGGGCGGATTGATGTTTATGTAATGAAAGAAAAAGATGAAGACCAGGCTCTTCCCGCTGTTCTGAATGAGCAGGCGGTCAGGGCCTATCTTCAGGCCGCAGAGCAATTGGAAAGCCGCTATGGTATGCAGGGCAAACCGAGTATTATGGATATGCTGGCACTTCCAGATGTCATGGTTCATTCGGATGGGACGAGTTCGCTTCCGGAAGAGCAGAAGGACGAATGGGAGCGTGTCCTGCAGCAGGGGTTGGAAGAGGCTTTATCCGGTCTGGAGCAGATGCGCGCCCGCGAGGGTCTTCATCTGGCCAGTGATCTGGAACGACGTGTCAGTCGTCTGGAATCACTGCATACCGAGATGCTTGCTCTTGCGCCGACTGTGGTGAGTGATCATCGCAACAAGTTAAGACAAAGGCTTACGGAAATGCAGGAAGAAGGCTCTTTCCCTTTTGACGAGCATAAATTAGGTATGGAAATTGCTATGTTTGCCGATCGTTCTAACATAGAGGAAGAGCTTACGCGTCTACAGAGTCACTTTGGACAGAGCAGGGAACTGCTGAAAAGTGATGAGCCAGTAGGCCGCAAGTTGGACTTTCTTATTCAGGAGATGAATAGGGAAGTCAATACGATTGGATCAAAAGCCAACCATTTGGCTCTGGTGAACCGTGTTGTCGAGATGAAGGCGGAACTGGAGAAAATTCGTGAGCAAGCGGCGAATATCGAATGAACGGTCATATTTCGGCAAAAGAGTCGCATGTATAGGGGGAAGAACCTGATTATGGCAATCAAACTCATTAACATTGGATTCGGTAACATCGTATCGGCGAACCGGATTATATCCATCGTGAGTCCGGAATCGGCGCCGATCAAGAGAATTATACAAGAGGCAAGAGACCGTCATATGCTGATAGACGCAACATACGGAAGACGTACTCGTGCCGTTATTATTACGGATAGCGATCATGTCATTCTGTCTGCGGTTCAGCCAGAAACGGTCGCCCATCGTCTTTCTTCGAAAGATGATGACAACGACGAATAAAATGGAGTGTAATATGTCTAAGGGATTACTGGTAGTGTTGTCCGGCCCATCAGGGGTCGGGAAGGGTACAGTATGCAGCGCTTTGCGCAAACGGGTGCCGGAATTGATTTATTCTGTATCGGCAACGACTCGTCAGCCACGTCTGGGTGAGGAACATGGCGTCAATTATTTCTTCAGAAGCCATGAAGAATTCCTGAACATGATTGCTGAAGATCAATTGTTGGAACACGCAGAATATGTAGGGAACTACTACGGAACACCGCGTGATTTTGTGGAGAAAACGATTAACGAAGGCCGGGACATCATTCTTGAGATTGAAGTTCAAGGCGCGTTGAAAGTGAAAGAAAAGTTCCCGGAAGGGATCTTTGTATTTCTGTTGCCTCCTTCATTGGACGAGCTTAAAGATCGCATTCAGGGCCGTGGTACGGAAAGTCAGGCGACGATTGATCACCGGATGTCCGTCGCGGTAGATGAGATCAGTCTGCTGGAGCAGTACGATTACGCTGTCGTTAATGATGAAATTGATTTGGCGTGTAAACGAATAGAAAGCATCATTATCGCCGAACATTGTAAGATCAATAAATAATCCATTTGCCGCCGCAAAATGCGATAATCAGTGGAGCTGCTGTCATAGGATATATGAGAGTAGCTCCAGTCTGGTTAACGTATCCAGCGGTGCACCATGATTCCGTCAGGCGGCGAATTGTGATTATACTAATGCAAAGAGGTGTTTTGTAAATATGCTGTATCCTTCTATTGATGAAATGATGAACAAAGTCGACAGCAAGTATTCCCTTGTTGTTGCCGCTTCCCGCCGGGCAAGACAGCTTCGTGAAGGTGAGAAAACGGATTTGAGAAATGCCAGATCCCATAAACAGGTTGGCGTTGCACTTGAAGAAATTTATGGTGATCTGCTCGTTGTCATCAAAGGACAGGACGAAGAGGAAGAAGAGTAAGCCGCCTGCGGCTGCTCTTCAACTGCATACGGCGCAAGCCGGATTTATTTGACAACCGCGAGGTTGTTATTTTTTTCTCTATTCATCCTTATAAAGGTCGTATATATCGGGGGGATAACCATGTTGAACGGTAAAAAAATCGTGCTTGGTGTGACTGGCGGCATAGCCGCATACAAGGCGGCTACATTATGCAGCAGGCTGGTGCAAAAAGGAGCGGACGTTCATGTCATTATGACGAATTCCGCGAAACAGTTTATTACCGAATTAACGCTGCAAACCTTGACCCGAAATGTAGTATATAGTGATACATTTGATGAGCGGGAGCCTTCGGTCGTCTCGCATATTCATCTGGCTGATATGGCCGATCTTGTGTTGGTTGCTCCGGCAACAGCCAATGTGATTGCCAAAATGGCACATGGGATGGCAGATGATATGCTCTCAACAACCTTGCTTGCAACCACTGCTCCGGTGATGATTGCGCCAGCGATGAATGTACATATGTATGATCATCCGGCGGTACAGCATAATATGTGCCTGTTAACCGAGCGCGGAACCATGATGATTGAACCGGGTGAAGGTCAACTGGCATGTGGGTATGTGGGTAAAGGACGGTTGGAAGAACCAGAGACGATTGTCGATGTGGTGGAACGTTTTTTTGAACAGCAGGAATCTGTTAAACGGGAACGTAATGAACAGCTTTCTTTGTTGAGCGGGAAGAAGGTTGTGGTCACTGCAGGAGGTACCATAGAACGCATTGATCCGGTAAGGTACATTACCAATGATTCCTCAGGAAAAATGGGTTTTGCCATTGCAGCGGCAGCGCATGATCTGGGGGCAGATGTGACTTTGGTTATGGGGAATACCCAGGTTCAGCCACCGGCGAATGTACAGGTGATCCCGGTGCAGTCAGCGCAGGATATGTATGATGCGGTAGTAAGCCAATGGGATAATGCAGATATCGTGGTTAAGGCCGCAGCTGTTGCGGATTATCGCCCCAAGGAAGTGTACACAGAGAAAATCAAGAAGAAAGGCGATACATTATCGCTTGAACTTATTAAAAATATAGATATTCTTGAAACGCTGGGTAAGCAGAAGAGCCATCAATTTTTGATTGGCTTTGCTGCGGAGACAAATTCATTAGAAATGTATGCACGTGAGAAACTGGAACGGAAAAACTGTGATCTGATCGTAGCCAATGATGTCACCCAGGCGGGTGCCGGATTTGGAACAGATACCAATGCGGTGCACATCTATGACCGTGAAGGTTTGGTGGAAGAGCTTCAGGTGGTGGCCAAGGAAGAGGTGGCCCGCCGGTTGCTTTCGATTGCGGCGGAGCGCATTGCCGGGAGGAATTAATATGGAGATCGCCAAGGTTATTGTCGATGTTCCTGTGAAGGAAACGGACCGGCCGTTTGATTATTTGGTGCCGGAATCCATGCGTGAATGGATTGAGATTGGCAGCAGGGTAGGTGTACCTTTTGGTCATCGGACGGTGCAGGGTTTCGTGATTGATCTGGTGCCTCGCACGGGTACGGAGAAATTCAAACTCAAACCGATTCAGGAATTGCTGGATATCGTTCCGCCGTTGTCAGAAGATTTGGTTGAATTGGCCGAATGGATGAGTGAACGTTATGCCAGCAACCGTATTTTGTCTTTGCAGGTGATGGTACCGACTGCGCTAAAAGGGAAAGCAGAACGGTATATCTCCCTTGGAGATGCGCTGGATGGACAAATGGCAGGTTCGGCGTCAGGCGAAGAAGTTCTTTTTGTGTGGGGAGAAGAGTCTACTTCAGAAAAGGTGCAGCAAGATATTATTCGTTTTGTGAAGAGTCGTGGGCAGGTTCCCTTACAACAACTGAGTCGTAAATACCCCAATCATGCTGCGCTGATCAAGAAGTTGCTGCTCAGTGGTGTCCTGCTGGAAAGTCAGGCGATTAAGGACAAGCTGAATAAAAAAACGATGAAATCCATTGATCTTGCTGTGGATGTAGCGGCTGCGGAAGAGGCATTGAATTCATTCCCGGCAAAGGCACAACGGCAGAAGGAAGTTTTGGCTTTCTTGCTGGAAATGAAAGAACTGTTGCCGATGGCGATGAAAGAATTACTGTCCACACTTCAGGTATCAGCGGCTACAGTCAAAGGTCTGGAGGAGAAAGGGCTGGTTGTAACGGAGGACGTCGAAGTCTTTCGTGACCCTTATCAAGGCCGTAAGTTCCGTGCGACCGAGCCATTGAATCTGACCGAAGAGCAGCAGCATGTCTATAACAATATTAATGGTCGATTGCAGGAAAGGCGCCATGGCGTCTTTTTGCTTCATGGTGTAACAGGCAGTGGTAAGACGGAAGTATACCTCCAGACCATTCAGCGCTGTATTGAACAGGATCGACAGGCAATTGTGCTTGTACCCGAGATTGCATTGACCCCGCAGATGGTTGAGCGTTTTAAAGGACGTTTTGGTGATCAGGTTGCTGTGATGCACAGTCGTCTGTCTGGTGGAGAGCGTTATGATGAGTGGCGCAAAATTCGGGAAGGTCAGGTGAAAGTTGCCATTGGCGCCCGTTCAGCAGTCTTTGCTCCGTTTAGTCGTCTTGGTCTGATCATTATGGACGAGGAGCACGAGACTTCATATAAACAGGAAGAAACCCCGAAATATCATGCCCGTGATGTAGCGGTAAAAAGAGCACAGCAGCATCAGGCGGTCGTTGTCCTGGGTTCAGCGACACCTTCGCTGGAAAGTTACTATGCTGCCCGTTCACAGAGCAATGATGATTTTGCACCACTTTTGTTGGAGATGCCTACCCGCGCACTTGGTAATAAGCTGCCGGAGGTACGGATTGTTGATATGCGCGAAGAGTTGAAGGACGGAAATCGCTCGATGTTCAGCCGCGCCTTGCACAAAGGATTGGAAGAGCGGTTGGAACGCGGGGAACAGACCGTGCTTCTGCTGAATCGACGTGGCTATTCCACCTTTGTGATGTGTCGCAGTTGTGGATACGTTGCAGGCTGTCCCGAGTGTGATATTTCATTAACCTATCATCAGCGCTCCAATAATCTTCGTTGTCACTATTGTGGATATGCGGAAGCAGCACCAGAAGTGTGCCCGGATTGCGGCAGTGAGCATATTCGATATTTCGGTACAGGTACGCAGCGGGTAGAGGAAGAATTGGCGAAGCTGTTCCCGGGTATTCGCGTCATTCGGATGGACGTGGATACAACGAGCGAAAAAGGTTCGCATGAGAAGTTGTTGAAGCAGTTTCGTGAGAAAAAGGCAGACGTATTGTTGGGTACCCAGATGGTTGCCAAAGGGCTTGATTTTCCTGATGTCACCTTGGTTGGAGTCATCACAGCAGACTCGGCACTTAATTTGCCAGATTTTCGGGCTGCCGAAAAAACATTTCAGCTGCTCACCCAGGTGGCGGGCCGTGCAGGTCGACATCAACTGCCGGGCGAGGTGTTCGTTCAGTCCTATACACCAGAGCACTATTCGATTGGGCATGCGAGCCAGCATGACTATGTTTCGTTTGTCCGGGAGGAATTATTGCATCGGCGCAATTTGCAGTACCCGCCTTACTGTCGCCTGATTTTGGTGACCTTCTCACATGAGCAGCTTCCGGTACTGATCCGGCTGGCTGAGAACTACACACGAATACTGAAAGAAAAGGCAAATGCTGCTGGCTGGTTAGGCAGTTTGGATCGTTTCAGCAATGATGCCTTTGACGTGCTTGGCCCGGTAGCCTCACCAATTCCTCGGATCAAGAATAGATACAGATTCCAATGTATGATAAAATGGCGGGGGGATGTCGACGCCATTGGACTGGCGCTCGCGACGGCCCGGCGCATGGACGACGATGTTCAGGCGCAAAAACTGCAAATTAGTCTGGATGTAGACCCGCAAATGTTAATGTGAGCATTTGTATTAAAATGCGGATGTAAACAAGCGGTATAAACATAGATTAAAAACAACATGAATGATGGCTCGATCTTAAAATCAGTTTTTGATACCTGCTACATAGCAGAAAATCAGTACTATTTTTGAAATGAGCCTGATGTCCTGAAATTATGATGAGGATTAGGAAGGTGCTTACAACATGTCGATTCGTATTATCGTGAAAGAACCGGATGAGGTACTACACAAAAGAGCTAAAGAAGTAACTAAAGTTACACCTAATGTACAGAAACTGCTGGATGATATGGCAGATACAATGTATGACGCTGAAGGCGTAGGTCTGGCTGCACCACAGGTTGGTATTTTGAAACGGCTTATTGTGATCGATTGCGGAGATGAGCAGGGGCTGATCAAGATGATCAATCCGGAGATTATTTCGAGTGAGGGAGAGCAATTTGGACCCGAAGGCTGCTTGAGTATCCCTGGCATTAACGGTGATGTGCGTCGTTTTGAGACGGTTACAGTCAAAGGGCTGGACCGCGAAGGCAAGGAACTGATTATTACGGGCAGCGGGCTGTTGTCACGCGCATTCCAACATGAGATTGACCATTTGGATGGCGTGCTCTTTACGGATATTGCTGAAAAAGTGTACGAAATTGCAGCCGATCAAACTGGGCCGCGTCGTAACTAAGGAGTGATCGATTTGAATATTGTTTTTATGGGAACGCCTGAATTTGCAGTTCCATCTCTCGATATGCTTATTGCCGAGGGATATAACGTGGTTGGGGTAGTGACACAGCCGGATAAACCACAGGGACGTAAAAAGGTGCTTACACCAACACCAGTCAAGGCTGCGGCAGAACGCCACGGCCTGCCTGTATTTCAACCAGTGAAACTGCGTGCTCCAGAAGCTGTAGCCCGATTGGCTGAATGGAAACCGGATCTGATTGTGACGGCGGCTTTTGGGCAGATTCTGCCCAAGGCTGTGCTGGATATGCCTGTTCGTGGTTGTGTGAACGTGCATGGCTCTCTTTTGCCAAAATATCGCGGTGGTGCCCCGATTCAACGCTCCATTATTAATGGAGAGCCAGTGACGGGAGTTACGCTGATGTTTATGGCGGAAGGCTTGGATACGGGAGATATGATCTCACGTGTGGAAGTGGCGATTACGGATGAAGATACATCAGGATCCATGTTTGTAAAGCTCAGCGAAGCGGGTTCCAAATTGCTTCAGGAAGAAATGCCGCGGCTGGTTGCTGGCGAAACAACGGCTGTCCCACAGGATGAAGCCGAGGCTTCGTATGCACGTAATCTGACTCGGGATGACGAGAAGATGGACTGGAATCGCACGTCGCGTGAATTGTTCAATCAGATTCGCGGTCTTGTGCCGTTCTCGGGTGCATTTACGATGTGGGATGATCAGGTCTTCAAGGTCTGGGCAGCAGCAAATCCGAAGCAGGCGGATGTACTCTCGTCGTCGGATGCTGGACAAGCTGAGCCGGGAACGGTGTTACAATTGGGCAAAAACGGGATTGAAGTTCGCACAGGTGACGGTTCTCTCTGGCTTACTGAGGTTCAGCCCGCGGGCAAAAAAGTAATGCAAGCTGCTGACTTTGCCCGTGGTGGTACCCTGAAACCAGGAACGGTGCTGCAATGAGCGGAAATACACCGGGCCGTCCATCAGGAAATGGTCATAAAGTCGCAGGAGATGCATCCGGGCGCGGAGGAAACCAACGTCGTCCGAACACAGGAAAACCGGGTCGTGCAGGAAATTCATCTGCATCCCCATCTTCGGCAAATGGTTCCTCACGTTCCGAACGGCCCAAAACATCTGCTCGTACACTCGCCGTAAAGGTACTGAGCGCCGTTGAGCAAGAAGGAGCTTACAGCAACCTTGAGCTGAACCGGCGTCTGAAAGAGGCCGAGCTAAGTCCGGCAGATGCTGGACTGGCTACAGAATTAGTCTATGGTACGATCGCGAGACGGAATACCCTTGATTATTATCTGGAACGCTATGTAGCCAAAGGTGTATCCAAGCTGCAACCTTGGGTTCGCAGCCTGCTGCGCATCAGCGTGTACCAGATGTTATATCTGGACCGTATTCCAGAACACGCGGTAGTGAGTGAAGCCGTCAATTTGGCTAAGAAATTGGGTCATCAGGGCATCTCCGGTATGGTGAATGGCGTTCTGCGGAACATGATTCGCAATCGTGATGAGCTGCGCATCCCTGAACATCTGCCCGCTGCTGAACGTATCTCACTGGAACATTCTCACCCGCTGTGGATGGTCGAACGCTGGATCAGTCAATATGGTGAAGAGACAGCGGAAGCGATCTGTCGTGCAAATAATGAACCGCCTGCGGTTAGTGTTCGTGTGAACACGACAATGACTACACGTGAGAAACTGATGCAAGAGATGGTGAGCACGGGGGCGATCGTGGAACCTTCCCGACTTAGTCCAGACGGTATTCTCGTTCGCAGTGGTGGCAACATGGCTCTTACGTCCTGGTATCGGGATGGCTTGCTGTCCGTTCAAGATGAAAGTTCCATGCTTGTAGCCGAGGCAGTTGGGCCTGAAGAAGGTCAGACTGTATTGGACTGCTGTGCAGCTCCCGGCGGAAAGACAGCCCATATGGCTGAGAAAATGCAGGACCGTGGACGGATTGTGGCTAATGATGTACATGCTCACAAACGTCAGTTGATCATGGATCAGGCAGATCGTCTGGGACTCAGCTGCATTGATGCTGTGACAGGTGATGCGCTTGATCTGGATGCGCGTTATCCGGAGGCATCATTTGACCGTATTCTGCTGGATGCGCCATGTTCCGGTCTAGGTGTTATTCGCCGCAAGCCGGATGTCAAATGGACCAAAACTGTGGAAGATATCCACGATATCTCCAATCTGCAACGTGAACTGTTGGATCGGGTTGCACCGCTATTAAAGCCAGGTGGTATTCTGGTGTATAGTACGTGTACAATCGAGCCTGCGGAGAACGAGCATAGAGTTGCTGACTTTTTGGACCGGCATCCGGAATACAAGGCGGCTGAAGAGTCTGCCTGGTCTGGTCTGGAAACAGCCGAGTGGAAGGTTGTGAACGGTGGCGTGCAGATCCTGCCACAGTACGCTCACAGTGACGGATTTTTCATTGCCAGGTTGACAAGGATAGCGGATTAACAGTTTAATAGAGCACTGAAGGATAGCCGCCGAGGGGAACTTCGGCGGATTTCTTTGTGATTAGCCTCAAGGTTTAACATCAGTAAAAAGTGATGATAGGGTGCGATGCAGGCACTGAGGTGTTATAATGCATGAAGTACAGGCATCAAGGGTATACATGGATGTAAAGTGGTCTTTGTGATAGAATAGGAAGAATGAAAAGAAAAGAAGGAATAGGTGTTGACAACAAAATGAAACCTTTTATATATGATTATTCCCTGGAGGAGCTGCAACAATGGGCTGTTGAGAACGGGGAGCCGGCTTTTCGCGGTGGTCAGATCTTCGACTGGATTTATGTGAAACGTGTGAATGATTTCAGTGAAATGACGAACCTGTCCAAAGCGCTGCGTGAAAAGCTGACTGAACAATTTGAATTCGTTACACTTACTGAAATTACGAAATTTGAATCCAAGGATGGAACGGTGAAATTCCTGTTCGGTCTGCATGATGATCATGCGATCGAAACAGTTATCATGAAGCACAACTATGGTAACAGCATCTGTGTAACAACACAGGTTGGCTGCCGGATTGGTTGCACGTTCTGTGCATCCACGCTGGGCGGACTGAAACGTAACCTTACGGCTGGGGAAATTGTCGCTCAGGTTGTGCAAGCCCAGAAAATTTTGGACGAACGCGGTGAGCGGGTCAGCAGCATCGTAATCATGGGTTCAGGTGAACCTTTTGAGAACTATGAAGCAACAATGACGTTCCTGCGTATCATGATTCACGAAAAAGGGCTGAATATCGGTCAGCGCCATATCACGGTGTCCACAAGTGGAATCGTACCAAACATTTACAAGTTTGCAGATGAAGATACACAGATTAACCTGGCGATCTCCATCCATGCGCCAAATGATGCATTGCGTTCCAAATTGATGCCAGTAAACCGCCGTTTTCCTTTTGAGGATGTAATGGAGTCGTTGCGTTATTACTTGGCGAAAACGGGTCGCAGAATTACGTTTGAGTACGCACTTATCGGTGGTGTGAATGATCAGCCGGAACATGCGGCAGAACTGGCAAGCGTGCTTAAGAACATGCTGTGCCACGTGAACCTGATTCCAGTCAACCATGTACCTGAGCGCAAGTACGTAAGAACATCCAGAAGCGACATTTTCAATTTTCAGAAGATTCTCTCGGAGCAGGGTGTTAATGTAACCATTCGTCGTGAACAGGGACATGATATTGCTGCCGCTTGCGGTCAGCTTCGTGCAAAGCATATGGAGTTGAGGTGAGAACGTTTTGATCAAAACAGTTCATGTGAGCCATATCGGACGGGTGCGTTCGGTGAATGAAGATTCAGCCTGGATTCGAAATCTCGATACAGGTTATATTCTGGGTATTGTTGCCGATGGTATGGGCGGACATCTTGCAGGAGATACTGCGAGCCGCCTGGCGGTAGAGACGTTGGTGCAGGATCTGGGAACGCTTGAGCCGGGTCTTTCACATGCGTCTTTGTCAGCCGCATTGAGCGATGCTATTTTGCATGCCAACGAAGTGATCTTCCGTACTGCCTCCTCGGATGATAATTACCACAACATGGGGACTACCGTGGTTGCGGCATTATTGAATGATACGGAAGGTGTTATTGGTCACATCGGTGACAGCAGAGCATACAAAATTGCAAACAAGAATGTCATCCAGTTGACCGAGGACCATACACTGGTCAATGAATTGTTCAAAAATGGTCAGATCAGCAAAGAAGATGTCTCTCATCATCCGCGTCGCAATGTGCTGACACGTGCACTTGGGACAGACGCGGAAGTGAAGGTGGATCTGGATACCGTCAAATTGGAAGAAGGCGAAGTTCTTCTCCTGTGCAGTGACGGGCTTAGTAATCTGGTCAGCAATGAGCAGATCATTCAGGTCGCAGGTAATCTGGAACTGGCATTGGAAGATCGTGCGGATCGCTTGCTTCAGCTGGCTTTGCTTGCTGGAGGAGATGACAATATCACGGTGGCATTATTCGAACTGCAAAAGGAAGGTTCCGTGATATCGGAAACGGGGTGTGAGTCATGATTGGGCACCAGCTAGGCGGACGCTATGAAGTGATCGAGCGTGTCGGCGGTGGCGGCATGGCTCTTGTGTATAAGGCCCAGGACCTGTTGCTCAACCGGAACGTTGCCATCAAAGTGTTACGGCAGCAATTTGTTCATGACGAAGAGTTTATCCGCCGTTTCCGCAGAGAAGCACAATCAGCAGCTTCGCTGTCACATCCTAACGTAGTTAGTGTTTATGATGTAGGGCAGGAAGATGACGTTCATTATATTGTCATGGAATATGTTGAAGGCAAAAACCTGAATGAAATTATTAAAGAACGGGCGCCTCTGCAGGTGGACGAGGCCGTTCGAATCGCCTCCCAGATTGCAGATGCTCTCGATCATGCACATCATAATCAGATCATTCATCGGGATATCAAACCCCATAATATATTGATTGGTCGTAATGGCCGTGTGAAAGTAACGGATTTCGGGATTGCCCGTGCGGTTACGTCCACAACGATTACTCAGACCGGCTCAGTGGTCGGTTCCGTACATTACTTCTCACCTGAGCATGCCAAAGGCATCGTGACTGGCGAGAAGTCGGACTTATATTCTCTTGGTATAGTACTCTATCAAATGCTGACTGGGCAGCTTCCGTTCCTGGGAGAGAGTCCAATTAGCGTTGCTTTGAAGCATTTGCAGGAAGAGTTTGATGAACCGCGCAAATTCAATCCGCTTATCCCGCAAAGCGTGGAGAACGTTATTCTGAAATCCATGCGCAAAAATCCGCAGGAGCGTTACCAATCCGCTAAAGAAATGCAGACGGATCTGGAAACCTGCCTGATGCCGGAAAGACGTAATGAAACGAAGATTAATTTTCCGGATGAGGATGATATCGATCAGACCCGTGTTATGCCGGCGATCAAGCCGGAGCCGCGTGGAGTTACATCCACAGGTGCTATACCCGTGATGGAGTCTGACCAAGATAACAACAATGGCAAACCCAAAACAAAGAACTGGAAGAAGCCAGCGCTGCTGATCTCGTTGACCGTGCTTATTCTTATCGCGATGGTTGGAGTTGTGTGGTACGTGAAAGGCATGCTTGTTGTGCCAGATGTGAAGGTGCCCAATGTTGTGAGTCAGACCGAAGAAAAGGCACGTCAAATGTTGCAAGACAACGGGCTTGTTGTCAGTGATAATGTCATACGGGAGTACAAGGAAGGCGTTGATCCGGGTATTGTGTTCGATCAGAGCAGGAATGAAGGCGATATCGTCAAAGAAGGCTCTGAGGTCCAGCTGAGTGTTGGGGCGGAAAAAGCACTGTCCAAGATGATTGATCTCAAAAATCTGTCATACGATGAGGCGGTCAAACAACTTACCGAACTGGATATCAAAGAGGATCAGATTCAGCGTAAGGAAGAATTTTCAAATGATAAATCTGCGGGTATGGTTCTGTCCCAAACTCCTGGAGTGAATGAAGAATACGATCCAGCAGAGGTTCAGATTGTTCTGACTGTGAGCAAAGGATCCGAAACGATAAAAATGCCTGACTTGAAAAATCTCACACGAAGCGAGGCCGAGAAAAAGCTCCAATCCGCCGGTTTAATCCTTGCTCAAGTTCAGGAAGAGTCGAGCTACACTATAGATAAAGGCAAAGTGACACAGCAATGGCCTGTGGAAGCCGGTGCAGACGTGAATCCTGGTGACAAAATCACCATTTTCATTAGTACTGGATATCCGCCAGAGGCATTGAACTACGCCTATAACATTAACGTTTCGCCAAAAGAAATAGGAAAGAGCAGCAAAATTCGAATTACTTTCGAAGATGCTCGTGGCAAAAGTCAAGAATGGGGGACCCGGACAATCAAGTCTGCTCAAACGCTGACAATTCCGCTTATTCTGGCTCCTAACGTCGACGGTGTTGTCTCTGTCTACCGGGATGGCCAATTCTTGGATACGTATCTGGTGTCCTATAGTGATGCCAAAAACGGAACGGTAGTTATGCCTACCATTGAGCCTGAGAAGGGTGCAGACCCCCCTCCAACAACGGAGGAGCCTGAACAAGGCGGTGGTGGTGATGATGAAGGCACCGTGGATACGAATCAGGAAGGTGAACCGGATACACCTGTTGAGGGTGAAGGGGAAAATGGCGAGGCAGATACTTCTGCGATGAAGAACGGAAATGGTCTCGCCAAGGGAAAAGATAAGAAAAAGGAAGTCGTTAACGCATCAAGCCGTCCATAAGGGCGGCTTATTGCCGACGTTCAGGGTAAATGTACTGTAAATTAAAGGAGGGCGACGGAGCTATGCCAGAAGGTATCATCGTTAAAGCGCTAAGCGGTTACTATTATGTCATGCCACTGGAAGACAGCGGGGTGCCTTCGGTTGAAGGCTCCGCCGTTCAATGCCGGGCCAGAGGTATCTTCAGAAAACGGGGTACTTCACCACTTGTGGGTGACCGAGTCAGCTATATGCTGACAGAGAACGGAGAAGGAACAGTAGATGAGATTCGCAAACGTGAAACGGAGTTAATTCGTCCACCTGTTGCCAATGTAAGTCTGGCTGTTCTGTTATTTTCCGTTAAGGAACCGGACATGAATCTCAATCTGTTGGATAAATTCCTGGTACATATCGAACAAGCTGGACTGGATGCACTGATTGTGCTCACGAAGCAGGACCTGGCTGATCCAGAAAACGATGCCCGTGATACAGTAGCAGAAGTAAAAGCTATGTACGAGCAAATTGGATATGAAGTTATCTCTACCAGTTCACGAACCGGTGAAGGCAATGAACTGCTCAAGGAGCGTCTTGCCGGCAAGATTAGCGTATTCTCCGGGCAATCCGGTGTAGGTAAATCTTCGATGCTGAATGCCTTGATGCCAGGTCTAACTCTGGAGACCAGTGCAATCAGCATGCGCCTTGGCCGAGGGAAACACACCACCAGGCACGTGGAGCTCATACCGCTGGATAATGGTGGCTTTGTCGCGGATACGCCGGGATTCAGCCAACTGGACTTCCTGGAGATTGGTGTGGAGGAGTTATCCACTTGCTTCCGGGAGTTCGCTCAATATGCCGATCAGTGTAAGTTTCGAGGCTGTACCCATACGCACGAACCAGGTTGCCGGGTGATTGCAGCCAAGGCGGAGGGAATGATTTCCGAAAGCCGTTATAAGCATTACGAACAATTCCTTACAGAAATGAAAGACAAAAAGCGGAGGTATTAATATGATTAAAATTGCCCCATCTATTTTATCTGCGGATTTTGCCCGTCTCGGCGCGGAAGTGGCGGAAGCCCAAGCTGCTGGCGGAGACTGGATTCATGTTGATGTCATGGACGGTCATTTCGTCCCTAATATTACGCTTGGACCTGCGATTGTAAAAGCGATCGCTCCACATACAAGCTTGCCGCTTGATGTGCATTTGATGATTGAGAACCCAGAGCGTTATGTTGAGGAATTTGCAAAAGCTGGCGCGGCTGTCATTACGGTTCATGCTGAGGCTTGTGTGCATCTGCACCGGGTTATTCATCTGATTAAGGAACAGGGAGTTAAAGCAGGGGTTGCCCTTAATCCGGGAACTCCGGCGAGTGCTATTCAGGAAGTGCTGGACGATGTGGATATGGTGCTTGTCATGACCGTAAATCCCGGTTTTGGTGGACAAGCTTTCATCTCTGGCACGATGAACAAAATCAAGCAAATTCGTAGCTGGTTGAACGAAAAAGGACGTCATGACGTGCATATTGAAGTGGATGGCGGTATTGCTGCCGACACGGCTCCGCTTGTGGTTGAAGCTGGAGCGGATGTGCTCGTTGCGGGAAGTGCTGTATTTGGACGTGAAGATCGCGCTGCCGCGATTGCCGAAATTCGCAGTAGTTACGGAGGCTGAGCATGAACCTCAAGGAGACGCTGTGGACCATGGCTGCGAGTCTCGTTACGGGACTGGTGCTTGCTATGTTTGCGGTTATTCAATCCCCATACAATGCGATTACGTCATTGATCGGGGTTGGTGTTGTCATTATGTACTTCCGCAAATTTGACCGTACAGGACTTCGGGTTACTTTTGTGATTTTCAGCATACTGTATTACTTATTGAGTGTATTCATGATCGCTGCTTATCAATATATCCCTACTCAAACCTAAATGACCTGATAACCAGGCTCGTCATTGTGGAATAGGGACAAAGGGTTCCGCATAAATATGGTTACATGAGCAGGTTTCTCATGTAGCCTTTTTTGTCGTGTTTAAGGCAAAGAAGGCCTGGAGCATAGGATACGGCGGATGCATGAGCATGATGGGGAGGGTGAAGTATGAAATTTTACACATTCAAACTGCCGAAGTTTTTGGGAGGGTTTGTAAAGGCGATTCTTAATACGTTTCAAAAGAACTGACATGATTAAAAGGTTCCATTGGCGAATACCGCCGCTTTGGCTTCAGGATCATTTGGAATTCGGACCTGCGAAGCGCCATGCGGCGGACATTCACATGCTGATGTGTGTATTCATGATTTTATTTCTGAATACCAAAAAAGCACCTGCAAGGAACAAGGTGCTTTTTGCTTACCCGATTTATAGTAGCTTTGCGTGATTATACGCGAGTCACTTTACCGGCTTTCAGTGCACGGGTGCTTACGTATACACGTTTTGGTTTACCGTTCACGAGAATGCGGACCTTCTGAACGTTTACGCCCCAAGAACGACGGTTACGGTTGTTAGCGTGGGATACGTGGTTACCGGTGCCCGGTTTCTTACCTGTCACATAACATTTGCGAGACATAGATTACACCTCCTATCCTAAAATAACCAGTTGCCCTAAGGAGACACGAATGCCATTCCAGACGGGCTAAATTGTTCTTCCTGACCACAATGGTCAGGTTCCAGTAGCTAATGGCGTTGTTCAAGCCGGCATAGCCGGATCATTTCCATTACTAAACCTGCATAAAACAATACTTGAATATAATATCATATTGAAAAAAGCTTCGTCAACTGATCCAAAAACTTTATTTATTTCTCCTGTCTAATATAGTACAATGTTGAATAGTCCATAATACAGCGTTGAACAGGCTGTTGCCGCGGGGGAGCCGGAGAAAAAACCGGCCTTAAAGGGTCGGTGGTCTGCTTTTTTGGCAACGCTGTGAGCTGCGGCATTCCATCATTGGCACCAGTCTCCATGCGGCATTCATGCCGGCTCTTGATACCGGTGCATATCCGTATGCCCCGAATTAGGGGTAACAGAGCAATTGCAGGATATCGGTTGCCCGGCCGCCCAGACCGTTAATCCGGCTGACATGTTGTATTATTATGCCTGTGCCGGACAAGGTATGGACGAAGAATAACGCGATAAGCGTTTGCGCATGAACAGACCAGATAACATCTTGGTGCAAGATGTTCGTGTATCAAGCTAGGAAGGGGAATTCTCACTTGAGTATACGTTCTTTAAATGGAACAGATTTCACCGCAATGGTACTTGCCGGAGCGGAACAACTTGGACAGCATGCAGAGCACGTCAATTCCCTGAATGTTTTCCCTGTGCCGGATGGTGACACGGGAACGAACATGAATTTGACAATGAGTGCAGGAGTCGCAGAGATTAAACGCAAGAGTTCTGCCTCCATCGGAGAAGCTGCCGGTATTTTATCAAAAGGCCTGCTTATGGGCGCACGGGGGAATTCCGGAGTAATATTATCGCAATTGTTCCGCGGATTCAGTCGTTCAGCTGCTCCTTATGAGGAACTGAATACACTCCAGTTCGCCGCAGCCCTGCAGAACGGTGTGGACGCAGCTTATAAAGCCGTAGTGAAACCCGTTGAAGGGACCATTCTTACCGTAGCCAAGGAAGCGGCGAAACATGCCAGCTACTACGCAAGACGGACGAATGATATAACTGAATTAATGAATGAAGTATTGTTAAAAGCAAAAGAAGCACTGGCAATGACTCCGGAATTGCTGCCTGTATTGAAACAGGTTGGTGTTGTGGATTCAGGCGGCCAGGGGCTTGTATATATTTACGAAGGCTTTATGGACGTTCTGTTGCAAACGGACGGGGCAAGTCGTACATCCTTCCAGAGAGACGTACAACCAACCGTAGCGGCATCTGCATTGAAACCGGCTGCACCGTCAGAAGTGGTTTCTGCGAAGCCTGCACAGCAGGTAATCGTGCCAGAGATGCCAATGTCTGCCCAGGCGCGACTGGAAACGGAAGATATTGAGTTCCTGTATGACATGGAGTTCTTTATAAACCGCGAGCTTGGAGAGAACGCAGGTGTTGCATTTGATGACGAAGCATTCCGGAAAGCGTTGTCAGTTAACGGGGATTCCATCATTATTATTGCTGACGATGAAGTGATTAAGGTTCACGTGCATTCCAAGACACCTGGGGATGTATTAAACCTGGCTCTCCGTTATGGCGAAATCACACAAATTCATATTCTCAATATGCGTGAGCAGCATCGTGATCTGCTGACAGCAGGCATGGACATTGCGCCTTCGCCTGAGCTGTTCGCAGAGATTCCGCCTGAAGCGGCGCGTAGCGTGGAAAAAGCCGTGCTCCCAGCAGATGAGATGGCACCATATGGTTTCATCGCGGTATCTTCCGGTGACGGCATTGCAGAGATTTTCCAGAGTCTTGGCGTGGATGTTGTTCTGTCTGGTGGACAGACGATGAATCCGAGCACTGAAGATTTTGTGAAAGCGGTGCGTTCGATCGCGGCAGAACAGGTATTTATTTTGCCGAACAACTCCAATATTGTACTTGCTGCCGAGCAGGCTAGGGAGTTGCTTGAAGATGAGCGTCGAATTATTGTGATTCCGAGCAAGACAATCCCTCAGGGTATGGCAGCGGCTTTTGCTTTCCAGGAGGATGAGTCTGCAGAAACCAACCGTGACCATATGCTTGAGGCGATTAGCCGGGTACAGTCCGGTCAAGTGACTCATGCGGTCAGAGATACACAATATGATGAGCTTGATATCAAAGCGGGACACTACATCGGTATCCATAATTCCAAGATCGTGGCAACGGACGAAAGCATGCTGCACGCATGTGAAGGTCTGCTGCAACAGATGATGGAGAGCGGAGATGAAGTGGTGACCATCCTTGAAGGGGACGAGGCTACCCCTGAGATTACCGCTGCGCTTGTCACATGGCTTGAAGAACAATATCCTGATGCTGAGGTAGAGGTGCATCTTGGAGGACAGCCGGTTTATTATTATTTGTTCTCTGTAGAGTCCTAAAGCACTTAAGCAAAGAGGAGGGGATCTGATGAGCCACAAGGTTGCGATCGTAACCGATAGCACGGCAGATATACCGGAAGAACTGATCCGTAAATACGGGATTCATGTTGTTCCGCTGCGTGTTTTGTTCGGGGAAGAAGCTTATGCAGACGGCGTTGATCTGACTTCGGAACAGTTCTATGCAAAATTGGAGAAGGTATCTGTGCTGCCTACAACCTCACAGCCTTCTCCCACCGATTTTATGAATATCTATAACACGCTGTTGGATGAGAACCCGGAACGGCCCATTGTATCGATTCATTTGTCTTCCGGCATGAGTGGTACCTATCAATCGGCACTGCTCGGCAAATCGTTGCTGGAACGTGAGGGCGATATAACGGTACTGGATTCGAAGTCTGCATCCTATGGATATGGTTTATTGGTCGTACAGGCTGCCGAGCTTGCCGAACAAGGCAAATCCGCTGCGGAGATCACTGCGGCTGTAGCAGCCATGCAGAAGAGCCGCAAGCTGTTCTTTCTCGTAGATACATTGGAGTATCTGCAGAAAGGCGGTCGGATTGGCAAAGCTGCGGCCATCTTGGGAACATTGCTGAATATTAAACCGATCTTGTCCATTGATGAGGAAGGCGTTATTTACGCAGTGGAGAAAGTCAGAGGTCACAAAAAAGCCATGGCACGCATTATTGAGCTGTTTCAGCAGGATCTGGCGGGTCAACGTGTTAATCTGGCGGTAGGTCATACCGCAGACCCCGGATCAGCGATCGCTTGTGCAGAGCAATTACGTGGACATTTTACACTGAATGAAGTGGTGTATACCAATATTGGAGCTGTCGTTGGCAGCCATGTTGGGCCTGGCGTAATTGCCATCTTTATGTGGCCTGTTCCGGAATGAGGGATTAGACATGAAATGGGAAGAAATATCGGTTAAACAAATTAGCGGCGTGAGTGCTCTCAAAGAGGGAGAGCTTCACGCCTTTGGCATCTCTACTGTAAAAGACTTGCTTGAATATTATCCGTTCCGTTATGAGGATTATCGGCTGCGTTCGCTCAGTGAAGTGAAGGACGGGGACAAAATTACGGTACAGGGTAAAGTGATGGGCATCCCAGTGTTGCAGCGTTATGGCAAAAAGTCACGCCTTACCTGTAAGGTGATGACGGAAGAATGGATGATTTCAGCCACCTGGTTCAATCGGCATTTTCTGAAAGAACAGCTTACGCCCAATCGGGAGATTGTTATTACGGGGAAATGGGAACAGAAGCGTATGCAGATGACCGTAACGGACTCGGAATTCCCGGATAAAGGGGAAGGACGATCGGGCACGCTGCAGCCTGTGTATTCGGTAACCGGCAAGCTAACGCAGTCATGGATGCGCAAAACGATTAATCAGGGATTAGTCCAATTCGGGGAAATGATCCCCGAAATTCTGCCTCAATCACTCATGAACAAATATGGATTCATGCCTCGCAAACAGGCGATTGCCGGGATTCACCGTCCGCAGGATAACCGGGAAGGCCAGCAGGCCAGACAGCGGATGGTGTATGAGGAGCTATTTTTGTTTCAACTCAAGATGCAGGCGTATCGTGCATTGAACCGGGATCGTATGGATGGTGTAGTGCACACAACGGATAATACGACGATTCGGGAGTTTGTTCGCAGTTTGCCATTTGAACTGACGGATGCACAGAAGAAGGTAGAGCTTGAAATTCTGCATGATATGCGTTCACCGTATTCGATGAATCGATTGCTGCAGGGAGATGTAGGCTCAGGTAAAACGGTTATTGCGGCGATCGCGCTGTATACGACCGTTCGTTCCGGTTTTCAGGGGGCTCTGATGGTCCCTACGGAGATTCTGGCAGAACAGCATATGCGCTCACTGCAAAAGCTGTTTGAACCTTTTGGCGTAACTGTAGGGCTGTTAACGGGCAGCGTGAATGGACGAAAGCGCAAAGATCTGATTGCATCCTTGCAGATGGGTATGATCGATATCGTTGTGGGTACACACGCTTTGATTCAGGAGGATGTATTTTTCCGTGACTTGGGTCTTGTTGTTACAGATGAACAGCATCGCTTCGGTGTGAACCAGCGCAGCATTTTGCGGCGTAAAGGCTATAACCCGGATGTGTTAACGATGACGGCGACGCCGATACCGCGAACGCTTGCCATTACAGCTTTTGGTGATATTGAAGTATCGACCATCTCGGAACGTCCAAAGGGGCGGATTCCTATCTCGACGTACTGGGTCAAGCATGACATGATGGACCGGGTTCTTGGTTTTATTTCGCGAGAAGTGGACCAGGGACGTCAGGCCTATCTGATCTGCCCGCTCATTGAAGAGTCGGAGAAGCTGGATGTACAGAATGCCATTGACCTGCATATCCAGATGCAACAGAACTTTCCGAAGTACCGTGTAGGTCTGCTGCATGGACGGATGACGACTGGCGAGAAGGAAGAGATGATGCGTGACTTTTACAGCAACGAAATTCAGCTTCTGGTCTCCACAACAGTTGTGGAGGTCGGGGTCGATGTGCCTAACGCAACGCTGATGGTCATTATGGATGCGGACCGCTTCGGTCTATCGCAGCTGCATCAGCTTCGTGGTCGGGTCGGTCGGGGCGCTCATGCATCCTATTGTGTACTCATTGCAGACCCCAAGACAGAGGTGGGGCAGGAGCGCATGAAGGTCATGACGGAAACCGAAGATGGATTCGAGGTATCCCGTCGAGATCTGGATCTGCGGGGACCGGGCGATTTCTTTGGCACCAAGCAAAGTGGATTACCGGAGTTCCGTCTTGCCGACATGGTTGCAGATTTTGAGGTATTGGAGCAGGCGCGAGATGACGTCTCCAGCCTGATTGCGGATGCGAGCTTCTGGACGTCTGTTGACTACGCTCCTTTACGTGACTTTTTACAGCAGCAGCAAGTATTCCAGGGTGATCTGATCGATTGATCGGGCTATGAATGTGTGGTTTTCCACATTTTCCGTGGGAAAATGTCAAGTGTACAGGCCCTCCTGTCATATGAATAAGAAGTGAGTTCATTATTCAGGAGGTGCTGTTCGTTTTGGGTTACCAACAATATGGAATCAGTCCGCAGCTGGTGGAGCGGATCAAAACAAAGATGAAAAATCCCGCTGTCAAAGAGCGTATCAAAAAGTTGATAGATGGGGTCACCAAGTCCGATTTGCAGGATAAGGCCAAGGTAAGAAGGCTGGTCAAGTCGTCAGCGGTCATTTTGAACGAGAATTTTTCTGCGACTCAGGAGGAACAATTTGTTGCTTTTGTTCTTGCGCAGAAGATCGATCCGAACAATACGTTTCATTTGATTAAGTTGTGGGGCATGTTTAGGTAGGGATTCGATGGAATGTTGGGTGGTATAAAATGAACTACAGGGTGTTACACGTGGCCACTCCGAGTGCAGTACCATCTTCCGATCGCTGTTATCCCCGGATTTTTTTGAATTACCCTTTGAAAGGGTAAAATCCGGTGATAAAGGCGAGCGTATGCTTCCGATGCAGCTTTCTTTCAGAAAGCTTTTAGCTTCGCTTCTCCAGATTGGTTCTGCACTCTCCGTTACTGTGTAACTGGAAGTTCATTTTATAAAAACCAAATTACATCGAATGTGTATGAAGTAATTTTAGTGGATGGGGCGGTTCATAAGTCAGGAATATGACTTATGGACCGCCCTTTTGATTGTTTTAGTCAAGAACATGTGTTACTTGATACAAAATACTATTGGATTAAATCTCCTTTAAATTTTCAAGTTGGGATTTAATCTATGTTTTCAATACCCCAGTCACCTTTTTCGTTTTTAGTAAAGAAGTAGGTAATGCCTTGATTCTCAATACTACCGTCTGAGGACTTTCTAACAAAGCGCACACCTACTCTAATTTGTTCTGGATGATCGAGTTTTTCTAAAAGATCCAACTCATAGAACATGAATTGATCGGCTGTGTTTTTGTAATAAAAGCCTTCTCTAATGGATTCCAAAGACTTGTTATTCAGATTCTGCTTAAACTTTTTTTCGTTGTTCTCTACAATCGATTCCAGATTGTTCCTTAACTTAGAGATAATCTTTTCGTCAAAGAAGCTGCTTTTATATTTGTCGAAATCAATGTAGACGCCCTTCTTAAATTCGGCCGCTGTGATGTCCTTAATTTCTTCAATCTCCGCTGGCTCAATCAGACTTTCAAAGTTTTTTGGTGTAATGTTGGTTGAAGGGGCTCCGCTTGTTGTGTTGCTAGGTTTTTCGCTATTGGAAAGGGGGTAATTGTCGTCCGCTTTTCCGCATGCAGAAAGAAGTAAGGCTCCAATTATACATAGAGATAAAATACCACAAGAGAGATTTTTCATTAAGGAAACTCCTCCTTGGAATGCGAGATAAACGAAGCATGTTGATTATAATCCAGTTCTAATAGGAGAGAGGCAGGAAACTGGTGTCATCCCATCATTCTTTATTCTTAACAAAATAAGGGCTAGTGGCTATTAAAGATGCAATAAATACTAAAATTAAAATGGCATTAGAAGGTACTGTTTCGTATATGTAGTTTTCAACTATTAGTACGAGGATCGAAATACTTAAAATCACTCTCAGCACATGAGCAGACGAGCGATTAGGGTTTTTGGTACGTTTCGAGATAAAGTAAATGATGTACCACAAACCACTAAAAAGCAGGAGTGAGCCTATCAGTAGCATTACAAACATTTAAATACACCTTTCTTAAATAAATTTCAGTTTAATTAATTAGCATAATGTTCCAATTAATTATAACACAGTGGATTTCTGGAAGTGGAGTTATATGTGTAGGTAAGTGAAGCTTTGTTGGTAGGGAAGAGAATGGTTTGGAGCAAAATGAATTCCGTATCGTCTGTTCAATAGGTTAGCGACTTTCGGCTACTTCCATTTTCACAGGATCGACTTTGCTTTCCTTCTGGGGGAGCGGTAAACTGTTGCATACGAGCATACATGGATTTCAAGGTGAGGAAAACGCTGCTGCGATAATGGGCGTTTATTTTTGACGGATGTGGAGGAAGTCAGATTGACGGAGATGTTTACGATGCTGCTGGGTTTGTTTGAACGTGCGGCACTGCTGATTATATTTTTATTCTTTCTGTCGAGGATACCGCGGTTTAGACAGATATTGCAAAAGGGAAAATTGAGATGGCAGGAGTACATTGCGGTTACGTTGTTATTCTGTGCATTTGCTATCTTCGGTACCTATACCGGTATTAATGTGGAAGGCTCTCTGGTGAATGTGCGCATTATTGCTGTTATGTCTGGCGGTATTCTGTTCGGGGGGCCTGTAGGCATCATTACCGGGATTGTGTCCGGGGTGCATCGATATTTAATCGATATGGATGGAGTTACGGCGATCCCGTGCCTGATCACGAGTATCCTTGCAGGTTTGGTCTCCGGGTATATACATAAGTATACGCCTAAGTCGAAGCGCTGGATGATCGGTATTGCGGCCGGAATGATCTGTGAGGCGCTTACGATGCTGCTCATCCTGCTGTATTCCTATCCCGATCCACTGGGGGCCGACATTGTCTCGAAGATTGCGCTGCCGATGATATTAGGTGAGGTGAATATTGGGCTAATCGTACTGCTGGTGCAGAGTGTGGAAGGGGAAAAGGAAATGATTGCAGCTCGTCAGGCCAAGCTGGCGCTGGAGATTGCCAATAAGACCTTGCCGTACTTCCGTTCCATTGATGAAGACTCCCTGCGTACGATCTGCCGGATTATTCAGGAGGATATTCAGGCTGATGCGGTTGCGATTACGGATACCCGAAATGTACTGGCTTATGTGGGATTTGGTGAGGAACGATATCACATCGGTAATGAAATTATTAGTGAGATGACGAAGAAGACGATCTCCAGCGGAGAGATTACGATCAGCAATGATGTCATTGACGAAAAAACGCCGGATATCCACTCCCTCCTCATCATTCCACTCAAAGAGCGGGGCGAAGTAACGGGTGCCTTGAAAATCTATTACCGCAAAGCGTACAAGATTACGTATCCGTTGCAAACGATGGCTGTGGGCCTGTCCCAGATTATTTCCACCCAGATGGAAGTATCACGTGTGGAGGAGATCAAGGCTGCGGCCAATAAAGCGGAGCTGCGTGCATTGCAGACTACAATTCATCCTCATTTTCTATTCAATGCGCTGAACGCCATTGCCTCATCCATTCGCACCAAGCCGGATCGGGCACGCGAATTGATTGTGAATCTGTCTGGATATATGCGCTATAACCTGGAGCTATCGGATGAGCTTATCGATATTCACAAGGAGTTGGAGCAGGTCCGCAATTATGTGGAAATCGAGAAGGCGCGCTTCGGCAGCAGGCTTAACGTCATCTATGATATTGATGAGGTGGCTGTGCATATTCCAAGTCTGGTCATCCAGCCACTTGTGGAAAATGCCATTATCCACGGTATTCTCAAGGTGAAAGGACCCGGGACTGTACGGATTCGGGTACAGGATTATCCTGACTTTGTGCGAATTGGGGTCAGTGACACAGGAGCAGGCATTGGAGCCGACATTATTGAGCGTGTTTACCATGACCGGATGCCAGTCAACCAGATCGGGTTGTACAACGTGCATCGTCGGGTGAAGCTCATTTATGGACAAGGGTTAACAATTACACGGCTGGAGCATGGAACCGATATTTTATTTGATGTACCCAAAGGAGATGTAGTAACAAGGTGATGAACTGTCGATGAGAGCCCTTATTGTTGAAGATGAAATTCCGGCAAGTGAGGAACTGAATTACTTGATACAGGAACATAGCCAAATTGAAGTGGTAGATTGTCTGGAAGATGGACTGGATGTGCTGAAGTTTCTGCAGGAGCAGGAAGTCGACGTTATTTTTCTTGATATAAATATCCCTTCGCTGGACGGCATGATGCTGGCACATCATATTGGAAAGTTTGCGAGCAAGCCATATATCGTATTCACAACGGCTTATAAGGAGCATGCGGCTGAAGCGTTTGAGCTGGAGGCGTTTGACTATATTCTGAAGCCCTATGATGAGAAACGAATTGCCGCGATGCTGAATAAACTCGAAACGGCGTTCAAACGGGATCTAGAGCAGGAGAAACGTGAACACAGCAGTGACGATGGGCAGGCTCACAATGCGGCTCAAGCCAACGATGAATGGTCTGCAGCAAATATGCAGGCACGGGAATCCAATATCCAGACGGAACGACGCATTAACCTGCTGCGCAATGACAATATTATTGTGACAGACACCGCCGATATTTATTATGCAGAAGCACAAGAGAAAGTAACGAAGGTGTATACCAAAAACGGTGAGTTTACGATGCCGGTCAGTATTTCGGATTTTCACGGGCGATTGCCGCAGGAAACCTTTTTCCGCTGCCATCGTTCTTACGTCGTGAATTTGTCTCAAATCCGTGAAATTGTGCCTTGGTTTAACAATACGTACCTGCTTCGTTTGCGTGATCTGGAGGCTGAAGTACCGGTTAGCCGGGGCAAAGTCAAAGAATTCAGGCAGCTCATGCGCATCTAGAGGCATTTCATTCCACATCTGATGCAACTCATGCTCAAATCGGTGTAATGAATCCCCTTTCATGTATGATTAGCTTGTGAACGCATTCATATATATGACATCGGCAAAGGGGAGATCACGATGAAAGCAGCTATTTCATCCGCACCTAATTCAGCATCTACAACTATGAAAATGAACCGCTGGCTTATTGTACTGGGAACCATTATTGTACAAATGGGTCTCGGAACCATCTACACCTGGAGTTTATTTAATCAACCGTTGTCTGATCGTTTCGGATGGGACGTCAGCTCGGTCGCGATAACATTTTCGATTACCAGCTTTGCTTTGGCATTTGCCACACTATTTGCCGGCCGACTGCAAGAACGATGGGGGCTTCGTCGCCTGATTCGGGTAGCCGGAGTTGTGCTTGGTCTGGGACTCGTGCTCAGTTCTCAAGTGAGTTCGTTGACACTGCTCTATATCCTGGCCGGATTTGTGGTTGGATTCGCGGATGGTACGGCGTACATTACTTCCCTGTCCAACCTGATCAAGTGGTTCCCTGAGCGAAAAGGTCTGATCTCAGGTATTTCGGTCGGGGCCTTTGGTACAGGCAGTCTGTTGTTCAAATACGTGAACTCGGCATTAATTGGTGCTGTTGGTCCTGCTCAAGCTTTTATGTACTGGGGCATTATTGTGTTGGTATTGATCGTGGGCGGCTCGTTCCTGATCCGTGAAGCGGTTGTTCGTGAACAAGCTCCAGCAAGTAGCACGGACGGTGCGAAGCAACCAGAAACACGTCATGATTATACGGTCAAAGAAATGCTGCGCACGAAAGAAGCGTATATGCTGTTCGTTATTTTCTTCACGGCCTGTATGAGTGGACTGTATCTGATCGGTATTGTGAAAGACATCGGTGTGCAGTTGGCAGGTCTTAATGTGGCTACGGCGGCCAATGCGGTGGCGATGGTTGCGATCTTTAACACCGCTGGACGTATCATTCTGGGGGCGCTGTCGGATAAAGTAGGACGAATGAAAGTTATTGCCGGAGCACTGTTGGTTACGGCTGTTGCCGTAATGACGCTGAGCCTGGTACCACTGAGCTTTGGCATCTTCTTCGCCTGTGTAGCCGCTATCGCATTCTGTTTCGGTGGCAATATCACGGTCTTCCCGGCGATTGTGGCAGATTACTTTGGACTGAAAAATCAGAGCAAAAACTACGGCGTCATCTATCAGGGATTTGGATTTGGTGCCTTGGCTGGATCGTTTATCAGCGCCATGCTGGGCGGGTTCCATCTTA
This sequence comes from Paenibacillus marchantiae, assembly GCF_028771845.1. NCBI lineage: Bacteria > Bacillati > Bacillota > Bacilli > Caryophanales > Paenibacillaceae > Paenibacillus > Paenibacillus marchantiae. The sequence continues at coordinate 5,880,622 of NZ_CP118270.1, read as the reverse complement.
CCTTTATTGTGATCGCTGTACTGTGTGCCGTCTCGCTCTTGCTGGCGTTGATGATTACGCCTCCGGGTCAAGGACGTCGTACACGTCAACGTGAACAGCAGATGAATCTTAACCCTTCATCCCGGGCAAGCTGATCGTAGTGGGGACGAAGTTCTATTTTATAAAAAGCAAGCTGGGCGGTCTCCTACGGAGGCCGCTTTTTTGGTACCTGCTGGACCCGATAGGAATGAGAATTCTGTACATGAAGTGGTTGTGTGCAATGCATACTTGGCTTCTGGTATACTCTAGGTGAAATAAAAAGAGCAAGTCCTTGTTAGCCATTTGGAGGAGGTATATTCGTCATGAATTTCTTGAAATATGCACCATCTGATTTTGCTGATTATTATGCTCTTGTGTCCAATATTGAAGTCATGCAACAGATTACCGAACGTGCTCTGCCTGAGCATGAAGCTACTGCGGAATTTGAATCCATGCTGAATTATAATCTCGGCAACAATTGTGGCTATTATCGAATATCTGGTGAAGATGGGGTAGGAATGGCCTACGCCAAACTGATCCCGGATGAATCCGATCCGTCCCGGGCGGAAATGGGTTACATGATTCTGCCGGAGCATTGGGGGAGAGGACACGGGACTTCCATCGCAGCTCGGCTGATTATTCAGGCACAGGCGGCGGGAATTGGTGTACTTTATGCGGTTATCGATCCGTCCAATGCGGCATCACGTCGAATATTGCTCAGACAGAACTTTGTATCCACATGGGTTGGAGATTATCATGGGTTACCCGGCGAGATTCTGGAGCTGAATCTTCAGGTGAAGCGGTAAGGGATCAGGCTTGCGGGTAATACATACTATATCGGGCATTTTGCATCACTTCGATGGGAACTCGTCATTCGGAGGCATGCGAAATGCTCATACAGAGATTTGGAGGAGATGGAGATGAGCAATGCTGCAATGGAACGTCTGAACCAGTTGTTGCCGGAATGGCTGGAGACCAGCCGTCTGCACACCGGACAGGGGAAAGTAGCCTCTTATATTCCCGAGTTATTCAAGGCCTCACAGGACGAACTGGGTATACATATCATGAACGCCGAAGGCAATCATGTGTCAGCCGGCGATTGTGGTGTCCCGTTTACGATGCAAAGTATCTCCAAGGTATTTACACTCATTCTGGCCCTGATGGATCATGGGGAGGAAGCGGTCTTTTTTAATGTAGGAAAAGAACCTACCGGCGATGATTATGATTCCATGATCAAGCTTGAACTGGTCGAACCGGGCATTCCGTTTAATCCATTGATCAATGCGGGCGCGATCACGGTATCGTCCCTCATTGCCGGGGATTGTAAAGAGGAGAAGTCACGGCGCATTTTGGAATTTTTCCGCAAGCTCGCGAATAATGATCGGCTGGACTATAACGAGGCGGTATATCGGTCCGAATCGGAGACAGGCCATCTGAACCGCTCGCTTGGTTATTTTCTGAAGCACAATGGTGTGCTCAAGGATGACGTCGAAGATGTGCTTGCCGTCTATTTCCGCCATTGCTCCATCGAGGTGACTTGTGCAGACCTGGCCCGTATGTCACTGGTGCTTGCTTATGACGGGACAGATCCGATCACCGGGATTGAGCTTATTCCTCGTCGTTATGTGCAGATCGCCAAAACGTTCATGACTACCTGCGGTATGTATAATGCATCAGGCGAATTCGCGATTCAGGTCGGGTTGCCTGCCAAGAGTGGAGTGTCGGGTGGAATTCTGACTCTGGTTCCAGGCCAGTTTGGCATCGGTCTTGTAGGTCCGGCTCTGAATCGGAAAGGAAACAGCATTGCAGGCGTGCATCTGCTTGAGCGTCTTTCCAGAGAATTTGACTGGAGTTTGTTCTAACGAAGTCATCCCCTTACCCTCCTGAGTAGCCGATGAATCACCAATTCGTCCTTTTGCTTCTTTGGAACGAAATAGTCCGATAGGAATGTGGCTTGTTGGTTGCTTCAGTCTTGGTTCAGATCCCGTAGGAAAAGGGTCCTGCATAGCAATGGCCATGCTGCATCTATTCCGGTACACCCGCAACGCTGGGGTGAATTCGGGATGCTCCCTATATATCAAGTTCATTCGCCTCGGGAGCGAAATATGGTGAACCCAAAAAAAGCTTCACTCCTTAAGATATGGTTCATATTGACGAGTCAAACACCCAGAAAAGTAAGGCTGTCTGACGTCTGGGTCTTTGGCGCGCATCATTCATTCGCGAGTACCACATCCGTAATAAGATTCATCTGAATGTCCCGAGTCCCACTCTCCATCAGCAGCTTAAGGGTACGGGCAGGGGAGTCCAATCGGAGCACCTGTCCGGTAAAGCGGATATCATCATGTTCATGGAACAGGGTGATGGTGACTGTATCCCCGAGCAGCATGGAGTTACTAAGCAAACGTGACATTTCTTCCGCTGCCTGGGCATCCAGAGATGGACGGGTACGGGGAGCAAGTTGTTCCTGATGAATGATGTAGGCTTCCCGGTGTTCGGGAAGCATCATGCGCGACGACTCAAAAATCCCGTTTTGCTGTAATTTTTTACTCATTTATAGTGACCTCCAATTTTATGAGAACGGTCCTGTGCCTGTGCGGAGGAGCAGAGCGAGGAGGCTCGCATAATCGCGGTTTCTCCAAACTTGCGCTTGATGTCATCCGTGGCACGTTCCAGTTCTCTTTTGCGTTCACGGTCATCGAACCAGGACAGCTGTACTTCGGAATCGGGCACGAGTCCGGTCAATGACACGCTGATGCGGCGAATGGGTAATCCGTCCCAATGGCGCAGAAACAAAGCTGCTGCCGCATCGTATACTTCATCGGTGATGTTGGTAGGTTCATTGACCTTCATCTGGCGGGAGAAGCCGGTTGGACGATCGTAATCCTGCCCCCGACATCCTACAGAGACGACATTGCCCATGAGCGATTTGTCCCGGGAACGCCGGCTGACCAGCTCCGCCAGTTCGAGCAGCACCACTTTGATGTCTTCCCACGATTCATAGTCCCGAGGCAATGTCATCTGATGTCCAATGCCCTGCTGCTGGTGAGCATATGTCCCGGGTTTTACCGGAGAATCATCGATCCCGCGGGCAATACGCCACAGTACCTCACCATTTACACCCCAACGCTCTCTCAGCCGGGACAATGGAGTCTGCGCTAGATCCCCAATCGTATGAATCCCCATCTTATAGAGATGCTGCCCCATCCGGGAACCGACCATAAACATGTCTCGAACAGGCTTTTTCCACAATGTTGTCTGCACGTCCTTGCGGGGCAATGTATAGATGCCTCCGGGGACTTTTTTGGCATACAGGTCACAGGCCATCTTGCTGACAACCTTGGTGTCGCTGATGCCGACGCGGATATAGACGCCAGTCTCTTCCATTACCCTGTCCTGAATACTGCGGGCAATCGTTTCGGGACTGCCGAACAGATCTAAACTTCCGGTGACATCCAGAAACTGTTCGTCAATGCTATACGGTTCAACCAGATCGGTATAGGACTGAAGGATACGGGTAATGTGTAGGGAAACACGAATATATTCGGCCATCCGGGGACGAATGACGACAACATCGGGGCATTTGGCAAGAGCCTCACCCAGCCGTTCTGCTGTAGTAATCCCATAGGACTTAGCGAGTGGGCAGGCTGCCAGAATAATGCCTGAACGGCGTGCAGGATCTCCCGCAACAACAAGCGGACGGTCTCTGTATTCAGGATGTGCAGACTTCTCCACACTGGCATAAAATGACTGGCAATCGGCCAGCATAATGACACGTCCGTCTTTGCGGGGCATAGTACTTCTCTCCTTTTATTCATGATTCGGCTGCTTCTGTGCAGCGATAGGGTACATTCAGCCAATGCTATTTTACAGTTTATTTACAGTATGGAACAAGTGTTCCTGTTTTATAAGCATATCCGACAATGCCAGATGCGGCAACCGGAATTATTTTGCAAATTGGACACAATTATTGGATGGACCTATTAGAGTCAAAATTTAGGAAAAAAGATGTATTTTTTTACATTTCGTGTAAGAGATCCGTGACTTCCGGGTGATGACCGGGTGTTCATTGGGCTTTATGTAAAAGTAATATAAATGGGCACAGTCCTATAGGGGGGGACTGATGTCCTTTTTTCATTTTCTGCACTTTTCAGAAAACCTTGATAGGACGCGGGTTTTCAAGGATACGTTATCGGACTATAGTATCAATTTTGTAATCTTTATGGTTAATACTGTAAAAATGTCCGCAACTTTAAAATATCATTAGCGTTTAATGGGGTAAGCGTTCAAGCGGAAACAGATCTCGCAATCCGCGTTGCATATAACAATAACGGGTAGAGATGTGCAAGCCTGGAAGAACCTCAAACGGACGGTTAAAGTGGCATATATTCGTGTCCATGGGACATAAGAGCAAGAAGGGCTCATGGATGCTAGTTGATGGCGCATTTTACGAATTATGGGCAGAATGTTGCAGTTCACGTTTGCTTCCAACAGCCTAGTTACAAATGCAGAGTCTTAGAGCTATAGTGAGAACTACACCGCTGACATCTCTACCCAAAGCGGACATCCGATGCGGGATTTCCCGCAGACCTTCATGTCATTTAAGATCCGCAGATGAAGCAGGATGCATACTAGAGAGGTGAGCAATCAAGAGCCATGAGCAGACGAAGACGAAGACGTTGGTTGCTAACGATGCTGACAGGAGCGGCCGTAGTGACAGGCGGAATATTTGCCGGCTGGCACTATATGCAACCCCAGCTCGTTACGTACACAGCTGATAATGGCACGGAGATGAAATTCAAGACCGATGGAGACCGGTTCATGGAATATGGACCCGATGGCGCATGGCGGGAGATGTTCGTGAAAGGTGTGAACCTGGGTGCTACATCACCAGGACATTACCCGGGCGAATTTCCGTTGACCAAAGAGGATTACTTGAAGTGGTTCCAGCAGATTGAGGATCTGGGGGCCAATGTAATCCGGGTGTACACGGTACATGAGCCGATTTTTTATACCGCATTGGTTGAGTATAACCGTGGCCGGGAGCAACCGTTATATTTTATACAGGGCATATGGTCGCCGGAAGAAGAGTTGATCGAAAAGCAGGATGCCTATGCTGACCATATTGAGCAGACGTTCAAGCAGGAGATTGAAAAGGCGGTATCGGCTGTATATGGGGATGCGGACATTCCCGATAAACCGGGAGAGTCAAGCGGCAAATACAAGACGAATGCCGGGAAATATCTGATGGCTTGGCATGTGGGGACCGAGTGGGACCCTTCAATGGTGAACAACACGAATGAGAGCCATTCCGATGTGCCGCAGTACAAAGGCGTTCATTTTTCCGGGACGCAGGATGCATCACCGTTCGAAAATTGGCTGGCTGAGCTGCTGGACTATACCGCCGTGTTGGAGAAGAAATACGGGTGGGAGCATCCAATGACCTTCACCAACTGGGTAACAACCGATGTGTTGGATCATCCGGGCGAGCCGCTGTTCGAAGAGGATTTGGTGAGTGTGGATGCGCGACATATTCAACCGGAAGAGTGGCAGGGCGGATATTTTGCAGCATACCATGTGTACCCTTATTACCCGGACTTGTTCCATACGGACCAGACACTCCAGACGATCAAGGATGAGAAAGGCGAGTACAACACGTACAAAAGTTATCTGCGCAAGCTCAAAGCCGAGTTTTCCGATATGCCTGTAATGATTACAGAGTACGGTGTACCGTCTTCGCTTGGAATCTCCCATCTCGGTATGGGAGGTCGGGATCAGGGCGGACATAACGAGGTCGAGCAGGGCGAGATCGACGCATCGCTGACTCAGGATATTTATGATGAAGGGTATGCGGGAGCGATTTTGTTCATGTGGCAGGATGAGTGGTTCAAAAAAACCTGGAACACGATGCCGCTTGAAATTCCAGCTGATCGGCGCGCCTACTGGCTGAACGTGCTGACGAATGAGAAGATGTTCGGTCTGCTCGCCATGGACCCCGGTAAGCAGGAACAGCTGACCATCGACGGGAAACTGGATGACTGGAATACGCTGAAGAAGGAAGAGGTCACCGTCTGGCAAGGCAAGGTAGATGGCATCAAGGAAATGAAAATGACCCATGATGAAGCCTACCTGTACATTGGCATGACGCTGGATCAACCTTTTGACCCAGACCAGACCTTGCTGCGCATCGGAACGGATACGCTGGATGGCGGCAATCAGCCGGGTACGAGACTTCCGGATCGAACGCTGAGTGACGGACTCGAAACAGTGATTACATTGGGACAGAATGATGAATCACAAGTGGAGATCGCCAAGGACTATGACTTTAACCAGCGCCTCTATGGCAAGGACGGTTACGGGATGCTGCCCGAGGAGCAAGAGAAAGCGGCAGATCCATTCCATCCATGGAACCTGGCGGTCAGCCTGCGGATGACCCCACCGGATACCCGTTCCGCCCAACCGTTCATGAATGAGAAGGTCGGTACGTTGAAACGGGGAACGACAGCTCCGGATCAGTCCGATACCGATTCGTTAACCGCCTGGCAATATAACGGTAATCAGATCGAGATGCGTATACCATGGATGCTGCTTGGATTCGGTGACCCAAGTTCACTGCAAGCGATCAAGTATGGAGCGCTGAAAGGTGGACGGGAATTCGAAACTGTCGCAGTCAAGGGTGTGACCCTGGTTCCGTGGCTAATGGATCGTTCTACTGGAAGTATCTCTTGGCCTGGTGGTGACCAGAAGACACTGGATGTGAAAACATTGCCTATATACAGCTGGCAGCCCTGGGAGCAGGTACAGTACAGTGAACGACTGAAACTGAGCTACGAGGAAATGAAGAAACGGTATGAACAAATTCCAAGTTTTCAGACCGAATAAATGAGTATAAAGGAGGACCTTTTCAAATGTTTCCGAATTTGGCTTTGGCTTATCTATTTCTATACATCTGTACGGCGCTCGTCGCTGTGGGTGTAATCCTGCTGTTTGCCATGAAAATGTCCCACAACGGCAAACGGCGCAAGATTGAGTTTTATAAATTAAAGCAGCGTGACTACTTTACGTATCTGCAGACGGCGCTGACAGAGGACAGTCCCCTGAGATTGCCACCTGGGAAGTTGGCCCCGCTTGAGCGTCGGGTCATCCAGAGCAAACTTATTGAATGGATTGATCAGTTCAAGGGCGAGTATCGCAACAAATTGATTGTACTCTGCCGTGAAGCCGGATTTGTAGAGCATGATCTGAAGGAACTGAGTCGTATTCGTTACGGACGCCAGATTGATGCAGCGTATCGATTGGGCGGCATGCGTTGTCCAGAGGCCGTTCCAGGCTTGATGGAATTGCTTAAGGAAGAAAAACCTGGTCCGATGGCAATTATGATTGGTCGTTCGATCGCAAGATGTACCATCCGTCAGGGTGAACTGAAAGATATGCTCGCGTTGCTGTTAACCAAAGGAAAATCGATTCATCATCTGGCAGCAGATATTTTGCTCGAAACCAGTCTGGATACAAGCAGAATTCTGATTGAGTTGCTGGAAGATCGCAATCCTGACTTTGTCAAAGTGGGATTGGTTGCGATGTGGGGACAAGCTGTACCCGAAGTGATGCCTGCACTCGACAGACTTGTTGGCGCAGAACATCAGGATGTACGGGCAGAAGCGGTGAAGCTATATCTTAGCGCAAGTCCGGCACTTCAGGACGAGACCATTCTGAAGCTCATGCAGGATTCGGACCCGGAGGTGCGTGCCGAAGTGGTGCAGGCGCTCGGTTCGAAACATGCGGCAGGCAGCATTCCACTGCTGCGCAAAGCGCTGCGTGATGAAGATTGGGGAGTACGCTATAACAGTGCGGAGAGCCTTGGCAAGCTGGGTGAACCGGGATTTGAAGCCTTGTGTCAGGCGGCTGTGGAGGGCACAGGTGCTGAACGGGAAATTGCAATGCAGCAGATTGAGAGTACGATGCAGCACTCAGGAACAGACCACAAAGCCGTTGACCAGATGATTGCACATAACAAAAAAAGGCTGCTGTATGATCGGTACTTCGGTCCCGTACGTGGGAACCGGATAACAAGCAAGAAACGTACAGGTGTGGCTGCGGTAGGAGGGGATTACACTGCTTAGAGATCTACTATTAATCTACGGCATGGTTGCAATCTATTATGTCGTTGCCGTAAATACGCTTTACTTTTCCATTCTGGCCTTATCATTCCGTAACATTTGGACGATCTTCAGGCGATCGCATTATTCCAAATACAATACGTTGTCAGGCTCGGAGCTGGTACCATCGGTTTCCTTGCTGGTGCCCGCATATAACGAGGAACTGACGATTATTGAAAATGTGAACTGCCTGATGACGCTGAATTATCCAACGTATGAAGTCATCGTGGTGAATGATGGTTCAAGCGATACCACCCTGAAGGTGTTGCTGGAAGAATATCGTCTGAAGCCGGTACCCAACACGATGATTAGGGGCAAGATTTCCTGTCAGAAAATTCGCGGGATCTACCACAATCCGGAATTCCCCGACCTGTATGTCATTGACAAGGAAAACGGCGGGAAGGCCGATTCCCTCAATGCCGGAATCAACCTGTCTCATTATCCATTGATTTCTTCCATTGATGCTGACTCTTTACTGGAGAAGGATGCCCTGATTCGTATGGCTCGCATGTATATGGAGAATCCGGAAGAGACGGTGGCTATTGGCGGGGATGTACGGATAGCCAACGGCTGCAAAATCGAGAATGGGGCAGTGCAGGACGTTTCACTGCCTCGCAAGATTTGGCCGATGTTCCAGTCCATCGAGTATCTCAAAGCTTTTCTCGGCGGACGGATCGGTTGGAGTCATATGAATGGTCTGATCATCGTCTCGGGTGCCTTCGGCATGTTCCGCAAGGATGCGGTTATTGCGGTTGGGGGATACCGGGACGGTTATCCGGGTGAAGACATGAACATTATCATCAAACTTCACCGTTATATGTTGGAGAATAAATTGAAATACCGCGTAGCCTTCTGCCCTGAAGCCGTGTGCTGGACACAGGCGCCGGATTCCTACCGGATCTTGTCCAGTCAGCGCAAACGCTGGGGACGTGGAAATCTGAAGAACATGATCGAGAATCGCGGCATGTTGTTCAACCCGAAATATAAAGTCATGGGCATGCTGACCATGCCGTACAACATTCTTTTTGAAGCGCTGAATCCGTATTTCCGAATTACCGGACTTCTCGCTCTCACGGGATATGTACTGATGGATATGACCCAGTGGCCGATACTTGTGCTCTTTGGATCGCTCAACATTGTGAGTGGTTATCTGCTCAGTGTGGGAGCCCTTGTGCTTGAGGAAATTGCATTCAAGCGGTATAACAAGCTATCCGATCTGGTCAAAATGCTGTTCTACTCCGCTCTGAAATTCGTCGGCTATCATCAGCTCGGCGTGCTGTGGAGATTGCAGGGGCATATCCAGTTCATGCAAAACAACAACTCATGGGGTACCATGACACGCCAGAGCTGGTCCGAGGAAGAGAAGACAAGCGAGGCGGCTTAAGCACAGCGTAATCAAAGTAATACAGCAGAAACAATATAGATAACCGAGGGAGAAGGGTGGAAAAGAACATGCCAAATACGGCGACATTGCAGCGTGAGGCTGCCGTTAATGTGTACCGCAGTGTAGAACAGAGATTGAAAGAAACGGGTGCCGAAACATGCGGCTTAATGTTCATCCATTGTGCAGGGCAGTCTCAGCCGGAGCAGCAGGTCAGGACACATCTGGAGCAGACCAGTGAGTCTGCCTACCAGGTCTGGCAGGATGGAGCCACACAGGCACTTGCTGTCCTGCTGCCAGGGTTGACGCTGGATGAGGTTCATTATGAGGGGCTTCGCATCAAGCATGAATTGCAGGAGACGGTACCTGGTGCCGATCCGCAAATCACGCTGGCAAGTTTCCCGGCAGGTGAGCGTCCTTCAAAGGCAACCATTCAACATATGGCTGAGTCCGCCAAGCTGGTAGACCCGTCGGAGATTCATATCTACACGCTGGACAAGACGGTAGACGAGCCGGAACGAATTTTGATTGTGGATAACGATCCGACGGTACGCGAGTTTCTGCAATTGCGTCTGAAGATGCAGGGGTATGAAACCTATGAAGCGGTGGACGGACTGGCTGCACTGGAACTGATTGAGAAAATCACGCCTGATCTGGTGCTGACCGAATTGAACCTGTATGGCATTGATGGCCTGCCGTTCATTCAACATATCCAGAACCTGGATGTGGCTCAGCCGCCCAAAATCGTCGTATTAACGGAACAGCGTGTGGAACAAACGATCAGTCAATGCTTCCGCAGCGGAGTCGATGATTATATGACCAAACCGTTCTCACCTGTGGAGCTGGATGCCCGAATCAGGCGTTGCCTGCATTAAAAGCACCACAAGTAAAGCCAAGAGAAACAAATAGCCTTCATTAATTTTTATCAGACAAATAAGTACATCTACAGACAAACATCTATCAAATGGATTCGTCAATCAACCAAACAAATACACTGCCCGGAGGGAATATCATGGAGAATCAACAATTCCACACATTACTGAATGCGATCGAAAATAAAGAAGCGGTGCTCGGCGTGGTCGGGCTCGGTTACGTAGGATTACCACTTGCGGTGGAAATGGTCAATCAGGGTTTCACGGTAATCGGGATTGATCTGGATGCATCCAAAGTGGAGAGCATCTATCAGGGAGATTCCTATATTCACGATATTTCGTCCGAGGAATTGAAAAAAGTGATGCAAAGCGGCCGCTTCCAGCCTACAACGGATTACAGCATGCTGCGCGTGATCGATGCGTTGAGCATCTGCGTACCTACACCGCTCAGTGAAAATCAGGACCCGGATACGTCTTATATCGAGACGGTTGTGGATCAGATTAAACTGCATATGAAACCAGGCATGCTGATTACGCTGGAAAGCACGACTTATCCGGGTACTACCGAAGAACTGATCCAGGATGAGCTGGACAAAATCGGACATGAAGCAGGCAAAGACTACTTCCTGTGCTTCTCGCCTGAACGTGTGGACCCGTCCAACGGACGATTCACTACTTTTAATACACCGAAAGTAATCGGGGGCACAACTGAAGCTTGCCTCAAACTGGGAACAGCGTTGTATAGCAAATACGTTGAAACGGTTGTACCTGTATCTTCACCAAAAGTGGCTGAAATGTCCAAACTGTTGGAAAATACATTCCGCAGCGTAAACATTGCCTTTGTTAATGAAATGGCAATGATGTGTGACCGTATGGGCATCGATATCTGGGAAGTTATCGACGCAGCTGCGACGAAGCCGTTTGGATTCATGCCTTTCTATCCGGGCCCTGGCATCGGCGGTCACTGCATCCCGCTTGATCCGATGTACCTGTCCTGGAAGGCTAAAGGATTCCGTTTCTACAGCAAGTTCATTGAGCTGGCGCAATCCACCAATGACAATATGCCATATTATGTACTGAACAAAACATCAACCATTCTGAATGAGTACGCGAAATCGGTACGTAAATCCAACATTCTGTTGCTTGGTATGTCGTACAAACCGAATATTGCCGATTTGCGTGAATCTCCAGGACTGGAAATCTATGAACAGTTCAAGGAAGGTGGAGCCAATGTCAGCTATTATGATCCACATGCTGAATCGTTCCTGGACAAGCATGGCGAGACGGTATATAGCGAAGTGTTCAACTTGGAACAGTTCAAGAAGTACGACTGCATCGTGCTGATCACCAACCACAGCGATTTGCCTTACTTTGATATTGCCGAGATGGGCGTGCCGATTCTGGATACACGTAATGCGTTCAAAACGTATCCACATCCGCACATTTACAAGATTGGTCATTCGGTACAGCACCCTGTGCTTGAGCCAAGTGAAGCGTTGCTCGTCTGAATATAACGAACAAGTGGGGCAAACTGTCGGTGAAGGCAAAATGGGCCATCTTGGCCCTGCTGTTCTGCCTGCTTCTTCTGCCCTGGCTACTCAAATGGTTTTCACATGAGGAACACAAAGCGACCTGGCTGTGGGACGCTTCCATTATTGCAGAGCAGACGCCTGAAATTATCTCCTTCTCCAAGGCGCAGGGCGTGAATACCATTTTCCTGCAAATTCAGGATGAGGTACCCGATGCGACATACCGCAAATTCATCGCGGCTGCGAGGCAGGCTGAGATCGAAGTACATGCCCTTAACGGTCATGCAGACTGGGCCTATACGGAGAAGCGGGAAGAGGGACTTGCGTTTATTGAAAAAGTACGGGCATATAATGCAGCTTCGGCCAAAAATGAACGCTTTGAGGGAATTCAGCTGGATGTTGAGCCTTATCAGCTAAAACGCTGGGAGAACGAGCAGAATAGCGTTATTGCGGAGTGGAGCGACAACATGAAGGCCTGGACCAAAGCTGGTAATGATGCCGGACTCTACATGAGTGCCGCAATCCCTTTCTGGCTGGATGCTCGCGAGTCGGCAGAAGGCGGAGGTACATTCAGCCGCTGGGTGATTGATCACTTTGATGCGGTAGCCATCATGGCCTATCGGGATCGTGGTCAGCAGATGTATGATCTGTCCAAGGAAGAGCTGGATGAAGCGGATGAGCTTGGCAAGAAGGTATGGGTTGGAGCCGAACTGGCTGATACGCATGAGGGCGATCATCTAACCTTTTTCAGCAAATCTATCACCAATATGGATGAAGAAATGAAGAAAGTGTTTGATCTCGGCGCTTCTCATTCATCTTTTGCAGGTGTTGCGGTGCATCATTATGAAGCATGGTATGCAAAGGAAAACGGAATTCCGCTGGCTCGAAAGAGCGAGGAGAAGAAGTAGCGGGTGTATATAATAGGTATATGCAGTTTAAGAAAGAGCACTGTAATATGTAATGAGGAAAAGGCAAGTCTCCGATCAAGGAGGCTTGCCTTTTTTTGCTATTCGTTAGCATGCGGATGGCGACAAATCAGCTTTTATTGTTCTCGGCCGTTCGATATCGGTTGGGTGGCAGACCCACCTGCTTTTTGAACGCTTTGGAGAAAGAAAACAGATCAGGGTAACCCACCGAATGCGCTACTTCAGTTAACGTTAACGGGGTCTGAACAAGCAACCGTTTGGCCTGATTCATTTTGAGACGTTGAATATACTGGACAGGAGACAGGCCGTAGGCTTTACGGAATTGTTTGGCAAAATGGGTCCGATCCACGCCAGCGTGAGAAGATACACCTTCCACGGTAATGCCGCCGGCAAAGTGAATATCCATGTACTCCTTGCCCTTTTGCAGCCAGGGTGTGGCAGAGTCTGGTTGAAGCACTCGGGTAGCAGGGGATTTGGCAATCCGGTCAAACAATCCGAGAAAACGGGTAAGTCGTCCCAGGTCGCTTGCGCCTCCCTGAGGTTTGCGAACCTCTTCCATAAAAGCACGCATGCCACTTGCCGTCTCCGGCGTGAGTACGCCTGAACGATGCGGCGCGTCTGGAGTAAGCCCGATTCGTGCCAAAAGTTCAGCTGCATGTTTTCCATCAAAGGCAATGAAAATTTTGTGCAAAGATTCCTTTGGGTCGGACCAGTACTCATGGGTAACCTGTGGATACAGGCAGAATGCATCGCGGGCACGCAGGGAATAACGATGTCCGTTCTGTATGAAAGTTCCCTCGCCTTCCAGAACAAAAATTAAATAATGAAAAGGCGTCGTTCGAGGGCCGATATGATAGTTGCTCTTGGCTATATTACGACCGATTCGAATCGGCCATGCTCCACCGGCTTTCTCGAATTCAGACGGAGTAAAAAAAATAATATCCAAAAACTCGTGGTGGTCCTCCTTCATGCTCTCGATCATCAGGAACACCTCTTTAATATAAGTATAGTTTGTAATCTCTGAAAGTTTCTCTTATAACCTATTATACAGGTGGGTTTTGTAAATATTCAAGATCGAGAAGACCTATTCCTGTGAATTCACCACAAAATGACAAAATGAAATGGCCGCGAAATGACATTGCTCACAGACAAATCAATTGTTATGATGTCCATACCTATTAAACCAAGTTAATTAATCGGCATTTGGAAGTGTACGTACTTATAAATTGATTAGAAATTAGGCGCACTTTAAAAATAAGGTTTAACGAGTGCGAACGTAGTGGAGGGGACGAAATCGATTCTGGAAGAAACGCAGTGTTCGCCTTTATCTCCGGATTTTCCCCTTGGAAAAGTGAATCAAAAAAATCTGGAGATAACAGCGATCGAAAGAACGATTCGTACCCGGAACGGCCATGTTGCACAACACCGATCTTATTTTTAACATGAGACTTTATTTATTCATAGAAGGGATTGACTTGCGTGAGCGAACAGGAAGAGATGAAGTTTGGTTGGTTTTTGCCTACAGCAGGAGACGGAAAATATGTAGGAGTTGCCCCGGAGCGGGAACCGAGCCTGGATTATTTGGTTCAAGTAGCGCAGACAGCGGAGACGGCAGGTTTTGAATTTGTATTGATTCCGACAGGGGGAGCCTGTCTGGATGCGTGGGTTGTGGGTTCGGCTGTCATGAGTCACACGAAAACACTGCGTCCGCTTGTGGCCATTCGACCGGGTCTGGTCACCCCTGTATTGGCGGCGCGTATGGGAGCGGCACTGGATCAACTGTCTGGCGGTCGTGCCATGATCAATGTGGTGACAGGCAGTTCGGTTCGGGATTTGGAGGAACTGGGAGATCCACTGGCTCATGCCCATGATGAACGTTATGAACGGGCGAGCGAGTACATGGAAGTGATGAAGCGTTCATGGACACAATCGGCCGGGCTCAATCTGACCGAGTTTGCTGGAAGTGGTGCCATATCGAATCAGGAAGGATCCGAAGACAATTCGGAGTTTAACGGTAAGTATTATCATTTCAAAGGTCCGGTAGGCATGCCTGAAACGGTGCAAAATCCGTATCCGCCGTTCTACTTGGGTGGAAGTTCACCGATTGCAAAGCGGGTCGCTGTTGAACACGCAGATACATTCCTCATGTGGGGCGAGCCGCATGACTGGATTCAGGAGCAGATCGAAGAAATTGAAGTCATTCGCGAACAGATCAAAGAGGAAACCGGACAAGATCGTCAGCTCCGTTACGGTATGCGTGCACAGGTACTCATTCGGGATACGGAAGAAGAAGCATGGGCGGCGGCTTGGGAGACTATAAGCAAAGTCCCACCAGAGGCCATCGAAAAAGCCAAAGCAGCCTTCGCAGAGACGGATGCAACCAACCAACGCAGACAGAATGAGCTGCGGGAACTGTCCGAGAAGCAGCAGTTTGTCGTAGGTCCCAACCTGTGGACAGGTTTGTCAGTTGTACGTTCCGGCGGAGCAATCCTCATTGTGGGTACAGCAGAACAGGTCGCAGAACGATTGATGGAATATGGAGATCTGGGCGTGACAACATTTATATTATCCGGGTACCCACATTTGGAAGAAGCCGAAATTTTCGGCCGGACTGTGATGCCCATTATTCGTGAGAAGTGGAAAATAAGACAGAAGAAGCATTCAGTTACTACCAACTAAATAAGTGAAACCTTTTTTACACGGTAACGAAGAGGACAGAAAAAATCTGGAGAAGCGTAGCGTTCGCCTTTATCCCCGGATTTCCACCTTTAATTAAGTGATTTTAAAAAAATCTGGGGATAACAGCGATTGGAAGATGGTTCTGACCGCGTAGTGGTTCAGTGTAAAATCATTGTTTAACTTATATAACATCCTTCAGGAGGTCTTCTTTCATGAGAAAAAAACAAAAATATATCCTGCCCCTTGTCAGTATGCTGGTAATGTCCATCCTGCTGTCTGCCTGCGGCGGCGGGGATAACGCGGCATCAGGAGGGGGCGATTCCTCCGGTTCGGGCAAAGTAACAATCAGCTTCATGCACTGGCGTGGAGAGGATGTGGAAGCACTGAACAAGACGATTGATGCGTTTGAAAAGGAAAATCCAAACATCCATGTGGAAATGCAGACTCTTCCTTCAGACCAATATCAATCCACTGTACAATCCAAAATCAGTGACGGTTCAGTTGGGGATGTATTTGCTTCCTTCCCTGGTGCACAGTTCGAAGCCTTCACCAAAGCCGGATTGTTCACTGATCTGACTGGATCGTCGTTTCTGTCTGCATACAATCCTAAGCTAATTGAAGCAGGCCAGCACGATGGCAAGCAAAATGCAATTCCTTATCAACTCGTATATAACGATCCAATCTACAATGTGAAGTTGTTCGAAAAATATGGATTGACCCCGCCAACGGATTGGGAAGGCTTCCTGGCACTATGCCAGACGCTGAAAGACAACGGCATCATTCCGATTGCATTTGCTGGAGCGGATATTGGTCCAGGCCAATTCATGAATACGATGGTGATGAACAATGCACCGAGTGACGACATTTTTACCAAAGTGGAAGCCGGAGAGGCCAAACTGACGGATGAGTTTTGGGTGAAAACATTAACTCAAATCAAAGAACTGAACGACAAAGGATACTTCCAGCAGGACGCACTGGGAACGAAAGACCCGGCAGCGGGAGCACTCTTTATCCAGGAGAAAGCAGCCATGCTGGCAAGCGGATCTTATCAGCTGGCTCAGAACAAGCTTCAAAATCCGAATCTGGAGCAGAAGCTGCTTGCACCGATTACGGTGAGTGCCGATCAGGCGAAGTATGAAGGCGTTCATACCACGACATTTATGCTTGCGGTGAACAGTAAGTCCAAACACCCCGAAGAAGCGAAGAAGTTCATCGAATTCCTGAGCAATCCGGAAGTGGCTGGCGAATATGCGAACCAGACGGGACAGAATGTAACGGTGAATGATGTGAAGTACGATACACCTGAGCTCCAGGTTGCCGGAGATTGGGCGAGCAAAAAGACCGTGTTCCAGCCACGGTTCACTATCCTGAACGGAGATAATCAGAAAGCAGTAACCAACTCCATTCAGGCTGTACTGAGTGGCACTTCTCCTGAAGAAGCAGCGCAGCAAGCACAGGCGATCATTGATCAGCATATCGGGAAATAAACGATGAAGAACCGTATTCAGCTATCCCTGTTTTTGTTACCCGGGTTGCTGCTGTACGTTGCACTGTTCGTATTTCCTACATTGACGGGGCTGTTCTACTCCTTTACGGATTGGGACGGGGTATCCCCGTCGTATGCATTTGTAGGGCTGGATAATTACAAGGACAGTCTCAGCAGCATCGTATTTCGCAAAGCTTTTGGCAACAACGTCGAGTTCATGTTAACGGTTGTCATTGCGCAAACCTTTATTTCACTTGTTCTGGCGCTGCTTTTGGTACGTAACACAAAGACACGCATCGCGCTCCGGGCGCTCTATTTTCTGCCTGCGATTCTGTCCTCTGTATCGGTGGGTCTGATCTGGGCTTTTATGTACGATCCTTCGATCGGGTTGATTAACTATGGATTGAACGAGGCAGGTATGGGGAGCATTGCCCACAACTGGATTGGTGATCCGAAGATCGCAATCTACTCGATAGCCGCTGTACAAGTCTGGGCACATGCCGGGCAGATGATGATCGTGTTTATCGCAGGTCTGCAAGGCATTCCAGCGGAGCTGTACGAAGCAGCACGTATGGATGGCGGCAGCAAATGGCAGGTATTCCGTACCGTGACCTGGCCTTTGCTTGCACCTTCGGCAACGATTGTCGTGGCCTATACCACGATTCAATCCTTCAAGGCTTTTGATCTCATTTTCACGATGACAGACGGAGGCCCGAACTATGCTACTGAAATTTTGACAACTTATATCTATCACACCGCCTTTGGCAGCTACTCATTTGGCCTCGCTTCTGCGGGTTCGATGATCTTCCTGGTTCTGCTCGCTTTGCTGACGTTATTGCAGTTCAAGGCGCTGCGTGCCGACCGGGTAAGCTATTGATATTGTTGCTGGAGCATTTATCCTGCACAAGAGGCAGAAAGGAGTTCACATGTTTCTAAAGTGGTTCAACCGCCTGATTTTATTGGTGTACGCGCTGCTAATCATCGTGCCGTTGTACTTTGTATTTGTGTCATCGTTCAAAACGAGCAGCAACTTCTTCATCAGTCCATTTAGCTGGCCGGACCCGTTTACATGGGACAATCTCACTGGCATGTTCCCCAACCAGCCGATGTGGCAGTATTTCGGGAACAGTCTGGTCGTAACGCTGGGTACCGTTGCGATTGAGTTGTTGCTCAGCAGCATGATTGCTTATGCCATTGTTCGCTGGGGTGGCAGTGTGGGCAAAATTGTGTTTGCTTTGTTCGTTGCAGGTCTGATCGTTCCTTCCCAAGTGAGCATGCTGCCGATCTATTCCCTGACGCGTACGCTCGGATGGTCGGACAGTCTGACAGGACTAATTATAGTTTCAGCCGCGATGCTGATGCCGGTCTCCGTATTTATGCTGACGGGCTTCATGCGTATGCTGAATGCGGAAATACTGGAAGCGGGCAGTATGGATGGAGCAAGCGAGTGGAGGCTCTATACACGGATTGCCCTACCACTCGCCGCACCTTCTCTGGCAGCTACAGCCACGTTCCTGCTCGTTATGGTGTGGAATGATCTGCTCATTCCGATGCTGATGCTCAGCAGTAAGTCCAAGCTGACGTTACCACTCGCACTCATGCAGTTCCGCGGGGAATACGTGACCAACTATCCGATGATGCTCACCGGTGTACTGGTAACAGCCATTCCGATGATCGTGCTGTTCATTCTGCTCCAGCGTTATTTTGTAGCAGGTCTGACAGCGGGTTCACTCAAGGGGTAAGGTATAGGAAGAAGATCAACGGATATGCGTATTTTACATTGATTTCTGGATCATTCTGCATAATAATGGTTTAGTGTCAGAATGACTACATAGAGATCAAGGGAGCTATAAGACATGAGCAAACTGGAAGTATTGCGGAATCCCAAGCAGCGCAAGCTGCTGTTCAGTGCCGGCATGAGCTGGCTGTTTGATGCAATGGAAGTCGGCATGATTTCCTTCATCGTGGCTGCACTCGCCAAGGAATGGAGTCTCAGCCCTGGACAAGTCGGGGTGCTTACGAGTATCAACTCCATCGGTATGGCGCTCGGTGCATTGCTTGCGGGGGCACTTGCGGACCGTTTCGGCCGAAAGGCCATTTTGATGTGGACCCTACTGATCTTTACGATCGCGAGCGGTCTGTCAGCCTTGGCCACCGGATTCGCTGTATTGTGTGTACTGCGTCTGATTGCAGGTATCGGCCTCGGCGGAGAGCTGCCCGTGGCATCTACATTGGTATCGGAGTCGATGCCTACGGCAGAACGTGGACGTGCAGTTGTACTACTGGAGAGTTTCTGGGCAGGTGGCTGGATTGTATCGGCACTCATTGCCAACTTTGTTATCCCGGAATATGGCTGGAGAATTGCTTTTGCCATTGGTGCCGTTCCAGCGTTCTATGCGCTGTATCTGCGCCGTGCCATTCAGGACCCGCCTCGTTACAAGAACAATACCAAGATTAAGAAAATCACGTTCCGCGAAAAGGTAGCCACGGTTTGGTCGGCACCGCATCGCCGCACAACGTTGATGCTCTGGATCTTGTGGTTTACCGTCATTTTCTCTTATTATGGCATGTTCTTATGGTTGCCATCGGTTGTTATGGCAAAAGGCTTTACGTTGGTCAAAAGCTTCCAGTACGTGCTGATTATGACGATCGCACAGCTGCCAGGTTACTTCACGGCGGCGTACTTCATTGAGCGGTTTGGCCGCAAATTTGTACTTGTCGTTTATCTTACATTGACAGCAGTAAGTGCGATTGCTTTTGGACTGGCAACAACGGAAGCGACGATCCTGACCGCAGGTATCTGTCTTTCCTTCTTCAATCTGGGAGCTTGGGGCGGTCTGTACGCATACAGTCCGGAATTGTACCCCACTTCCGTTCGTTCAACAGGTGTGGGTCTTGCTACATCGGTAGGCCGGATTGGGGGCGTGCTTGCTCCATTGATGGTTGGTATGCTGGTTCAGCGTGAGGTCGCAATCAGCCTAATTTTCACGATTTTCTTCGTGACCATCCTCATTGGCGCTGCGGCTGTGCTGTTCCTGGGCCGGGAAACCAAGGGTCTGGAACTGGCCGAATAAATGTCAATAAATACAACGCAACTTTTGTGCGGGTCTGCCTGCCTACGACTATAACGGGGTGGATAAGCGGCAGAAGGTTGATACAAGAAGAGGCATGACTATGGCGTGACCATGGGCTCATGCCTCTTTTTGATGTGTTTGGAGTGGATTTTCGCCTGCGCCATCGGTCCGATAGACGTCACTTTTTCTATATCCTATAATGACACTCGGGATGTAGGGCCGTGAGGATTCAGGGGGAAGAAGTGGGATCTGGATTCAGAAAAGTGGAGGTTAATGGAATGATGAAGAACAAAATTGAAATGGATCAAACGTGTGAAATGATTGAAAAGAATATGATGAATGAGAAGAATAAAATGAATGAAAAGCATATGATGAGTGGACAGAATGGCGTGTGTGAAGTAGTACGTGTGACTGATAATGTCGGTATGAATGTAATGTACAGCTATAATGGCAACGATAAGATAAGTGAGATAAACGGGAGATATGATGTGATTGATCTTACTCCTGTTAAAGAGATGAAAGAAATGAAACAGATGAAGATGACGAGCTATATCTACAGCCTTGATGAAGAGTTTAGATTAGATAGCGGAGATGAGAGGCTTGATCTGCATGATTTGCACACAAGCACTGACCACATGGAACCTATTACCATCAGCCGGAAAATCACCCATCGCAGAGGGAGAAAGGCTGGCAAAAGAGCAGGACGAGTCAGTGTGCTTCTCGGTGCCTTCGCAATGGCTCTCGGTCTCACGATGGCAGCTCCGCCTGCCGGAGCACAGAAGCTGGAACAGGGCGTTCGCGGTGAACATGTGCTGCAATTGCAGGAGCAATTAAACGAACTGGGGTATTTTAAAGCTGGATTGACGGGGTATTATGGGTCTCTCACCAAAGGCGCTGTCCGTAAGTTCCAACAGGCTCAGGGGCTGAGTGCGGATGGGATTGCAGGCCCGGCAACACTGAACAGACTGAACAAGAAGGCTGCAGCCCAAGGTAACACGCTGCGCCAGCTCGCGAAGCTGATTCATGGGGAAGCACGCGGAGAGTCCTTTGAAGGACAGGTTGCTGTAGGCGCGGTCGTCTTGAACCGAGTCCATTCGAATGCATTCCCTTCATCAATTCCAAAAGTGATTTTCCAAAAAGGGCAGTTCACGGCCATAGACGATGGACAGTTTAATACAAAGCCAACCCAGACTTCCTATCAGGCAGCTCGTAAAGCTTTGAATGGCACTGATCCAACACACGGAGCGCTCTATTATTACAATCCGAAAATTGCGACTTCGTTGTGGAGTAAGAGCAGACCAACATTACTGACGATTGGGCAGCATGATTTTACAAGGTGAGTTTAAGTAGAGATAAATAATGTATTATTTGAAATGATAATGATGAACCTCGGCTGTACGCTGCTGAATGCAGACGTGCTACCGGGGTTTCTTTTATATTTTGATTGTGCAGGCGAGGGGATTGGGGAAATCTTCCACATTATTATGTCCCTCTTTTTCAATTGACAGCGGTCGAAGAATATTGGAATGGTGTCTGAATATCATTGAAACCGAATACGATTTTACAAAGTATATATAAAGGAGGATATAATTAGTTGCTATTTATAAATTTGTACTCGGTTACATCCATAGAGGGGAGGACGAATATGCCATTTATTGGGGGAATCATTTTAATCTTTATCCTAGCATTTATTCTATGGTCATTAATGTTCCCGCTATTCAATAAAATAGGTGGTAGACTGCTGAAGAAATACAATAAATTCAAACAAGAGGAGAATGGTGATGGAAAATTCAAAGACGTTTAAAGTAGGGGCTATTGCGGTTGCAGTAGTTATTATTGTGGGAGTGTTACTGGTGACCTTCTTTTTAACAAGAATTCCTAATGGATATGTTGGGGTCGTCTATTCACCAAATGGAGGCGTAAAAGATAGTACACTAAGTCAAGGGTGGAAACTCGTTGGAGCGTTTGATAAAGTGACGAAATATCCGATCCGAATTCAAACGGTTGAATACAGAGATATTCAGATTGCTACTTCTGACGGGAAAAACATCACAATTGATTTTGCATACAACTACCAAGTAGAACCAAGTAAAGTATCTTCTATATTCAATACATTTGGGCCAATTAGCATTCAAGAAATTGAGGATACATATCTCAAAACACGTTTCCGTGACGCAGCTCGTAAAGGTATTTCCAAGTTTACAGTCATTGATGTTTATGGTGAAAAGTCATCCGAAGCAGGAGTGGATGTCCAACAACGTTTTTCTGATGACGTTAAAGAGTTAGGCTTTATTGTATCAAACGTGACCGTAGGTGTTCCTCAACCTGACGCTAAGACTCAGGAAGCAATCGATAAGCGTGTGGAAGCTTCTCAAGAACTGGAACGTAAAACGACTGAACTTGAGATCGCCAAAAAAGAAGCAGATCGTAAGCGCGTGGAAGCACAAGGTAATGCAGACAAACTATTGATCGAAGCAGAAGGTCAAGCTAAAGCAAATAAAGAGCTTCAACAATCATTATCGAGTCAACTCGTTGAATATGAAACCATCAAGAAATGGGATGGAGCCCTTCCATATGTAAGTGGGTCAAATACGCCAATGATTCAATTGCCGACTACAAAAACAGAGCAAAATAGCAGCGCGGGGAGCGTATCTCCCTAATTAGCGGTTTGATATGCACCCCTTACTTTTTCAACAATTTAATGTGTTGAATTCTAATGAACAAGCCGGTCCAATCGTGGGCTGACTTGTTCATTTTTGAGTCATTTCAAAGGCACCATGAATGGATTTAGTTAAGCCTAGATATTGGATTCACCTAGCCAATCCTGTACAATGAATAACGACAAAAACAACGGTAGATTAAGGATGGATCAGCACGATGAGGATTATTATATCACCAGCTAAAAAGATGAAGATCGATACCGATCTTATGGCTATGACACAGATGCCGCATTTTATAAACGAATCAGAACAGCTACTCAGTTTGCTTCAAAAGTTAACCTATGATGAACTCAAAGCAATGTGGAAGTGTAACGATGCAATCGCCGAACAGAACGTGGAGCGGATCCGGAATATGAATATAAAAGCAAATCTTACCCCAGCCATCTATGCCTATGAGGGTATTCAGTATCAGTATATGTCGCCAGGTGTGTTGCAAAAGGAGGAACTGGCGTATCTGGAGCAGCATTTGCGCATATTATCCGGTTTTTATGGCATGTTACGGCCTTTGGATGGGGTCACCCCTTATCGGTTGGAGATGCAGGGCAAGTTGCAAGGTCCAGGTTTCAAGTCACTCTATCAATTCTGGGGGAGCAAATTGGCAGATCAGCTTCAATCGGAAAGCGACTGTATCCTGAATTTGGCTTCAAAAGAGTATAGCAAAAACATCACGCCTTTTCTGAGCGAGGAAACCCGATTTATCACTTGTGTATTTGGACAAATGGTCGACGGGAAGATTGTTGAAAAGGCAACCCGGGCCAAAATGGCCAGAGGCGAAATGGTACGTTATATGGCAGAGCGTAAAATTACAGATGTGAGGGATATTAAGGGATTTGATCGGTTAGGTTTTGTTTTCTCAGAAGATCAGTCGGATGAAGAGAATTATGTATTTATATATTCAGAGGAGAAATAGCCAGTTTTACAACGATGGATTTGATGTACATCTTGCAGTTGTCAGATGAGTAACTCTGTGTAGCGAAAAATCCGGATAAATTGTTAATTTCACCCCTATAGTCACTAAAATCGATTATAATTAAATTTATGTTCAAGTTGATTACCTATCCTAATTTAATAGGATAATCATATGCAAAAAGGCATTATGCTATAAGGGTTATAGACTTTTCTTTTCGAATACACACTTATGTATAAGAGGAGGCGAATGATATGACGATAATGCCTGTTATGGTAATGATCTTTGTATTTGTACCTACCATTCTACTCATGGTAAGCATGCCTTATTTAACAAGAGAGACGATTAGTTTTGGGGTCACCGTCAGCGCTGCACAATTCCACAGTGAGCCTCTGCGCCAGATGCGGAAATCATATGCTAGGATTAGTGCTACCTTACATACCATCCTATTCATTGTTTGCATCATCTGCCTAATATACGTTGAACATTCCAAGCAACAAAGTTGGATCATTGTCACTTATTCACTCGCCATGGTCGTAATCTCCCTAGTCATAAACATTAGCTATCATTTCAAAATGAAAAGTTTACTACCTATGCTGCCTATTGCTCCGGAACCGTCGATCATGGCAGTGGACACTGAATTTCGGGAAAGAAACATTGGCTTGTCTAGTAATTGGTTCCTCATTCATTTTTTAATTATTGGTGTTAGTATTCTAACTGTGCTACGCAACTACGATCTTATTCCTGATCAGATTCCGATCCATTTCAACAGCAGTTGGAACGTAGACCGCTATGCAGCTAAATCTTATAGTTCTGTGTTTATGCCTACGCTCATGCAAGTGTTCATAACACTTTTGTTCATATTTGAGAATTGGAGTATTCGCAGAGTGAAGCATCAAGTTCAACCCACTGATCCTAACCGTTCCATCAGACAAGACGTAACATTCCGCCGTACTTGGTCATATTTTATGATTACAGCAAGCTTCTTAATAGTTATCCTGTTTTCCGTCGTGCAACTAAACATGATATCTCTGCTTAACATCAATTTCGCTATCCCCATTATCCTAATTATAATAGCTTTTATCATCCTATACGCCTTCGCCTTATCGTTCTGGGCTGGTCAGGGCGGAAGCCGCTTGGAGCGATCTGACGATTCCTCCAATGTCAGACCTGTCCATGATGATGATAAATGGCTATTAGGTATGATTTATTTCAATCGCAAAGATCCAAACCTAATGGTCGAGAAAAGGTTCGGAGTTGGCTGGGGATTAAATTTCGGTCACCCAGTAAGCTGGCTGACTTGTCTCGGAATTATTGTACTGTTAGTTGTGGTGCGGTAACAAGGCTTGGAGGTTAATACTCAGCGGAGTATTCTAGCTTTCAACAAATAAATATTTTCGCTTCAAAATTAGACGCCATTCACATTAGACAAGAGCAGTTGAGAGGTGGGAAAACGAAAATCCACTTCCTTGATTAACAATTAAAAGGAGAATCGGCATTAGATAACATAATATTCGAGCAGCGGTTCTTAAGGAAAATGGTCTGCTGGATGGATTTCGAAGATGATATTTCGGCAGACACATCCGACTAGATAGAGGATGATCCACTTTATTAATATAGCGGTTGGGATGTCCCACTTGTCACGTTCGCAGTTATACTAGCGGAATTCCCGCTAAATTATCATCTCACCTCATCCCCTGAGTTACAATATCCCTGAGGTGACCGTACCATGAAGGATAACATGTCAAACCTGATCGAGGATTTGTTTCACGGAAACCTGCGGTTGGACGAGTTGATTCATCCTGAGCATGCCAAGTATCAGGAGATCAATCGCCGCATATCGGACCTGATGCAGAACTATAAGACACAGCATACGGAGAACGAATATGATGCATTGGAAGAATTGGTAGACTTAATCGGGCAATCGACGTCCATGTACGTGGAAGCAGCGTTTGAGCAAGGTTCCGCACAGGCGGTAGGCTGATGATCGAGGTTTTGTGCAGAGCATGAGCGCAAACGATTAACCCAACCTATACGCGAGCAGGGCAGATGTAACCTTTCAAAACCAGCCCAAAATATTCGAAAACATAAGTAACTAGCATTAACTGTTGGTTGCCCGATCATTCAAACCCAAAAATCCCCTTCTCCATTACCACCGATCAGGCTGGCATGGAAAGGGGCTTTTGTGTTTAATCCCGCACTTATTACCTACACCTGTCTAACTACAACCTACCGCGCACCAATATTCGTACCCGATGGCGTACCCGATCCAATCAGATCACTGCCAGTGGCAAGCTTCAGGAAGTCGCCCAGGACAGGCGTTCCATCCGCGCTGCGTGTCACCGAAGGTACGAGGGAGACAAAGTCGGCTGCGCTGGCGAGCAGGCCTTTGTCGTTCACGCTCTTCTTGTTTTTCCACCAGACGTTGGTGCTGCTGACGTCGGTTCCGCTGGTTTTGTCGCTGGCGCCGCCTTCGAAGGACAGGTTGTTGGTGAAGATATGTGTGCCTACATCAAAGGCAAAGTTGCTTTGGCCATTTTGCCAGGACGTATTGTTTTTCATCTGGATTGAACCGGGATTGCTGTTATAGGTGAAGCCGTGCTTTTTATTTTGAAAAGCAATGCTGTTCTCCACGATGTGATTCACCGCGATTTTCTCGCCGCCCAGCTTGAAGCCGTTACCGTCACTATTGGAGGTGGATGTACCATCCGAAGTCTGCCCATTGTGATGGGAGATGCTGTTGCGGATCGTTACGACGCCAATGGCGCCCGTATCTGTTTTGCTGTACAGATCCCAGCCATCGTCCACATTATAGGCAGCGATACAACCGTCGAACAGGTTGCCCGGGCCAACCGTCAATTTGGCGGCAAAGCCGTCCGCATCTTCTCCGTCATCCGGATCATAGTTATCATGGGAATAGGAGCGAATAATTTCATTATAGGCAGGCCATTCGCTGTTTGCCGCAGTCGAAGCATAACGTCCGAGTTGGATGCCAGTATCCCGGTTATGATGAGCTTCGATCTGTTCCAGACGGTTGTAACTGCCCCCGATAAAGATACCGTTGTCGCCCGCGCCCTTCACTTCAAGTCCTTTGACGAGCCAGTAGTCTCCGAACATTTGCAGCCCGCGATTGGTGGAGGCGAAGGTTTGGGCCGAGAAATCAAAGATAGGCTTTTCCGATCCGTACGCCACCAGATTTTTGCGCTGTCCTGATGAACCACTGTTGCCTCGCTCAATCGTAACCGTTTCCGAGAAGCTGTAGGTACCGCCGCGCAGATATATCGTTTTGCCCGGTGTGATCTGGGTCAACGCGTTAGCCAGTGACGTAGGACTCGCGAGGGTTCCGGGATTGCTAGCCGAGCCGCCAGGAGCGACATATAGATCACCTGCAGCGAGTGCGATACTGGAGGTAGCCACAGAATCAGAAGAATTTTGCAGTCCGCTATCGATCAGTTCCGCCGCACCAGCCGATCCACCGCCGAGCAATAATAGAGGGAACGTGGCACTTAGGCAGATGTGAGTCATTTTCGATTTCAGCGAACGTTGAGATGATGCATGAGCAGAAGTAATAGGGAATAATTTCATTAAGCAAACCTCCTTAGTAATTGGGAAATGAAGTCCTAGAGGACACAGATTCATGGTAAATGTTGTAAACGTTATCATCAATAATCATTTGATCAGATGGACACAACCTACTGATAAGCCTCGTATAACTGGTCGGAAATGGAAATTCATATGAGTAGCGTATAATCCTGCGCTCAGTTCATGTCCCTCATTTAACAGGGGATCATCTGAAATTAACGTAGAAAGAGCCCCTTTTCGCAGCAAACGGCATGATCCATACCTCCAATCAACCGAAATCAACCTTATAAATATTTAAAATAGAAGGGCCCCACATGATCAGCTCACAGGCTGCTCAGGTTGAAACGCCAAATACCCCCGATAGCAGCTGCTTAAGCAGTCTTTGCTACCGAGGGTTAATTAACGAACCTATACGTTTCTATATAACATGTCCTTTACCTTAAAATACGCCTTAACTAAACCAGCCAGTGCTTAATATGGATCTGCTTCATGGCTGCGCTTGGCGGCCTGTTCCACTGTGGGCTCATGCTTGGGCTGGACCGTGGCACTGTCATCCGTTGAGACGGCGGATAATCCTTCCGCTACCCGGCGTCCATAATCGGCATCCGCTTGTGTGAAATGGGAGATCATGCGCTCGCGGATATCCGGTTTGCATGTGGCTAAAGCATCTACCAGATTGCTGATCAGCTCGTCTCGCTCCCAATCTTCAAACGAACGGTAGGTATCCCCGGCTTGTCCGAAGTCATTGGTACGCTCAATTTTCTCGCGAACAAGATGACCCTCAATAAGAGGTTCATGCTCCTTGCCACGTGGGGTTGCTTCTTTTAAGCCGCCCAACGAGGAAGGTTCATAGTTGACGTGTGGATTCTGACCTGGTGCACGGTCGACCTGATATTGCATCTGCCCGCCGCTCTGATTGGTGGCAACCCGATTTTTGGGTGCATTAACTGGCAGTTGCAGATAGTTGGCACCGACCCGGTGACGCTGGGTATCCGAGTAGGAGAAGGTGCGGCCTTGCAGCAGTTTATCATCCGAGAAATCCAGTCCATCCACCAGTACACCTGTGCCAAACGCTGCTTGTTCCACTTCATTAAAGTAGTCTTCGGGATTGCGGTGTAGCGTCATTTTCCCAACCGGCAAAAACGGAAACTGCTCTGGCGGCCACAGTTTGGTCGGGTCCAGCGGATCAAAATCCAGTTCTGGATGCTCGCCGTCCTCCATAACCTGAACGCACAATTCCCATTCCGGGTAATCTCCTTGTTCAATGGCGTGATACAGGTCGAGTGTAGCGTGGTTAAAGTTCTGCCCCTGAATATCGCTAGCGTCTTTTTGGAGCAGGTTGCGTATGCCTTGATTGAGCGGTTCCCAGTGATATTTAATGAGCACGCCTGTGCCTTCCTGGTTCACCCATTTGTATGTATTGACGCCCGACCCCTGCATTTGTCGATAGTTGGCCGGAATTCCCCAAGGGGAGAAGAGAAACGTAATCATATGGGTGGCTTCAGGACTGAGCGAGACAAAATCGAAAAACCGTTCCATATCTTGTGCATTGGTCAACGGGTCTGGCTTGAAGGCATGCACCATATCCGGGAACTTGAGCGGGTCACGAATGAAAAAGATTTTCAGATTGTTGCCCACCAGATCCCAGTTGCCATCTTCCGTATAGAATTTTACAGCAAATCCGCGCGGGTCCCGCAGCGTCTCCGGTGAATGTCCACCGTGAATAACCGTAGAGAAGCGAACGAATACGGGCGTTTCTTTGCCTTTTTCCTGAAACAGACGTGCGCGTGTATACTTCGATACGGGTTCATCCCCGGCCGTTCCATACGCCTGAAATACACCATGAGCGCCAGCGCCGCGGGCATGGACAACCCTTTCCGGAATACGTTCACGGTCAAAATGAGTGATCTTTTCGAGAAAGTGATAGTTCTCCAGCGTAGTCGGTCCCCGACTGCCGACGGTTCGAACATTCTGATTGTCCGTGATGGGATGGCCTTGCCGATCCGTTAATGTCTCGGGTGCCTTGTCTGAGGAATGCTCAGGTTGTGAAGACTGATGATTCATGGAGCACCGCCTTTCCTTATGATGGATTCAAATATATATTTTCCCTGCAAAGCGGTTCTATACATCGTTTCCATTAAAAAAAGCTTGTCACCCACCTCATGGCGTGGGATAATTAACTTTTGCCCTATGGACGGTTTTTAGATAAAAATGCACCACTTATAGAAGAATGGAGGCTGACTTAGGATTGTCTACACAACGTTATCCTTTTGCATATGATCCGGCTGAACCTTTTGTATCCCGTCTCGGGGAATGGGTTGCCGATGTTTTTTACGATATTTTGCCTGAGTCTGGCTTCGAGGTACGGGATGAACAGATTTTTATGGCGTACCAGCTCGAACGGGCCTATGGAGATAAAAAGACCATTATGGCTGAGGCTGGTGTGGGGACAGGCAAGACACTAGTCTATCTGCTCTACGCGGTCTGTTATGCACGTTATACGGGTAAACCGGCGGTGATTGCCTGTGCTGATGAGTCCTTGATTGAACAGCTTGTGAAGCCCGGCGGAGATATTGCGAAGCTGGCTGCACATCTGGACTTGGAAGTGGATGCACGTCTGGGAAAATCACCTGACCAATACGTCTGTCTGAATAAATTAAGTGCGATGAGATTTGCGGACGAGGATGCGCAGGTGATCGAAGAGGTGCATGAGAGCCTTCCGGATTTTGTGAATACGCCGGGTACGCTTCAGGCCTTCCATCCGTATGGTGACCGTAAACAGTATCCACATCTGAATGATCGCCAGTGGAATAAAATTAACTGGGACCCGTTCCAGGATTGCTTCGTTTGTCCCAAACGTCAACGCTGTGGTCTGACGTTATCACGTGACCACTACCGCCGTTCCAAGGACATCATCATCTGTTCCCATGATTACTATATGGAGCATGTGTGGACCTATGAAGCGCGCAAACGCGAGGGACAATTGCCATTGCTGCCTGATCACAGCTCGGTTGTATTTGATGAAGGACATTTGCTGGAAGAAGCGGCCCTGAACGCACTGAGCTACAAATTGAAACACCGCATCTTCGAGGAACTCGTCACTCGCCTGCTTGAAGGTGAGATTCGTGAATCCCTCGCCGAGCGTGTGGATGAAGCGATAGAGAGCAGTGAGCGACTGTTCGCGTTGCTGGATACGTATACGGTAGCCATTCCCGGATCGGAACGGAAAGAAGTGCGGGTAGAACCGCCGTTGCTGCGGGAGATTGAACGACTGACCAGCGTATTGGATGCGATCGGCGAAGAATTGGTATTTGAGAGCGGATTGTTCTCGCTGGACGGCTATCAGATGCGTGTAGTGGAAGAACATCTGGACATGATTCAGTCTGCCCTTGCGTTGTTCCGTAAGGAAGATGGGTACATCTGCTGGGCTGAACAGAGCGATGACGAGACAACCTTATCGATCATGCCGCGTACCGTGAAGGAAATTCTGAACGAGCGTGTGTTCAACACAGGCATTCCGATTGTCTTCTCATCCGCAACGTTATCTGTGGATAATTCATTCCGTTATGTGGCAGACAGTCTGGGGATTGATGATTTTGTATCGTTCTCCGTGGCTTCTCCATATGACTATGCGGACAAAATGCAGATGAAGATTACAGATGAAACCGTACCTGGTCACCCGGAAAATGAAAATCGGTTGCGTGACGCCGTAACGTTGCTTCAGGAGAGTGGGGGTCGTGCCCTGATTCTGTTCCGTACGATGGAAGAGCTGCGTGCATTCAAGCAGGACATTGTTCATGTCCCTGAGGCTCAAGGGTTACGCTTTATGTATGAGGGAGATCGGGAGATTAGTGACCTGATTGCCGCTTTCCAGGAGGATGAGGAGAGTGTACTGTGCTCCGTCAATCTGTGGGAAGGTCTGGACGTTCCAGGACCGTCATTATCCAATGTCATGATCTGGTCGCTCCCGTATCCACCACAGGACCCTGTATTCAATGCAAAACGCACAGCGTCAGCGGCACCTTATGAAGAGATCGATCTTCCATACATGCTGCTGCGTGTAAAGCAAGGTCTTGGACGTCTGATTCGGACGAGCACGGATTCCGGTTCTGCGGTCATTCTCGATGAATCGCTGTATACCAAAAAGGAAGCAAAAGACCGCATTGCGGCTCTGCTTCCCGAAGGTGTAGAATGGACAACCCTGACACACTAGTTCTATATTTAGAATATTTAACTTAACTGGCTCCTTTCCAGAATAAGTACTTGTACGCTACGGATTCAACGTCCAGCTGTGATCAAGCGCTCATTTTGGAGGGGAGTCTTTAACTTGTGTAAGAGTTTTTCTTTGTTAAAAAATACCCATGCTCAAATACCGTTCCCCGGTATCGGGCGCAATGCAGAGCACTCGGTGACCCGGCCCCAGTTCCCGCGCGATGCGCAGGGAGGCCCACACCGAAGCGCCAGAGGAAGGGCCGAGTAGCAGCCCTTCCCGGGCAGCAAGCTGCCGCATCGTATCCAGTGCATCCTCATCGGACACCTGGATAATGGCATCCCACACGTCGGTATTCAGAATGTCCGGAATGAACCCCGGACTTGTACCGACGAGCTTGTGGGGTCCGGGCTCGCCGCCGGACAGCACAGGAGAACCTTTCGGCTCTACCGCATAGATACGAATGTCCGGCAGCTGCTTACGCAGTTCTTCTCCCGTTCCGGTGATCGTACCGCCTGTTCCCGCCGTGGCGATAAAGGCGTCCAGCTTGCCTTCCATCTGCTGCATAATTTCGGGAGCCGTGGTGATCCGGTGGATGTCCGGGTTCGCTTGATTCTCGAATTGCTGGGGAATGAAACTTCCCGGAATGTCGGCCTGAAGTTCTTTGGCCTTGCGAATCGCGCCAGGCATCCGTTCTGCGGCAGGGGTGAGCACGACATCTGCGCCATAGGCTTTCAGAATGTTGATGCGTTCCTTGGACATGTTGTCCGGCATGATCAGAATGGCCTTATATCCCTTGGCAGCAGCATTCATTGCAAGACCGATGCCGGTATTGCCGCTGGTTGGTTCGATAATGGTTGCGCCGGGAAGCAGTAGTTCTGCCCGTTCAGCCTGAACGATCAGGTTATAGGCGGCACGGTCTTTGACGCTGCCGCTCGGATTGAAGTATTCCAGCTTGACGTATACGTCAGCGGAATCGCTACCTGTAAGTCTGTTCAGTCTGACGGCAGGTGTCTGGCCTATCAGCTCAGTAACATTTGCGGCAATGCCTGTATGTGCGGATGTTTGATTATTAATTAAATGCGAATTCAAGTCCATGAAGTACAACTCCTTGATTGATAAGACGTTGAAAGCAACTCCTAATGAACAAGTCTGTCCGCCGTTAATGGCAGGCAGGCTTGTTTGCTTATAGGAATCCATTTTCATTACAAGTCTGAACGGAATGCACAGACATGTCTATTCCATCTTAATGAACGCAGCCTCCCGGGGTCAACCTGTTTCGATTAGGCAGAAGGGTGAGGAGTTTAAGGAGTAATTGAACTAAGTGGACTAAGAAATGTGAATTCAAACGATGATGGATACATCAAGCAGATGAATTAGCTATAACGGCTGGGTCAAGTCCATATCCAGATGCCGACTAAGCTCTTTTTTGACTTCATTCCGCGCGAACGTCCACAGCATATAGAACCGCTGCAAATATCCTCTGCACAGGTACTGGGTTTCGATTCCATCAACTTGCCGTTTCTCCTCCAGAACCTTGACGCCACGAGTTCTCATCTGTTTGCGAAGCGTAAGCATTTCCTTAAGTACATCATTCTGAATGCGGGTTAGAGACAGAATGTAGACCTCTGGCATTTTGAGCTGCAACGTATCCAGTGTGCGAATATCCCGTTCAAGCACATCCAGCAGAAGAGTGCGTACAACCATGCTTTTAATCAATCGGTGGTCTTCATCCGCAGGGGATGGGGCGGAAGGGGATGATGACATACTTTCACTTCCTTAACCTTGAATTCGGACATGTTCTTATTTACAGAACGTATGTTCTTATATTATAATCAATATATGCAATGATGATACACAATACAACCGAGAAATATTGGAAGTAGCCCATATGCGATTTATGCTGAGATTTAAGGTGTTGAAATAGGGACAAGCCTTCTCCAAAATAAGGTATAATTTTTGGGTTTTGCAGGAAACCTAAGGGCATAAAGAAAACGACTTAATGCATCAGAGTAAGAGATGAAGAGCTTTTGGTTCGTTGATCGGCGAAGGTTATGAAGAATTGCGAAAGTGATTGCAACAAAAAAGCCCCTGCCTTGGGCGGCGGGGCCAGATGATCTGCCGAACCAGACGGCAGAGTTGTATATGAGCATAAAGCGGTTAAGCCAGATACTGAGGCTTCTCGTAAAGAGCCTCTTTTTCCAGAATCACTTTGTAAGGTCTTTCTTTACCCTTCAGCGAAGGGCCAATGGTAGTCAGCGGTACGGCCGGTTTGTGGAAACGATCTTCTTCCTTGGGTTCCGGAACCGGTCGTGATGATTCGGGCGCAGAACTGAGGCGTACCTTTTTGTCGCTGCCCCAGCGCTTGCTTATTTTTTTCGTTTCCGGTTTCATTCCGGTTCGCCTCCTAACAAATCGTTGATGGCGTTGAACAGATGACGGTTCTCCAAATCCATCTGCTGAAATATCGCCTCATCCGCTTCAATATGTCCAATAATATGGACTGTGATTACATACCTCTTGGCTACAGGATAGCATAGCAGATACTCTTTCTCAAGGTAGTCGTCGTAGAGATTGATCTTGATCTTGTTCTCCCGGTAAGAATCAATAACCAGAATTCGCTTCGGATCATCAGGTTGTTTGTCGTCGTTGGCGGACAAGTTATATTTTCTCCCCGGTTCCCCAACGTTACCACATAATTGTTCAATATGACCACTGTCATCTGTACGGTATATGGCAGTCCCACGCACGGCAAATGGAGGAAGGGATACAAATGCACTTCGAAGTGCATCGCTCATTCGCTCCAACATAACCGAATCTGCTTTGCGGGTACGCAGTAACTCCCTGAAGAATCGCAGCAGCTTGAGCAACTGTAATCGGGCTTCACCCTCAGACCTTTTGTGCTTCTCGATAATTTTTTCCACTTCGGGATCGCTCCATCGCCCCTGTTCTTCGATGCTGTCGGCGATTTTGGAACAGGCCACCGAGACGGCTGGCGCCCATTTCCCGTCTGAACGAATTTCATAAACCAGTGGATTTAATCCCAGCAGGTCTGTAGGCATGCGTAAACCTTCGATCTTGGAAGCGTCTTTGATGTCAGTAATATCCTCTGGAAGAATGAAAAAAATACGCTTTCGCCCCAGACGACCCATAAACAAACCCATTTCCAGCATTGTATTATCACGGACAGATGCATAGTACTTCCCACGAATTTTCGATATATCATCCGGATGAAAAATAAAAATGGCAAAGTCTGTTGTACGCACTTCTGCTTCCAAATCGTCCATGGTATAGCTGCTTGGATTAAAAACTCCGGAGTACCAAGGGGTAACTTCGGCCGAGAAACGCAAGTTTTCGTGTACTGCGGCTGCAATCGGCTTCGCTTCCAGCGAGCAGCCAATAAAGACTCTTGGCTTTAACGTTTTCATAATCCGCCTCGCTTAAACGGTAGTGGGGATTCAATTGTTATATTATACCATAAACAGCAGAGTAAGTCTGGAAACGTTTAACTGGACCCAAGATAAGCCGATTACATTTGCTATAGTGTATGTGCAAGAGGGAAATGATTCCTTTAAAATCCGCGGAAAAATAAAAAATGGACCCAAATTGTCACAGTTGGGTGACTGGACAGTTATATTTGGAAGCTTCAGTCATAGAATGAAGGAGCAGGTAGCACCATTAGGTAGAGAAGCTTGTCCTGGTGTGGCTGTTTGGCGGCTCAAGCAGGCAAGAGTGTGCTTTTTGCTCATATTTGAAGGGTCTGCTGTTTCGACCCAATCACATCGGTGTTATATAATAAAAGAACAAGCAAGTTAGCTTAGATTTTTAAACTGAATTGAACGTTACATGTGTCTATAGAAGGCGAACTAAATTTTTACACGAGAACGTAGAGTGCAGAACCCGTCTGAAGAAACGAAGTGTTCGCCTTTATCACAGGATTTTTCCCTTAGGAAAAGGGAATCAAAAAATCCGGGGATAACAGCGATCGAAAGAGGGTACTGCAATCGAAGTGGTTAAGTGTAAAGTTTATATGGTCTTATGCATGGTGTAATATTCATCAGTTTAATTAGCACAGCTAACCACCAACAGACAGAAAGGATCAGGATACCATGAGTTCCCGAAGGATAATTTCCCCAAGGACGATCTGGAAACGTTACGATCTCTCTTATACTTAGCGCCCCTTGTAGAGTACACCACCGTAAAGAAAAAAACGGCTGACTCTGCGAAAGAGGGGATTGGAATGAATAATATTCGAAGGACAAATACGATGATTTCTTCCAGGCTTGCCTTTTGCAGGGTACGGTCGGTGCAAACCAACCTTTACAAACTGCGAGGGAACCTGAATGAAGAGAACATCGTTAACCTTACAACAAGTTAAGACAGAGGCGGTAAAGTTCGCCATTATGCTGCTCGGAACATTTATTTTGGCATTTGCCTACTATCACATTAATTTTCAGAATCATTTATCGGAGGGCGGATTTGTCGGTCTGGCCCTGCTTGGAAAGTACGCGACAGGCTTATCACCTGCTATTGGCATGCTGCTGCTGGATATTCCAGTCATGATTCTGGCCTGGTTCCTCAAGGGCTGGAAGTTCATGATTCAGGCGCTGCTGGGTGTGGCCGCATTCTCATTGTTCTATGACGGGTTTGAGCGGTACTCCACCCTGGTTATTCCGTTTCACGGTAATTTGTGGATTCCGGCAGTCTTGTCCGGTGTTATCACCGGCGTGGGTGCTGGTATGGTGCTTCGATTCGGAGGAGCAACAGGTGGAGACGACATTCTGGCGGTGCTCATTAGCCGTTGGAAGGGCTGGAAGCTGGGAACGGTTTTCTTTGTCAGCGATGCGTTTGTACTCGGATTGTCGCTTTTCTTTCTACCGGTAAAAGAAACTTTATATACCATTCTGGCCGTATGGATTGCCAGTAAAGTGATTACGTATATGGTCAGTTTCCCGGCTCGCCGGACGGTTACGACCTCAGCTGTGAAGCTGCCCGTGTCGACTGCTGCCAAAGTAGTCAGCGGTGCTTCACAACGAGCTCCTGTGGCTAGAGGGGTTTCGCATTAAACGTAACGGCCACCCTATTCGAAATGAATGTTGTTCAAGTAAGGTGGGCTTGCCTCATACCAAACACAAAGCCCTTTTGCATGCTTGATGGGAATCATTCCATTAGCGGCGAAAGGGCTTTTTTGCTTGCCTTCAGTAAAAAAAATTAAAAGTAATACATTCACGATATTTCTATTTTAGAACAGATTCACTCAAGGCTTGATGGAAGAGGCAATTTGCCCATCTTCATTATGGATAATAGCCCGAATGTTTTGTTTTTCACTCTTTTCTTTGGCAGCATCCACAGCTTCGGCTTTGGTTCGGAACGTAGCCAGAGATTTGGATTGACCTTCTTCCTTGATGGCCCAGCCAGAGTCGGTAGGAACGACATGAATATTATCATGGCTTTTGGAAGAAGAGACAGGTTCGGAATGACGGCGTGGAGATGAAGATTTTCCATGCTCCGATTTGCTGTCTGATGAAGTATGTTTTGTAGCCTGCTTCGAATGCTTCGATGTGGGATGATTCTCATCCCATTCTTCCGCTTTGGCAGTCGCGATTGCAATGGAGCGTCCTTCCTCATAACCGTCATCCAGCAATGCATTGGCAATCTCAATGGCCTTATGTCTGACACGAGGCTCCAGATTTTTCATGGAAACGGGATAATCCTGTTTGTTCCACGGCATATTGATTCCCTCCTGTACAATATAAGTTATTTGTATATTACCCTGCACCCGGATGAATAAACGATTATTGTGGAGAACTTCGAAGCGTGTGCTGTATTTTTGTGCATTCTACTGTTCAACTTCTTAGTGCTTTTCTATACTTTTATGTGGATGAGGAGTATAATGCTTCCATACTTGAAATTACAATAGAAGCACATTAGGAAAAAGATAAGGAGATTTACATATGTTTAGTTTGAGCCTGGCCATTCCTATGTTATTTACCATGCTTATTCATGCGGCTGACAGCCTGTCCTATGCACTGCGCCTTGGGGGATTACGCACTCGGCGAATAGCGCTGGCCTTGTCCCTGTCCGGAATTTTGTTGCTGGTGTCGCGTACCTCCAATATGGCCCAAGGGCCGATGGTAGGCAATCTGGTGGATACTGCGGCGAGTGGAGGGAACCCACACTTTGCAGCGCAACTGCACTGGCTGATGGGTGCGGCTACGATAGGAACGGCCTTGGCTATTCTAAGTTTTCCAACGATGGTCAAGCTCGCTTCCCGAATGGTCGTTCATTTTGAGGCGGCAGGATCGATTCCTTCCATGGTTCGAGGACTGCTGAAACGCAGCAAGCTCAAAAACGCGATGTATTATATTACCCCGCCATCATGGAAAATGGCAAAACTATTGGTACAAAACGGAATGCCCAGACGTCTAATGACGTTGAACATAGCGGTGACAGCAATCTATACGACTGGGGTCCTGTCCAGTCTGTACGCTGCGTATCTTTATCCGGGTCAGGCTGTAGCTGCTTCGCAATCCACCGGACTCATTAATGGAGTAGCGACCATTTTGTTAACCATCCTGATTGATCCTCGTATTTCGTTGCTCAGCGACAAATCTCTGCGTGGTGAAATTCGGCTGGATCGAATGAATCAGATCTATGGCTGTATGCTTGTATCCCGTTTATTTGGTACATTGTTGGCGCAGTTGTTATTGATTCCATTTGCTTACTGGATCGGCTGGATTGTGAGTATGATGTAAGCCAATTTCAATCTATATACAAAAAAAGCAAACTAAAAAGGGGGCTTCCCATATGTCATAAAGATGACGGGAAGCCCCTTTTAGTCTTAATTAATGTCTAACGAACTGAGCACAAGTTAATACTCCAATTCCCTCAAGTCTGTGGTTTAACGAATCGTAGAGGCATTATTTGATCGCTTTACATGTGCTGCCTCAGGCTTTTTCGTAGATTTCAACCGAATAACGTGACTGAAGCTCGTTAAAATTAGTATTGCACGTTAATTGTCATCTTAAGGTGCGTTCGATTCGCTAGCGCTTCATTATTTCCGTACTTCAATGAATCATAACTTAATTAAACAGTACGGCGTATTCGGCATATCCTTCTTTTTCTAGGTCTTCTTTGGGTACAAAACGAAGGGCTGCGGAATTGATGCAATAACGCATTCCACCAGCTTCGGCAGGGCCGTCATTGAACAGGTGACCCAAATGGGAATCCCCTTCACGACTTCTCACTTCGGTACGAATCATGAAATGGCTGAGATCCGTTTTTTCCTTCACATTGTAGTCCCGCAGTGGACGGGTGAAACTTGGCCAGCCGCAGCCGGAATCGTATTTGTCGGTGGAACTGAACAGTGGCTCACCGGATACGATGTCCACGTAAATTCCGTCACCATGGTGGTCCCAGAACTCGTTATGAAATGCTGGTTCAGTTGCGTTGTTCTGGGTAACTTCGAACTGCAGCGGCGTCAGACGCTCTTTCAGGCCGTCTTTATCCACTTTGCCGGACCAGTTGCTTTCGATAAAGTCTTCACGTCCAGAACCTTTACGGTACCGTTTGTAGTGCGCAGGATTTTTGTGATGGTACCCTTGGTGATGCTCCTCTGCTTCATAGAACGTTTTCGCTGGCAAAATCGGTGTGAAAATTGGTTTGTCAAAACGTCCGCTTTGTGCCAAAGCTGCTTTGGAAGCTTCTGCGATCTGGCGTTGTTCTTCACTGTGATAGAAGATGGCCGTCTGATAAGATGATCCACGGTCATGGAATTGTCCACCCGTATCTGTTGGGTCGATCTGTTGCCAGAACAATTCAACGAGCTTCTCATATGGGAAGATGGCCGGGTCGAATGTAATTTGAACGGCCTCTACGTGACCAGTCGTTTCCGAGCAGACCTCCTCATATGTGGGGTTCTCCGTATGTCCTCCTGTATAACCCGATACAATCTTATGAATGCCGGGTAGTTCCTCGAAGGGGGATACCATACACCAGAAGCACCCGCCTGCAAAAGTTGCTTTTTCACTAGTATGTTGTTCCATGCTATAGTCACTCCATTTCTGATGAAGAATGATATTTTGGCTTACTCTTCTATTATATCCCGAATTGGCAAGCCAACCAAGCAGGATCGTAAAGAGGATGAGTCTGAAATGTTTCTGACTGTTCCCACTTAGGCTTTTTTACGAGAGCGTAAGCGAAACAAGAGCAATATTATCGTCATGAACACCAGATAACCGGCAAGGATTAGCAGGCTCACCCAGATTGATGTTTCTGCTTGTGCACCTGCATAGGCAAAAACAAAAATCGCAGGCAGTTTGCCAATTGCCGTCGCAACCATGAAGACCCAGAATGGGGTATAGGTAATGCCCGCGTAGATATTAACCGCCATTTGGGGCACGATGGGCAGCAGTCGCATTGACACGATACCCATGAAGGGATGAGCCTCCATCCATGTTGTAAATCGATTCAAACCCCGAATGCGTTCGAGATAGGATCTGGCCTGATTTCGGAATATCGTCCTCGCTCCGGTGTATACCAGCATTGCAGCAAATGTGGTCCCAAGCCAGCATATCCAGGCTGCTGTTGCAGTACCGTAACTATAGCCAAAGGCAATAATGACGATTTTGTACGGAATTACGGGTACAAGAGCAAACAATGTCGCCATGGCTAGTAAAAGTGGAATGGACTGATGCAGATCGGTCCAGGTCAGCAGTTCATATCTGTAAATAAACGTGACTCCAGCAAGTAA
The DNA here is from genome assembly GCF_028771845.1 of Paenibacillus marchantiae. Lineage (NCBI taxonomy): Bacteria > Bacillati > Bacillota > Bacilli > Caryophanales > Paenibacillaceae > Paenibacillus > Paenibacillus marchantiae. Next base: position 5,840,333 of record NZ_CP118270.1, on the reverse strand, counting down.
AACATATAAGAGGAGCCATAACCATTTTCGCAAAATCCCAAACGCTCCTTTCAGACCAGGAAGGTCTTACTGTATCCCAATCCGTATTGCTTTCTCTCTAAAGTTTACCACGTTCAACCAAAGGATGGACAATTCATGGCGGTTCTAGCTGCAATCACTGGCATGTTGCTGCCTGAAGGGTTACACTATAGGACGTAGAAATATAGAACTCATCTGAAGGTGGAATGATCATAATGGAAACAACCAAGCGAACCCGTGTTGCGATCATCGGACTCGGGGACATTGCACGTAAAGTATATTTGCCGCTGTTGACAGCCCACTCGGACGTGGAAATTGCGGGGATTATGAACCGTTCTCCCGAACCTGTGAAGGAAATACAGCATACCTATAGATTGAACAATGGAACAACGGATATGAAAGAATTGTTGTCCTGGGATCTGGATGCGGTGTTTGTACATACAGCAACAGAAGCTCATTTTGACATCGTTATGCAATGTTTGGAACGGGGGCTTGCAGTATACGTGGACAAACCGCTGTCCTATACGTTACGGGAGTCGGAAGAAATGACCGCATTTGCGGAAGCACAGGGTCTTCTTTTGGCGGTAGGTTTTAACCGGAGATTTGCACCTTTGTATCAAAACGCGAAGGAATGGATGCAGGCTGGACAAGGCTTTGAATCGCTGACAGTTACTAAACATCGTACAGGCATTCAGGATCGTCCCGCTGCGGAAACTATCTATGATGATCTGATTCATATTCTTGACCTGATGTTATGGTATTCAGATCACAATGTGCAGCTGCTCCATCAGTGGATACGTAAAAATGACTTGGACCGCCTGCTGCACGCCGCAGGATCAGCCAAGTTGGGTAGAACGGCATATGGCAGATTCGATATGATACGCCAAGCAGGAGCGGATCTGGAGAAGCTTGAGCTGCATGGCGGGGGAAGATCGGTAGAAGTGCTGAACATGGAAATAGCGAAGTGTGAGGAACGCGGTGCACAGGAACGCAAGGAAACCTTTGGCAGCTGGGAAAGTATTTTGACCCGAAGAGGATTCACGGGAGCGATTGACCAATTTTTGGCAAATCTTGAAACCCCGGATGACTGTGCCATCAGTGCGAGTCACGTCATGGACAGTCATGACTTGGCTGAACAGCTTATCCGCGGTTAATCTTGCAGAAGGTTGTGCGGGAGTATAAATGAAGCCTTCCGCACTAATGATTCATTAAACGATAATGGAGGAAGAATAACACCATGGATGAATATGAAAAAGAACGCAACAAACAGATTGAGGAAGCTGTAATTGAGACGTATAAACAGGAAGAGGAAATGATGATTCTGGTATTTGCCCAGTGGTGTGTCAATCAGGGACTGGATCCGGAAGAGATGTACCGGCAAGCCTACCCGGAACAACGGAGCAACGAGCGTTTGCAGCAGGTGCTGAAGCTAGTTGTATCCAAGGAGGAAGCCGGTGACATTCCGGACGACACCGTATTGGGTGTGCTATCCATGTTTGGCAACGAAGATCTGGCTATGGTTGTATCCGAGGCGATTGCCGCGCGCAAATAAGTTTCGGTTACGGATAATACGTATACGTATTAATGAAGCGATTACATCTGTTCCCGGTGAATGACGCGGAATTCTTTGGGCGACATGCCAAACCGGGAGCGGAATACCCGGTGGAAATACGTATAATTGTTAAAGCCGGAAGATTCGGCTACATGTTCGAGTGTCATTGGACTAAAAATGATCCGTTCCCTGGCCATGTTCAGTCGTACATCCAGTGTATATTGCATAATACTTTTACCAAACGCTTCTTTGAAGAGATGAACTCCCCTTGAAACACTGATTCCAATATGGGTAGCTATATCTTCAAGCTTGAATAGAGAAGAAGCGTTCTCCTCGATGTAACTTTTAATCTCATATGCCACATAGTTGGTGTTGGTAATCGTCGGATGTTCCGAGAGCATACGATCCACTTCAAGACAAAGAATTCGCATATAGTAACTGGCGATTTCAGGGTACGGATTGGAAATACGGCGCTGCTCCAGTACGAGCTGTCGAAACAGGGTAAGCAGGCTTTCGGTCAGCTGCACCTTGATCCGGTTCGGCCGCTTGTGATGTTTCCACCACTCATCCACCCAGTCCCCATTGAAGAAAATATGGTAATCACCACTCTCCACAAGTCGTTCACCCATCGGATTTTGTTCTTTGTCTATTCTCAGTTCATACGGCTCATCTGGACTAAACAGAAGCAGATCACCCGCATCAACAAGCGACATGGTGCCGTCTACACGTGCTCGGCAACGTCCGTCCGTCTGGAGTCTCAACAAGTAATTCTTTACTCCCTCAGGATGCAAGCCTATATAAGGTTTGCGATGAAACGAGAAGCCTGCTGTAAGAACCTGGCAGGAATAATCAGTCGGCATTGGCATACTCCTTGCAATTTGAAAATTATGACCAGATAGTTCATGTTTCGATCATATTATTCATTTTAATTGAAGCCGAAACGGAATACCATAGTATTAAATTCAAGTGCAACACTTAAGCGTAAAACCTTCAATTCCAAATATGCAAATTTACAGGTTCTCACCATTCATAAGGAGATGAACATCACTGTGGAGAAAATGAAAGCGGGTATTATTGGTTGCGGTAACATTAGCGCCATTTATCTTGAGAATTTTAAAGATAATCCTCTCATTGAAGTGGTGGCTGTTGCGGATTTGATCCGTGAACGGGCACAAGAACGAGCTGATGAATTCAATATCGCAAACGTTTACAATGTAGATGAGTTGCTGCAAGATAATGAAATTGAGCTTGTACTAAACCTCACGGTTCCTGGCAGTCATGCCATGACTGATCTGGCTGTGCTTGAAGCAGGCAAACATGTGTATGCCGAGAAACCACTGGCAATCTCTCTTGAGGATGGTCGCAAGGTAATCGAACTGGCTGAGGAAAAAGGATTGTATGTTGGTTCAGCACCGGATACGTTCCTTGGCTCAGGTATTCAGACTGCCCGCAAGGCTATTGAAGAAGGACTGATCGGTAAACCGATTGCGGCAACATCATTCTTCATGGGTGGAGGGCCGGAGGCTTGGCATCCGAATCCGGAGTTCTTTTATGTCGCTGGTGGCGGACCGATGTTCGATATGGGACCTTACTATTTGACCGCTCTGATTACTCTCCTTGGACCGATTCGCAGAATCAGTTCATCGGCAGGTGTACAGATCACGGACCGCGTTATTGGTTCCGGTCCGAAGGAAGGTACATCTCTTGAGGTACAGACGCCAACACACTTGGCAGGAACGATTGATTTTGAGGAAGGTGCCATTGCAACAATGATCACCAGCTTCGATATCCGGGGTGCTTCGGATTTGCCACGGATTGAAATCTACGGTACCGAAGGTACGATGAGCATACCGGATCCTAACTTTTTTAACGGGGAAGTGAAGCTCCGCAGATTCGGTCAGGACACATGGGAGACTGTGACGCCTGCTTTTGAGAGCAGACAGAACGAGCGTGGAATCGGCGTTACCGAAATGGTTGAATCCATTCGAGCCGGACGCGAACACAAGGCCAGTGGTAAGCTTGCCTATCATGTTCTTGAAGCTATGCATGCGTTCCAACGCTCCTCGTTTGAGGGCAAACACATCCAGCTGGAGAGCACTTATCAAGCAGGAGCAGAAAACAATACAGATGAAAATCAGTCAGAGGCTGTACAGTCACACTAATTGATCTCGGATGAGGTGAACCGGTAAATGTTGAAGGTTGGATTACAGCTATATACGGTACGGGATGAACTGGAGCAAGATTTCAAAGGTACACTCGCCAAGGTTGCAGAGCTTGGATATCAAGGCGTAGAGTTTCACAACTTTTACGGGCATAGCCCGGAAGAAGTAAAGGCCATTTTGGATGAATTCGGTCTGGAGATCGTGGGTACCCATGTTCAGTACAATAGTCTGATTGAGGATCTTGATGGCGTGATCGCTTATCACAAAGCCATCGGAAACAAAAACCTGATTGTCCCTTATCTGTCGGAAGAACAACGGCAATGGGATAACGTATTTGCTTCCCTGAATGAGATTGGTGAGAAATGTGCAGCGCAGGACATGGTGTTAATGTATCACAATCATGATTTTGAATTTACAGAGCAGGTTGAGGGTCAGCCGGCGTTATACACGATGTATGATACCGTAACCGCTTCCCACCTGCAAGTGGAGCTGGATTCGTGTTGGGCTCACGCCGCAGGATACCCGCCAACGGAAGTCATCGCGAAGTATGCGGGACGTCTGCCACTTGTCCACTGGAAAGACATGCGCCGTTCAGAAGGCCAAGTCCTGACAGTGGAATTCGGCCAAGGTGAGGTAGATCTGGGAGCTGTAGCTACAGCGTCAGATCAGGCGGGAGCCGAGTGGCTTGTTGTGGAACAGGATGTATGTCAGAATCCTCCACTGCAAAGCATCGAGAGCAGTATGAACTGGATTAGAAAATATGCCGCTAATGGAGGACTTGTTCATGTCTAAAGTACTTAATATCGCCATCGTAGGTTGTGGCGGAATCGCCAAAGGTAAACATATGCCCAGCCTGTCCAAACAATCTCAGGGCCGTATGGTCGCTTTCTGTGACATTGTGAAAGAACGTGCGGAGGAGGCAGCAGCCGAATTCGGTGCTGAGGGAGCTAAAGTATATACGGATTATCACGAGATGCTGAAAGATGAGAGTATTGATGTGGTACATGTGTGTACACCAAACGACTCCCACTCCGTTATCACGGTCGCTTCCCTTGAGGCGGGCAAACATGTAATGTGTGAAAAGCCAATGGCGAAAACGTCTGCACAAGCGCAGGCTATGCTGGAAGCCGCACAACGTACAGGCAAAAAGTTGTCCATTGCGTATCAGAACCGATTCCGCAATGACAGCCAATATCTGAAACAAATGTGTGAAGAAGGCGAGCTGGGCGATATTTATTTCGGTAAGGCGATTGCACTTCGCCGCCGTGCTGTACCTACCTGGGGTGTGTTCCTTGATGAGGAAAAGCAGGGTGGAGGACCGCTAATTGATATCGGTACGCATGCATTGGACCTGACTCTTTGGCTGATGGATAATTACAAGCCGAAGAGTGTTATGGGCTCAACTTTCCACAAGCTGGGTCAACGTGAGAATGCGGCCAATGCTTTTGGTCCGTGGGACCCGGAACAATTTAAGGTAGAGGATTCTGCATTCGGCTTTGTGACGATGGAGAATGGGGCTACAATTATCATCGAGTCCAGCTGGGCGCTGAACGTAGCTGAGTTCGGCGAAGCGAAATCACTGCTTTGCGGAACAGAAGGTGGCGCGGATATGAAAGATGGTCTGCGTATCAATGGCGAGAAACGCAGCCGTCTGTTTGAAACTAAGGTAGATCTGGATGCAGGCGGGGTTGCTTTTTATTCCGGTAGTGCAGAAAATGAAGCGGATCGTGAAGCTAGAATGTGGCTTGAAGCGATCATAGAAGACAAAGATCCAGTTGTAAAACCTGAACAAGCCATCGTGGTTACTCAGATTCTTGAAGCGATCTACGAGTCTGCTCAGACAGGCAAAGCGGTTTATTTCGACTAAACCGACCGGATGTCATTTCCAATGAAATAACCAGTATTCTTACGTTTATTTTCAGGATAGAAAAGCTCTTGATTTTCCACAATAACGATACAATCATGTGATCTGAACGGTATATTTATGCAGTTCATGGTTCATAAAACCAGCAATTAATATGATATTTAATCTAGGGAGGAATCGCACTTGAAACTCGGCGTATTTTTGGTACTATTCGGAGGACGTAAATTGGAGGATGCACTCGACTATGTTGCATCCAAAGGCTTGAAAGCAGTAGAAATCGGAACTGGTGGACATCCAGGGAATGCTCATTGTAAACCGGATGAGCTTCTGAGCAACCCGACAGCATTGAAAAACTTCAAAAATGCAGTAGAATCTCGCGGTCTGACCATCAGCGCACTGAGCTGTCACGGTAACCCGCTTCATCCACAAAAGGATATTGCGAAAGGATTCCACGATGATTTCGTTAAGACGGTAGAACTGGCTGAGAAACTGGAAGTGCCTGTTGTAAACACATTCTCCGGTTGTCCGGGAGACCATGAGGATGCCAAATATCCGAACTGGCCTGTTGCACCATGGCCGAATGACTTCCAAGAAGTTCTTAAATGGCAATGGGACAACAAAGTTATCCCTTACTGGACAGAGTGGGGCAAATTCGCTGCAGATCACAATGTGAAAGTGGGACTGGAACTGCACGGTGGATTCTCTGTGCATACACCAGCTACCTTGCTGAGATTGCGTGAAGCAGCAGGCGAAGTGATTGGCGCTAACTTGGACCCGAGCCACATGTGGTGGCAAGGTATTGATCCGGTGCAAGCGATCCACATTCTGGGACGTGAAGGCGCGATTCATCACTTCCATGCGAAAGATACAACTATTGATCCAATTAACGTGAACAAATATGGTGTAACGGATATGCAGGATTATACAAACATGCTTGATCGTGCTTGGCAATTCCGCTCGGTCGGTTATGGTCACGATAACAAGACTTGGGCTGATATTATTAGTGCTCTGCGTCTGGTTGGATATGATTATGTCGTAAGCATTGAACACGAAGATGGTCTGATGTCGGTAGAAGAAGGATTCTCTAAAGCTGTGCAAAATCTCCAACAAGTATTGATTGAAGAGCCGCTGGGAGATATGTGGTGGGTTTAGAGTTACACTAGGGGGAAATTGAATATGATTAACGTCACCATTTGGAATGAATTTGTCCATGAGAAAATTCATGATGAAGTAAAAGAAGTCTACCCTGACGGTTTGCACATGGCGTTGGCAAACGGGCTGGGAGGCGAAGGCTTTGCCATTCGCACTGCAACACTGGATCAGCCTGAGCATGGATTAAGTGATGAGGTGCTGAATTCGACAGATGTGCTTATATGGTGGGGACATATGGCGCATGAGCGTGTGAGCGACGAGATTACACAGAAGGTTGCACAGCGAGTCCTGGATGGTATGGGGTTGATTGTGCTGCACTCTGGTCACTTCTCCAAGCCATTCAAAGCGCTGATGGGCACAAGTTGTGATCTGAAATGGCGTGAAGCTAATGAGCAGGAGATTATCTGGTGTGTGAATCCGTCCCATCCGATTGCCGAGGGAATCAATAGCAAGATCATTCTGGAAAAAGAAGAAATGTACGGAGAATTCTTCGATATTCCAGTACCGGATGAACTGGTGTTTGTAAGTAATTTCCAAGGCGGAGAGGTATTCCGAAGCGGATGCACGTTCCTCCGCGGTTCAGGAAAAATCTTCTATTTCCGTCCAGGTCATGAAACATACCCGACCTTCTACAATCCGGAAATTTTAAAAGTGATCAGCAATGGAGTGAAGTGGGCATATCCTACGCGCAACGTTAAGCCGGAATTTGGCTTCAGCGAGCCTGTAAGATCACTTGGTAACGTGCTGGTTTAAGCTGCAAATTGGCTGTATGAACGGATAAAATAAACGATATACCAAAGAACCCTTCTCCAAGTCAAGTATGACTGTGGCAGCTGGGTTCTTTTTGGGTAAGATAGCTACATGGGAGTTAGACGATATTTTCCCATGGTTCCGTTGTCCCATGTGATGTATACTGAGTTGTATCATCGAAGTTGAGTTATGCCCCTAAAATTTTAACTTTTTAGCGGCAGACGTTTTCTTTGAGACTTAAATATGTTATTATGAAATATACTAACTAAACGTAAGTTGAGTGATCTCTAAAGAGGTGATTAATGTGGAAGGCCAAGATCTGCGGATGTGTCCGCGCTTTGAGACGGCGTTTTCTTTCTTGGGTAAGCGCTGGAACGGTTTGATTATTCAAACGTTGATGAGTGGTTCGAAGCGGTTCAAGGATATCTCCAACCTGATTCCATCGATGAGTGATAAGATGTTGTCAGAACGGATGAAAGATCTGGAAAGCGAAGGAATTCTGATCCGTCATGTCTATCCGGAGACGCCAGTTCGTATTGAATATGAACTGACAGAGAAAGGCAAGGCGCTACAGCCCGTTATGAATCAAATTCAAGACTGGGCAGAGCAGTGGGTTGAGTAGTAACAGCTTCCCCGGCTCAAACTAAGTGAACTGATGGGATAAAGGCTCTTGATTTCCAGTGGAAATCAGGAGTTTTTGTCTTAAGGGTCCTGCACATGTTGTCGCGAGTTGTAGTATAATTGTAAATAAAATGGCCGCAGGCGGCCGGAGCGAGGAGGCCACTTGTCATGAGAGAAGAAAGCTTATCCCGTGAAGTACGCTACGGCAAGCAAGATATTGCAGAACTTGAGAGCGCATCCATCCAGGTACATTTAATCTACAAAAAAGCTGCGGAGCTATTTAAACGAACCTCATATTCCCCGTCGGTTAAGGATGATGTTGCAGGAGAGAAGACTCATTCCACGAATAGCAATGGTCAGGTAATGGCTCCGGCGGTACTGCAAAAATGGATTCAGACAGCAAGAGGCTGGAAATGTATTGGATGTGAACTGAGACAACCCGATTCCATCGGGGTTCAGGCCGAAGCCAACGTTCATGAAGAACGTGTGTATCTGGATGTGGGCGAAGGGCGTTTTGTTAAAGCGGAGATGCTGATTCAGGCGATTGTATGGTCACAATATGAGAAGATCCGCATGCTTGCGCCTTGGCTGGGTGATGACACCTTCTACACTGTACAAGAGCTGGATGTGATTGCCCGTTATATTGTACCTACCTATTTCTCTGAACGGCCGCTGCACGAGCAAGGCAAGGTATCCAAGGTACACCAATCATCGGGTCAGATTCCGCTCTACCAGGAATATGTGGATGCACCTTCGTTCTGTGTACAGGTGGATGGTGGATTACTTGAAGGGCGTTTGCTGACAGGCGTCTATGTGTCGGAGGAACAGTTCTTTGGGCTCAACCCGTATCTGAAGGATGGAGACGGAGGCCGTACCTACATGCAGGCTTGTGTTCAGTAAACATGCTACTTAATAGACCTTAATAATAATTAGGAGCCAAAGGGCCTGCTTGCAGGCTCTTTGTGTTGTACAAACCAGTTATGGACGCTGCTGGATGAAAAGTAACGGCATTGACACTTTTTTTGCATGAATTTTGTGCCATAATAGAGGTTATGGACAACAGGGTGAATGATTTTACGCAGGGTGGTGTTACCTACATGAAGAAGAGAATCCCCGGTTACATAGGTATATGTCTGCTTATTCTGGTTATATTAGCCGGGTGTAGCGAGACACAGCCTTCCGAACAGCCAATCGTCAAAGAGACCGAATCGCAGAATACTATTACTGTGGCAGTGGATGGCAGTACTTTTTTGCCTGACGCAACGAAGTCCATTAAGAGAGATTTTAGTGAAGGTCTGACGCTCAAGAAAGCACTATTGAACAGTGGACTTGTCGATTTTACATCAGATGGCAAGCGGATCCAATCCGTGGGGGAAGTTTCTCTGGACTCCTCACTTAGCTGGGCGGTCAAACTGAATGGCAAGGATATTGACCCGGAAAATTGGGACATGGAGCTTCATGTCAAAGATGAAGTGATCATATATGTAAAAGCCGCTGACAGTGGGGGAGACGATGTTGTTTACCAAACAACATTACTCAAGGTGAGCGGTGGAAATATTATGCCAAATCTCAATCGTCAATATGCCGGGGTGTATGTTCAGGAATGTACTGTGCGTGATGTATTGAAGTCCAGTGGGATTGTAAGAATGTCGGAGAACAACAAATTCGTTGTTTCCGTTGAAAATGTAATTCCCCGGATGAACCAACGCTGGATGATCATGGTGAATGATAAGGAACTGATGGAAAACGGTTTGGACATGAAATTGAATCCACGTGATGCAGTAAAGCTCGAGTTGACTACTGTATCTTAAGCATAACAAAAGCCCAATCTTCGTTATAGAAGATGGGCTTTTTTCATTTGCGTATCAAATGTTTTACAAGATGGGAAAAGCGTCAGATTCGGCAAATCTCGTTAGGACATAATTCACAGTGACAGATGCCCTGGAGCATGTGCAGATCCTTGATGACAATCATGCCGTTATCGTATTCAATGGCGTCTTTTTTACGCAAATCGCTTAACATGCGGTTGACACTTTCACGGGTCGCTCCAATCATATTGGACAGATCCGTGTGTGTTATTTTTTTATGAATCATGACATGCTCTCCATGAGGCTCGCCGTAGGAATTGGACAATCGAATCAGCGTAGAGCAGAGTGCGCCCGGTTTGCCATATAACATCAGATCACGGAATTTGGTTTGGGTTAACCGATGATGGATACCCATCCATTTCATAAAGTCGATCGCAAAGTCACAATGTTGGCAGATCAGCATTTCCAGGTCTTTATGCTCCAGTACGCCGATCTCACTATCCTCCAGCACTTCCGCCGAAAAGCTGTGTTTCGATCCAAAGAACGGATCAGCCTGCCCAATCATATCACCGGCTTGATACATGTACATAATCAATTCCTTGCCTTCATCCGTGGATTTGGTGATCTGAGCACGGCCTCGTTTCATATAATAAAGTTTGTCAGAGACATCTCCCTCCCAATACAGATGGGTTCCTTCCGGATAGGTTCTGTCCTTCATCGTTACGAGCAGATGGTTGAAATTCGCTTCCGAGAAACAGTTGGTATTTCCGCGTTTTTCCAGTACACTCAGTTGTTCTCTCATAAGTCTATCTCCCCTTTGTGTCCATCGGACGGCCTTCTGCAGCTTGGACTGGCCCCCGTGGTTCGCCGCAAACCGTTGCCGTCCTGATCAGGGTCATCTCTCGGCCGGGAAGGACGGTACAAATTGCGGTGGTTCAATTTTTAAGTTCAGTATATACCTTATCTTGCCGTTTGAGGGGCGTGGAAAGGGGGCAAAAATGGCGATATTTCAAACATTGTGATTAAATTCACTTTCGAAAGGAGAGGATGAATCTGACAGCCCTATAGTTTAAATAGGAAGTGTAAATGGCTAAGTGAGAGACACTAAAAAACTTAAATTAAATTTGTTATACTTTGTGAAAAAAATCACATAATTAACTCTTTCCCCATGGTACGATGTGAATGTAAAGAAGAGAGACAAACCAATACGAACCTTTAGGAGGATGAGGGAGATGGCTGTAAAGAACGAAGTCGCCCCAGTAAAAGAACCGACAGCAGGTCAGTATATTCAAACGTTAATTGACAAAGCGAATAAAGCACATGCAGCATTCATGTCCATGGATCAGAAACAGATTGACCGCATCGTGCAAGCGATGGCGCTGGCAGGTCTGGACAAACATATGATGCTCGCCAAAATGGCCGTGGAAGAAACAGGTCGGGGTGTGTATGAGGATAAAATCACCAAAAATATATTTGCAACAGAATATGTGTATCATAGCATAAAATATGACAAAACAGTAGGGGTTATCGAAGATAACGAGTACGAAAGCTTCCAGAAAATTGCGGAGCCTGTCGGCATCATCATGGGAATTACCCCGGTAACGAATCCGACATCCACCACGATGTTCAAAGCACTGATTTCCATCAAAACGCGTAACCCAATCATCTTCGGTTTCCACCCATCTGCACAGAACTGTAGCCGGGAAGCCGCCAAAATCCTGCTTGATGCTGCAGTGAAGCATGGTGCTCCAGCGGATTGTATCCAGTGGATTGATGATCCTTCCATGGATCGCACAAACGCACTGATGAATCATAACGATGTGGCGCTCATTCTGGCAACAGGCGGATCAGGTATGGTACGGGCTGCATACAGCTGTGGTAAACCAGCACTGGGCGTAGGGCCAGGGAACGTACCTTGCTTTATTGAGAAAAGCGCAGATATCAATCAAGCAGTAACGGATCTGATTTTGTCCAAATCGTTCGATAACGGCATGATTTGTGCTTCCGAGCAAGCAGTCATCATCGAAGAACCGATCTTCGATCAGGTGAAAAAGAAAATGATCGCGAACGGCTGTTACTTCGTCAACAAGGATGAGGCAGCGAAACTGACCGCAGGTGCGATTAATGCTGAGAAATGTGCGGTGAACCCGGCGATTGTTGGTCAATCTGCAGTCAGCATTGCGCAAATGTGCGGTATCGAGGTCCCTGCTAACACCAAAATTCTCGTAGCCGAGATTGAAGGGGTAGGTACAAAATTCCCGTTGTCGGCTGAAAAACTAAGCCCGGTACTGGCTTGTTACAAAGTGAAAACGGCAGCTGAAGGGATTGAGCGCGCAGCAGAAGTGGTTGCTTTTGGCGGCATGGGTCACTCCTCTGTTATTCATTCGACGAACGAAGAAGTCATTAGCAAATTCGCAGATCGCCTGCAAACCGGACGGATTATCGTGAATTCGCCATCCACACACGGCGCCATCGGTGACATCTATAACACCAACATGCCGTCACTGACATTGGGCTGCGGATCGTATGGACGTAACTCGACTTCTTCCAACGTAACCGCTGTAAACTTAATCAACGTGAAAAGGGTGGCTCGCCGTACCGTGAATATGCAGTGGTTCAAAGTGCCGAACAAAGTTTACTTCGAAAAAGGTGCAACACAGTATCTTGCCAAAATGCCTGACATCACACGCGTAGCCATTATTACGGATGCCATGATGGTCAAACTTGGTTATGTGGAAAAAGTAGAGCACTATCTGCGTCAACGTCAAATGCCGGTAGCTATTGAAGTGTTCTCTGATGTTGAACCCGATCCATCCACAACAACGGTAGACCGCGGTACGGAAATGATGCGCCGCTTCCAGCCAGACTGCATTATCGCACTCGGCGGGGGATCACCGATGGATGCTGCCAAAGCGATGTGGCTGTTCTATGAATATCCTGACACGGATTTCAACGATTTGAAGCAAAAATTCATGGATATCCGCAAACGGATCTACAAATATCCACGTCTTGGCGTGAAAGCGAAATTCGTAGCGATCCCGACAACTTCGGGCACAGGTTCGGAAGTAACATCGTTCGCAGTTATTACAGATAAAAATCAAGGCAATACGAAATATCCGCTGGCAGACTACGAGTTAACACCAGACGTAGCCATTGTAGACCCGGAATTCGTATACTCTCTGCCTAAAACCGCTGTTGCGGATACAGGTATGGACGTATTGACTCACGCCATTGAAGCATATGTATCCGTCATGGCGAATGATTACACGGATGGACTCGCGATCAAAGCGATTCAACTGGTATTCCAATACCTCGAGCAATCTGCGCTGCAAGGTGACAAATTGGCTCGTGAGAAAATGCATAACGCTTCGACGATTGCCGGTATGGCTTTTGCCAACGCGTTCCTGGGCATTAACCACAGCTTGGCACACAAATGGGGCGGTCAGTACCACACCGCACATGGACGTACCAATGCGATCCTGATGCCGCACGTCATTCGCTACAATGCGAAAAAACCGACGAAGTTTGCATCGTTCCCGAAATATTCGCACTTTGTTGCTGATGAGCGTTATGCCGAAATTGCCCGCATTCTGGGATTGCCTGCGCGTACAACAGAAGAAGGGGTTACCAGCCTCATCAATGCAATTCGCAAACTGAACAAAACATTGGGTATTGAAGAGTCGTTCCAGGAAATCGGATTTGACGCCAAAGACTTTGAGGCACATGTCGATTATTTAGCAGACCGCGCATTCGAGGACCAATGTACAACAGCCAATCCAAAACTGCCGCTAGTGACTGAACTGGCTGATGTATATCGCAACGCATTCTACGGCAAGTTTGAATAACAACTAAAGCACAACAGCAGGATTAAGGCAGATAGTCAGGGTTCCCCGAAAGGGGAGCCCCGATTGCCGTCTTTCCAGTAAAAAAAGGTAAAACGTAATCTTTGCAGTTGTCTTTTTTAAAAGAGGTTACACGGAATCCGTGATGTTACTTTTTGAACCAGGTATTCATACCATAACGGAGAGGGCAGAAAAAACTGAAGAAGCGAAGCGCTCGCCTTTATCCCCGTATTTTACCCTTTGAAAAATATAATCGAAAAAATCCGGGGGTAACAGCGATCGGAAGTTGTTCTGCCCGCGCAGTGGCTAAGTATGAATTTGCAGGGTTCACCATGACACAGCACAGGTGAAGTGAGGATGGTCACAAACTTTGTGATAAAAATCACAGATGGTGAAAGAACAAAGACGTATACTGAAAATGTAAGAAAAACATTCATCCGCGGTTCCGGTTCCCAAGTAGAGAAAACATGTTCCGGCTCACATGTGAAATTTATCACATTAATCGCGGCTCTGGGCACAGATGAGACGAGTGAAGCATCCTGTCATGTGTCCGGAAATCCAAATTTGTGGAGGGATTACTATGTCGGTGATCGAAAAAGATGTCAAACAACAAACAGGCTGGAGAAACTTTACCAAAGGAACATGGACGAAATCCGTAGATGTGAATGATTTTCTGGCACGCAACTTATCACCTTACTATGGCGACGAAGCATTCCTTGCAGGCGCAACTCAGAATACGAAAGAGTTATGGGATATCGTATCTGATCTTACCAAAAAAGAGCGCGATAACGGCGGGGTACTTGATGTTGACGTAAACACGCCAGCAACGATTGTTTCTCACCAACCAGGTTATCTGGATAAATCCAAAGAACAGATTGTTGGTGTTCAAACGGATGCTCCATTCAAACGTTCCATTCAGCCATTCGGTGGAATTCGCATGATGATTGATGCTTGTGAAGCTTATGGTTTTGAAATGCCTCAAGGCGTCATAGATATATTTACGAACATCCGTAAAACACATAACCAGGGCGTATTTGATGCTTATACATCTGAAATGCGTGCAGCACGTAAAGCAGGGATTATTACCGGTCTGCCTGATGCTTACGGCCGTGGCCGGATCATCGGTGACTATCGCCGGGTAGCTCTGTACGGCGTGGACTTCCTGATTCGAAATAAAAAAGGTGAGCTGAATGCACTTGAAGTCGATGTGATTGATGAAGATGTCATTCGCCTCCGCGAAGAACTGTCCGAACAGATTCGTGCATTGCAAGAGTTGAAACAACTGGGTGAAATGCATGGTTTCGATATTTCTTTGCCAGCCACAACCGCAAAAGAAGCGTTCCAATGGCTCTACTTCGGTTACCTGGCTGCGATTAAAGAGCAAAATGGTGCGGCGATGTCGCTCGGACGTGTTTCTTCGTTCCTTGATATTTACATTGAACGTGACTTGCAAGAAGGCTTGCTAACTGAAGAACAGGCTCAAGAACTGGTTGACCATTTTGTTATGAAACTGCGGATCGTCAAATTCCTGCGTACGCCGGATTATAATGAATTGTTCAGTGGAGACCCAACATGGGTAACTGAATCCATCGGTGGCATGTCCGTAAATGGAGAAACCCGTGTTACGAAAAGCAGCTTCCGTTTCCTGCACACTTTGAACAACCTTGGTCCTGCACCTGAGCCGAATCTTACTGTACTTTGGTCCACCAAGCTTCCGGAAGCGTTCAAACAATACTGTACGAAAGTATCCATCGAAACGAGCTCCATCCAGTATGAAAATGATGATCTGATGCGTCCGATCTATGGAGACGATTATGGTATTGCTTGCTGTGTATCTGCGATGAAGATCGGGAAACAAATGCAGTTCTTCGGCGCTCGTGCCAACCTGGCAAAAGCATTGCTGTATGCAATCAACGGCGGTCGTGATGAGAAATCGGGAGCACAAGTTGGACCTGAATATCCGGCGATCACAAGCGAAGTGCTGGAGTACAATGAAGTTATGAAACGTTTCAAACCGATGATGGAATGGCTTGCCAAACTGTATATGAACTCACTCAACGTCATTCACTACATGCATGACAAATACAGCTATGAGCGTATTGAAATGGCCCTGCATGACCGCGACATCGTACGTACGATGGCTTGTGGTATTGCTGGCCTCTCGGTTGCAGCAGACTCTCTGAGTGCCATCAAGTATGCGAAAGTCAAACCGATCCGCAACGAACAAGGCATCGCAATTGATTTTGAAATTGAAGGCGACTTCCCTTGTTACGGTAACAATGAAGACAGTGTGGATAGCATCGCAGTTGAACTGGTGGAAAGCTTCATGGGCATGATTCGCAAACACAAAGCGTATCGTAATGCGATCCCAACACAGTCTGTACTGACGATCACATCGAACGTAGTGTACGGCAAGAAAACAGGTACAACACCGGATGGCCGTAAAGCAGGCGAACCGTTTGCTCCAGGGGCGAACCCAATGCATGGTCGGGACAAAAAAGGTGCACTGGCATCCCTTGGCTCAGTAGCCAAATTGCCGTACGAACACAGCCTTGACGGGATCTCTAACACATTCTCCATCGTGCCTAAAGCACTCGGAAAAGAGTCAGACACACGTAAATCCAATCTGGTTGCCATGATGGACGGTTATTTTGGTCAAGGGGCACACCATCTGAACGTGAACGTATTTGATCGCCAGCAGTTGATTGACGCGATGGATCACCCGGAAAACTATCCGCAGCTGACAGTACGGGTATCCGGTTACGCGGTTAACTTCATCAAACTGACACGTGAGCAACAACTTGATGTCATTAACCGGACCTTCCACGGTTCGATGTAACTTGGGCTTAACTCAACGGTTCAAAGGAGTAGAACCTCTATATTAAACGCACAGCGGATGCGATAAAGAAAGGAAGAGGCAGCATGGTTAATGGACATATTCATTCACTCGAAACTTTCGGGACGGTTGACGGCCCAGGCATCCGCTTCGTGCTTTTTATGCAGGGATGTCTGCTCAAATGCCAGTATTGTCACAATCCGGATACATGGGCACTGGATGGTGGCAGGGAAATGAGCGTGGAGGAGGTATTGGCTGAAATCGAGCCATACCTGTCCTACTATCGCAGTTCCGGCGGAGGGCTTACGGTATCCGGCGGAGAGCCAACATTACAGGCTCATTTTGTAGCCGAAGTTTTCAAAGAAGCAAAACGCCGCTGGGGATTGCATACTACGCTGGACAGCAACGGTTTCAATGAACCGGATCGAATTCATGATTTGTTAGATAACACGGACCTGGTTCTGTTGGATCTGAAGCACATCAATGATGAGAAACATATCAAGCTGACAGGCAAATCCAACGAGAGAACATTGCGCACCGCACAATGGTTATCGGACAATGGACGAAAAATGTGGATTCGCCACGTGTATGTGCCAGGGATTCACAATGAGGAAGAAGACTTGCTCAATCTGGGGCGGTTTATTGGAACGCTAAATGGAGTCGAGAAGTTCGAAATTCTGCCTTATCATCAGATGGGTATTTACAAATGGCAGGCGCTGGGGAAAGCCTATCCGCTCGATGGAGTTCCTTCTCCAAGTGATGAGGAAGTAGAGCATGCGTATCGTTTGATTGAACAAGGTCGTACGGAAACAGCGGGCATGACTTGCTCCAATAAGTAAACATTTATATACAGATCTTCCAACCAAGCAGTCTTTGCGAACATGTTTCGCAGGGGCTGTTTTTTTGCTGTTATCAATTGTAAATGCAAGATTATTTGTCCAGTGAAGGATTTTATCCCTCCATTGATGAATTGTCATCCTTACGATGTAAGCTACAACTTTTTATAATCAGAGTGTAAAGCCAAATGCTCAATATCTTGAGGGGGGTCATACGAATGAAAAAAGGAATGACATTACTGCTTTCATTATTGCTTATCACATCATGGACATTGGCAGGTTGTTCGAGCTCAACTAACGAACCACAACAGGGAGCAGGCAATACACCTGCGGAGCCAAGCAAGGAACCAGTTGAGATGCTTCTCCGTCACACTCAGGTGGGTGCCGACAAACAAAAAAGGCTGGCCATTCTGCAGGACGTTGTGGCCAAAGTGGAGAGCGAAGTACCCAACCTGACCTTTACACTGGACGGAGTTGAATCCGATGTAAACCGTAAGGAGAAACTTCGTGGTGAGATGGCAGCAGGCAATCCGCCGGATATCTTCGAATTGTTCGGTAGTCCAGACTCCAAAGTATATGCTAAAGAAGGCATGTTGTTGGATCTCACGCCGATCTTGCAAGAGCTGGGCATTCAGGACCAATTTTCATCGCTTGAACCATTCACCTATGAAGGCAAAGTGTATGGACTGCCTATTGGGGGATCGGGTGAAGGATTCTTCTACAATAAAGAGTATTTTACGCAAAAAGGTTGGAAAGCGCCTTCAACAATGGCTGAGCTGGATAATATGCTCGCTGAGATCAAGGCTGATGGCAAGGTGCCACTTGCTTCTGCTTCCAAAGCAGGCTGGGTTCCACTCATGTTAACGAACCATCTGTGGTCCCGTTACGCTGGACCTGATATTACGGCGAAGTTTGCTACAGGCGAAGCCAAGTGGACTGATCCAGGCGTTGTCGCAGGATTCGCGAAGCATAAGGAATGGGTGGATAAAGGTTACTTCAAAAAAGGCGAGCTTGGTTATGAATATGCTGAATATACAACTCAATTTACGAGCGGTGAAGCGATTCTGATGTATGACGGAACGTGGAAATCGTCTGTATTCAAGGAAGGACAGAGCGGGGAGTCGCTCATTGGCAAAGTTGGTTTCTTCAATATGCCTCCGGTAGAGAACGGTGTAGGAGATCAGACAGCCCTGATGCGTGATGTCAATAATGGATACGGTTTCTCTGCAGCGGCTGCGGATGACCCGCAGAAGTTGGCGGCTGTTAAAGCCTTTATCAAAAACTTCTACAACGAAGATATGCAAGTACGTGGGCTCGTAGAAGACGGTGTGTTACCAGCGATGAAACTGGATGAAAAAGTGCTGACTGACAGCATCACCGACGATTTAATGAAAGAAATCGTAGCTGTTCTGAATGCATCGCAGACTTCTTTCCCGGCGTTTGATGCACTCGTTCAAGCTGATGTTACGACAGAGATCGGCAACCTGCAAATTCAGAAGCTGGTTGGTGGACAGACTACGCCAGAGAAAATGGCCGAAGAATTGCAAAAGGTTCAGGAAGAGGCTAATGCTTCAGTAGAATAAGCGATCTATCAAGCAAAGAAACGTACCTGCTAACACCATGCTGGTTTACCCCGGTTGGAACACTGCCGGGGTAAAACCCTTGGTCCTATCTAAAGAATTACACTGCTGAGGAATCTGCTCTATATATGAGCATAAGAAGTTGAAGTCACTGAAGGAGGTAGATCATGAATACTTCACTCCGCAGCCCGCTGATCTATACGTTGTTTGTGTTGCCGGCACTGATCTTGTTTATCATGTTTTTCCTGTATCCTATCGGCAGTTCACTCTATTACAGTCTGACCAGTTGGAACGGTGTATCCGCAGAGCCGCGTTTTGTGGGACTGTCCAACTATGCAAAAGCATTGACAGATGAACGTTTTTGGATTTCAACTCGCAATAACGGTTTCTTTATCGCATTTTCTGTTTTGATCCAGGTGCCTCTCATTGTTCTGTTTTCCCTGCTCATTGCGAATGTAAAGAAATTGAAGGGATTGTACAAAACAGCCGTCTTTTTGCCGTCCATTATGTCAACGGCAGTCATCGGTATTCTGTGGGGATTCATCTATGAGCCTAACATCGGCCTGTTGAATCAGTTACTTGAAACCGTAGGTATTTCGCCGGTCTATTGGCTATCCGATAATCGGTTCGCAATGATATCCATTCTCGTAACCAATGCTTGGCAGTGGACGGGATTCTATATTGTCATGGTTTTGGCGGCCATTCTGGCTATTCCCAAGGATCTGGATGAAGCGGCAGCCATCGATGGAGCAACAGCCGTACAAAGAGCATTCAAAATTACATTGCCACTTATCAGACCTATCATTTCCGTCGTCATCATGTTATCCATTGCCGGGGCGATGAAAGCAGCTGACATTGTTCTGGTTATGACCAAAGGTGGACCTGCAGGCTCTACCGAAGTGCTTGCCACGTATATGATCAAATACGCGATTACCAATTTTAAATACGGTTATGGCAATACGATTGCGGTTCTGATCTTTGCTCTGACGCTTGTGCTCACCGCGGTATATCAGTTGCTGGTGGCGAGACGCAACGAAAGGGTGGAATATTGATGGTAAAGAACATAAAAGGCAGTATACCTCATGTTTTGTTGATGTTGTATCTACTTGCGATTCTGTTTCCCTTTTTATTCGTAATCTTTTCTTCATTCAAGCAGGATAACAACGAAATTGCACTGAATCCGTTCGGTCTGCCCTCCACTTGGGTGTTTAATAACTACGTAGAGGCTTGGGTAAATGCCAAGATTGGTACGTATTTCTGGAACAGTATGTACATTTCGGTCTTGTCCTCAGTCGGAACGATTGTGCTTGGTGCCATGTTTGCTTTTGCTATAACGCGGATGAGACACCGCAAATGGAGCATGTTACTGTACAGTCTCATTCTGGCGGGCATGCTGATTCCAAACAATGCGCTCATGCTGCCGATTTATTTGCTTGTCCGCAAGCTCGGCATTTTGGATACTCATTTGGCGCTGATCATTCCTTATGTTGCGAATGCAATTCCGTTCACGATTATTATTTTGGCTGCTTTTATGCGGTCGCTCCCTGGAGAAATTGAGGAAGCCGCGGTTATGGATGGGTTGAGGGCTCCGGGTATCTTTGCTAGAATAGTGATACCCCTTACAGTTCCAGCCATTGTTACGGTGTTTATCGTGAATTTCCTCGGCAACTGGAACGAATTTTTACTCGCCAACTATTTCTTATCCACCGATAAACTGCGTACACTGCCTGTCGGCATGGTCCAGTTTCGTGATCAGTATCAAATGAACTATGCCCAGATGTCAGCAGGCATTGTATACAGTGTTGTACCGGTTGTTGTAATCTACGCCATATTGCAGGAGAAAATCATTGAAGGCGTAACAGCAGGTAGTGTTAAAGGTTAATTAACGATGCGTTATATAGGGAGAACGGGAAATGAACTTGCGGATGAAGCTGGCCATGGCATTTCTGTTGCTCATCATTGTACCGATGTGCACGCTTGGAATCGGCATGTTCTTGGTCACATCACATACGATTGAGAAAAAATACAATCAGCAGTCTGAATATGCACTCCAGGCGATTAGCTATAATATCGAGAATGTTTTTCAGCAGATCAACAATGTCACGGACAATGGCATTGCCACTTCGGTATTCCAGATGGCTTTGAACGCCAAAGATCCGAGCAAACAGGATCTTGGAATCGGTAATCAATTGTCGCTGAATGCCAGCCAGCGTAATTTCCGTTCCCTTTTATACAACTACCCGTTCATTAGTTATGCCTTCTTGTATGATTTGCGTTCGCGTTCGTCTCAGGATAACCAGATAGTTTCTATATTTACGAAAGAAAATTTTCAAGCTCTTCCTTTTCAACAATTTAAAGTTCATCCAATATTCAAAGAAATCCAGGAACTCAACGGCGTGCCCAAATGGCTGGCCCCTCTGGAATATCCTGAACTGACGGGCGTAGAGCCTGTCTTTACTCAGATTCGGTTAGTCAAGGAACTCAGTTATTTTCAGAATATTGGGGTCCTTGTCGTTCAGATTAAAAAAGGGGAGATGGACCGCATCTTCCGCCATTTGCAAGTAAGTGATCCTGCACAGGAAACTTCGTTCCTACTGATCAACGAAGAGGGTCTGATCGTATATGATCCTTCCGGACGTTACAGTGGAGAGAAGATGGAGAATCTGGGTGTGCGATCTGGAATTTACGGACCGGGGTTTAGCAGCACCAGAGCAGTGTTCGATGGCAGTGAAAGCATCATTTCACAATATCATCTGAAAAACTATAACTGGAGCCTGGTCAGTGTCGCTTCATGGGAAGCATTATCGGCAGAGACGAATGTGTTCGCAGGCTGGTCGATTATTATCATTCTGCTGTGTCTGCTTGCTGCGATGGTTTTCAATGTGTTCTTCATGAACCGGATTACCGGCAATATTGCGGTACTCGTGCGCTTCATGAGGCGTGTAGATGACGGGGATTTTAATGCCCGGGTCGAAGGAAGTGGCTTTGACGAGATGCAATTACTCGCCCAAGGGTTCAATGAATTGCTGGATCGGATCGGAGGTCTGTTCCGACGTGTGCGTGCTGAGCAGGAACAGAAGGCCAAGGCAGAACTGCGTGTGCTTCAAGCCCAGATCAAACCTCATTTTCTATTTAATACGCTGGAATCCATTAACGGACTAGCCATGAGGGGAGAAGGGCGTAAAGTAAGTGAAATGGTGACACGTCTTGGCAATATGCTGCGCATCAGTATTCAGGATCAGGAGGAGATTTCGCTCAGTGAGGAGTTAAGGCACTTGCAGAGTTATCTTGAGATCCAGCATTACAGGTTCAGTGATTTGTTCCGGTATGAGATCGATATTCCATCTCATCTGTACACCTCATCTATGCTCAAACTTACCCTCCAACCTCTTGTGGAAAATAGTATTCAGCACGGGTTCGAGGGAATTGAATATCAGGGTGTACTTCGGATCAGTGCATTTGTGGAACGGAATAACCTGGTGCTGCGAGTTGAGGATAATGGGATCGGTATTCCCCAGGAAATGTTGGCCCGATTCGAATATATGGCAGAAGACCCACCTGAATACATCATGGCTGAGGGAACGAAGCCACTGTCTTCAATGGCAGAGCGTCGAGGGCTGGGTTTAAGAAGTGTTGCAGATCGGATAAGGATTCAATATGGGGCCGGATACGGGGTGTTTATATGTTCATCAACGGGACATGGCACCATCATTCAATGTATTATTCCACAATATGAGCAGGGGGAAGATGAATGAATCTAACCGCGTTGCTGGTTGACGATGAGCTGCCGATTTTGGAGAATTTGAGTTTTATTTTGCCATGGGAAGACATGGGCATTGAAATTGTGGGTACGGCTAGAAGTGGGTCAGAAGCACTGGACAAAGTTGCAGAATGCCACCCTGACATCATGTTATGTGATATTCGTATGCCCTCCATGGATGGTCTGGAACTGATTCGAATATTACGGGAACAAGGTGAAACTTGTGAGATTATTTTGCTGACAGGATATCAGCAGTTCGAGTATGCCCGTACGGCCATCCGTTACAATGTCCATGAATACATATGCAAGCCAATCGATTACCTGGATCTGGAACATAAATTGCGTGAGCTTGCTAGTCAGATTCAGAAGAAACGGTTGGAAGTGGAGGCTGAACGTCACCGCAAATCGGAGATGGAAGTATGGGTAAAGCACAAACATATCATTGACCTGATGCGAAAAGAGGAAGATTCGTTATTTTCTTTTCCTCCTTCTTCCCCTGAACAACATGCATCCTCGTTACGGTATATCCTGCTACTTATCGATGTTTCGGGGTATTTTAAGCATTCGATCGGATGGTCTGGGACCCGGCACCAAAGCTGGCATGGAATGATCCGTTCTAGGCTTAGGGAAATTACAGACCGGATCTGTGAAGGAACTCTGCTGATTTCTGCCCGTAAGGGAGAATGGTGTATGTTGGTGGAGGCATCAGATGAATGGAGACTGCGGGTAGATGCATTGGCTCAACAGGTTCAGATGGAATTAGATGCGACATTTGAGGCCGGTTCAGGTATGAAGACAAGGGTCATTCAGGATGTTATGTCTGTGAAACTGGATGATCAGATGGCTGAGCGATACCGGCACTGTCAGCGTTTGCTGATCATGAATGACTCTAATCAGCGCAGCGATGTGCTGGAACAAGAATCTGCTGAGCATTCCATCATGTCAACCAAAGAACCTTCCAGAAGGGCAACGATGTGGATTACAAAAGAGGATTTGGACTTGATTACCCGCTGGATCAGACAGGGAAATAAACAGGGATTGATTGACCTGCTCGTTATGCTCAAACATCGGATGAGCGAGCATAAGAGTGCGCTGGAGGGCGTAGCCGAAAACAGCCTGCGTTTTCTGCTTGTACATATGCTTCGTGAATTGCGCGAAGTACATGTCATGGCTGAACAAGACGAAATGCATTTCTGGAGTGCATTGCATTCAGCAACCTCCATCAAGGAATTAATCGAATTGGCTGAGGCACTTGCTTATGTTTGTCATGATAAGAAAAGCGTACCTCGCCCTTCTGTTTCTGAGCTGATCAGTTCTGCGTGCGAGTATATGAACGCCAGACTGGAATGTGATCTGGGTATTGATGAGGTAGCTGATTGGCTGGGCATCAGTCCGGGTTACTTTTGTCAGCTTTTCAAAAACCAGATGGGCGTAACCTTTGTTGAATATATGACCCATAAGCGGATGGAGAGCGCAGCCTTATTATTAAGTACAACGGAATGGAGTATTACAGCCATTGGAGAAGCAACGGGGTATAAGGAGCGGCGATATTTCTCCAAAGTGTTCAATAAACATTTTCACATGAAACCATCAGAATTCAGGTCAAACCAAAGAGCAGGTTCATAATGGGGAGGAAAGCATGCGTAT
The DNA here is from genome assembly GCF_028771845.1 of Paenibacillus marchantiae. Classification (NCBI taxonomy): domain Bacteria; kingdom Bacillati; phylum Bacillota; class Bacilli; order Caryophanales; family Paenibacillaceae; genus Paenibacillus; species Paenibacillus marchantiae. Next base: position 5,815,905 of record NZ_CP118270.1, on the reverse strand, counting down.
GAATTCGATCGATCAGCTTTCGTTGGAACAGCGGGTAGGACAGATGTTTATGTGTGGATTCCATGGACAGCATGCGGATGAACAGGTCAATCGACTGATCCGTGATTATCATGTCGGAGGCGTCATTTATTTCAGACGGAATGTTGAAAGTGTAGACCAAATCAATCGACTGTCTGCCGACTTGCAAGCAATTGCCGCTGAAGCCGGGGATTTACCTCTGATGATCTCCGTGGATCAGGAGGGCGGGATGGTGGCGCGGATTGATAAAGAGGGAGTGACCCAGGTACCTGGAAACATGGCGCTTGGAGCAACGGGTAATCCGGACTATACCCTTGAATGCGCACAGATTCTAGGTCAAGAGTTAAAAAGCATCGGTATCGATATGAACCTCGCCCCAGTATTGGATGTGAATAATAACGTTCTTAACCCGGTCATCGGTGTGCGCTCCTATGGCGAGAATGCGGAGAGCGTAGCTTCCCACGGTGCAGCAGCCATCAAAGGATATCAATCCCGAGGCGTTGCTGCAACAGCCAAACATTTTCCCGGACATGGAGATACAGCGGTGGATTCACATCTCGGTATGGTCACTGTACCTCATGAACGTAACAGGCTGGATCAGGTGGAACTTCTGCCGTTTCATCGCGCTATTGAGGCCGGAGTGGATGCCATCATGACTGCTCACGTCATCTTCCCGGCGATTGAACCGGAGCCGATTCCAGCTACATTGTCCCGTAAAGTGTTGACGGGGCTGTTACGCGAGGAAATGGGCTTTGACGGCATTATTATTACAGACTGTCTGGAAATGCATGCGATATCCAAGCCATATGGTGTGGCCGAAGCAGCCATTCGTGCTGTGGAGGCAGGTGCTGATCTAATTCTGGTCAGTCACACACTGCAAGATCAAATCTCTGCTGTGGAAGCTGTTGTGGAAGCCGTTCGTACTGGACGAGTGGATGAAGCCACCATTAACCAGGCATTGGAACGTATTATTTCATGGAAGGCAGCGCGTTGTGGTCAGTGGGAGCATACGTTTGTCTCCATGGAAAAGGATGATGCTGTATCGGATGGATCTGATGAGGATGGGATCATGTTCTCAACAAAAGAGAAAGATGAATCATCAAGATCGTTGGCCTCCATCGAATCCACGTTGGATGAGATTGCCTCCAATAGCATTACTGTGGTTCAGAATGATGGGTTGCTTCCCTTAGACCCTGAGAAGAATGTCTATGTCATCTGGCCTGAAGTTGTGCAACGGACAGAAGTGGATGAACCATGGTCTCACACAGATTCACTTGGCGTGGCGTTATCGCAGCTTAGAGCCGGAGTTCGGGAGCACAAAATAACGACACAGCCGTCTTATGATGAAGCGGACGAGATACTGAAGAATGTGACGGAGGAAGATCAAATCATCGTATGTACTTACACTTCCGCAGGCCATCTTCCGAAAGGGCAACATCATTTGGTTCAAAAACTTAGTGAAAAGTACTCCCTGATTGTAGTTGCTCTGCGTAATCCATATGATCTATTGGAGATTCCGACGCCGGGAAGTTATATATGTACGTACGAGAACACTCCTGCAGTGGTTCGTGCTTTGTCTCTCGTCTTAACAGGTGAATTGCAGCCAACAGGACGCTTGCCTGTCAGTTTGCGTTAGCAAATTCTAAATCTCTAAATCTCTCTGTGGCATGGTGCTTATTCAACCATGTCTTGGAGGGATTTTTTTATTGTGATTTGCGGCAGATTTTAATACAGATTGCACTCCAAGTCGAACGTGTAATAGATAACTATTTTCATAGTATTTTCGCTCTATTAAATGTTTACAATTCTTATCAAATATTTTTAGCAACTTTTCCCGGTAGTAAGCGTCTAATAGTATGACTTTTTGAGGGGGATATTTATAAAATGGGAGCAGAAGGAGCCAAAGACAAAGAATGAATTTGAAGAAGAAATTATCCATACTTACCGCTTTAGCTGTATTCCAAGCGTTTGCAGCGATTCCAGCGAATGCACTAGCAGCCGATCAAAGTGATACAACAACAACAAATACAGCCAATGTTAAATCCGTGGAGGTTGTGAAGAAAGAACAAACGATCGCGGAATCGGATGTAAAGTCCGGGTCAGATTCAAAACAGTCTGATAATAATGCAGTCGAAGGAACAAACCCGGTAACAGATGAACCTACAGGTACAGATGTTACTCCGGTTGACCCTAATACAGACCCTGCTGATGAAGAGGATGCAGGCGAGGAAACAACAGTTCCAACGGCTCCAGTTGAAGTTGAGCAACCATCTACAAGCGGTCAATCTATAGCCGGAAGTAAGGGCGGAGATCTGACACTTTATATGAACAGCAACAAAATGGTGCAAGACGGCAAAACATATCTTGCCGGACAGCCGATGGCTGTTAAAAATGGAGTATCTTATGTAGCGATCCGCGCACTGGTTGATCGGGTTGGTTATGAAGTGAAATATGACAATACAACCAAAGAAACCATTATTATTAGCGGCGAAGATGAACTTCGCTTCAAAACGAATAGTAGCGTTTACACCGTTAACGGTGAATCGAGAACGATGAAAGGCCCTGCCTATCAACAAAAAAATACGTTCATGGTGCCACTGACGTCGATTACTCAGGCACTTAACATTACTTATAAAGTTAATCAGTCTGCCAAGACTGTTATACTGAACCTGAATTCCAAACCGGTAGCCAGCTTCACGGTACAAAAAGAGATTTTTGCAGGAGACACGGTAACATACAACACTAAATCGAGCTCTCCCAAGGGACTGGACATCGTGGATGAGCGTTGGACTGGCCGTCAGGATTCGTTTGACCAACCAGGTACATATACGGTAACGTATGCTGTCCAGGATTCGAGCGGACAATGGAGTGACCCGTACGCTGTAAAGATTCAGGTACAAAAACTAAATCTCCCTCCTGTAGCGATGTTTACGACAGACAAGGAAGAGTACAAAATGGGTGAAAAGATCACGTATATTGATCAAAGCACCGATGATGAAAATGCCATTGTGAAAACTGAATGGGAAAACAATGCTCTGGCATTCTTTGTTCCGGGACCTAAGAGTGTAACAATTACCGTTACGGACAAACATGGTGCTAGTAACAGCTATACCAAGACGGTTAACATCACAGGTGAAACGCTGTACACCATGTCTGATTTTAATCAGTTGTTTACACCAGTAGGTGAGAAGTTCAGCTTCGATGGTAGTGGGGTACCATCGATGGAGAAAATACCTTTCACTTATTACGACGAGCCAAGTTTGCTGATTCGTAGTAACAGCCCGGAAACCGTTAATACAGAAGGTATTGTTTATAAGGAATCTTCCTTTGGACAAACACGTTTCATGATTCACCATGTAAACAACACAGGTAAAAGCGTGAAAATGTATGTTGTTGCGACAAACAACAATGCGTATACAGCATCCATTGAACAGCAAAACATGGGTTTTGCAGGTCCATCACCAATAGCAACTGCGGCAGGTAAACTGTCCATTGATCGCTGGTTCAAGTCCATACAGAACGGTACAGGACAAAAGAAAGTGTACATCCAGCCTGGAGAGAGCAAGCTAATTCTGACCGATTTGAGTGTTCTTCCTATGAAACAGGGTCAAGTCATCTCCTTGTACTCGGATGTCTTCAGCGATTATGAACTGGATTACAACGTTATCATGATTGAAGAAAGCAAAGATCCGATGGCTGTATGGTCCACACTGCCTGTTCTGGATCGTGACGGTGTGCATAACCGGGGAACATACCCGAATGCAACCCGTATCATTACGTATGACCAAGAAGTAGGTTCGAAGCCTGCTCGTTTGCCGCTGGGGGATAATGCAAGTGACCCGAATTTGGTCGGGACAGATCCAATGGCGTACACAGATGCTTCCAACGCGGGTAACTTTGGCGTGCTGTACAAAATCACACTGAACAATGTGGCTCCACGCACATTGATCTCGTTCAACCCACGTGGTGGTAAATACTCGGGTGTAGCGCTCGTTAATGGAGAACTTGTTCAGATTTCGAACGGCAAATCCGTAAGCGCACCAAATGAACAAAGTGTACTCTATCGTACAGGTTCCTATGGTCAAAGTGTAACGATTCTGTTCTCCGCAGCACCGGGAAGTAATTTGCCGGTTAACCTGCTGTTCACACCTCTTCCGACAGAGAAGTAATTGTTTCACCTTTCACCAGGAACGGACGGTTTGGAGTGAAAGCTTATATGCTATAAATCCTGTCACCCCAAAAGTCGCCCGAAGGATTAAACATCTGAACCGTCAGAAAAGGACTCCATGTTCATGGGGTCCTTTTTAATTTTGACTGAAGCAGCGGCGGGCTCAGGTTCGTTCGTTGACTATGAACTTCATTTAAGGCATTATTAGTAGTATATAAATCAAGCATAAGTATCAGCATTTGCATAATTTGATTCCACAGGCTCACGGGTACAATACCTAGACGAATCAAACCATTTCGAACTAAGTATTGCTGAAAGGAATTCGCTCTTTGGATTTATGCAGAATGCTCGAATGACAGGAGGTGCATTAGATCATGCTGTCGACAGAACAGATTATTACTACCATGTCCTCGCAGGGGCTCCGCATTACGGATCAGCGGAAGACACTGGCCCGGTTATTTGCTGAATCCCCTGGGTATTTGACACCCAAGGACGTCTATGAATATATGGGTAAGACTTACAGCGGACTGAGTTTTGACACGGTGTACCGGAATTTGCGTGTCATGCAAGAATTGGGTGTGCTGGAGCAGGTCATCTTTGAAGATGGGGTGAAGTTCAGAGCACATTGTAGCGAGGATCACCATCACCATCATATGATTTGTTTGAAATGCCAGAAGACATATCCAATCGTTTTTTGCCCAATGCAGCTTGCAGATGCGCCTGAGCAATTCCAAGTTGTCGATCATAAATTTGAAGTTTTCGGGTACTGTAAGGACTGTGCCGAACATATGCCAGCCAAAGTGTCATCCGGACATCAGCACACTCACGGGAAGCACTGACGATGAAGTTATCTCGCAGACTGGTTCAGGCTCCCATTCGGGTGTATCGCAGCTATATCTCTCCATTGAAGCCGCCAACATGTCGTTTCTATCCTACTTGCTCGGCTTACGCGATGGAGGCGATTGAGGTGCACGGTGCGTTCAAAGGATCGCTGCTTGCGGCAAAACGTATTGCGAAATGCCATCCGTTTCATCCAGGCGGAGTGGATCTGGTACCACCGAAGGCTGAAAAGTCTGTCATGGTATCCGATTAACGATCTAATGGTCGTTTTTTGCCGGTTTGAGTTGATTTAAGATTGCTGTCCACTTGACAAAGGAGGCAGTATTTCAGTATATTTTTGGTATAATGATTTCCAGTGAAGGGATAAGTACAGACACACCGCCAGTGCAGAGAGCCGGATGAGCTGAGAACCGGTCTGGGAGGAGGATGGAATATGGTCCCGGAGGAACCTCTTTCGAGCGTGCAGACGTTGATTAGAACGGCTGTCGTAAGGCTGAGGCGTGATCCAGCGTTAATGGGCGGTCGAAGGACCGGCAGAGCCTGTGGTTTGTGAAAAGCACGGGGAATTTGGGTGGTAACACGTGAGAGCAACTCTCGTCCCATACAGGGACGGGAGTTTTTTGTGTTCTTTTTTAGACAAATGCAATGAAAAAGCACGACTATATGAAGGAGGAGAAGTCATCTATGGCTGATCAAAAAACATTTTATCTGACAACACCGATTTATTATCCGAGTGACAAACTGCATATCGGGCACGCGTACACGACTGTGGCGGGTGATGCCATGGTTCGATACAAACGTCTGCGTGGTTATGCTGCTCACTATCTGACAGGAACCGATGAACATGGGCAGAAGATTGAGCGCAAGGCACAAGAGAAAGGGCAGTCACCGCAGGCTTTTATAGACGACATCGTTGTTGGCATCAAGGATCTGTGGAACAAACTGGACATTTCCAATGACGACTTCATTCGTACGACGGAAGAGCGCCACAAAACAGTGGTTCAGGATATCTTTGACCGTTTGTTGAAACAAGGGGATATCTACAAGGGTGAGTACGAAGGCTGGTACAGTATCCCGGATGAGACCTATTACACGGAAACCCAGCTGGTTGATGTGGAGAAGAATGACAAAGGCGAGATTATCTCCGCTAAAAGTCCGGATAGCGGGCATCCGGTGGAGCTGGTAAAAGAAGAATCCTACTTCTTCCGGATGAGTAAGTATGCTGATCGTTTGCTGAAATATTACGAAGAGAATCCGGGTTTTATTCAGCCGGAGTCCCGCAAAAATGAAATGATCAACAACTTCATCAAGCCAGGTCTGGAAGACTTGGCCGTATCTCGGACTACTTTCGAATGGGGCGTCAAAGTTAAAGGCGATCCGAAACACGTTGTATACGTATGGATTGATGCGTTGTCTAACTATATTACAGCTCTGGGCTATGGATCATCCGACGAATCGCTTTACAACAAATTCTGGCCTGCGGACGTGCATCTGGTAGGGAAAGAAATTGTTCGATTCCATACGATTTACTGGCCGATTATGCTGATGGCGTTGGACCTACCTTTACCGAAGAAAGTATTCGCTCACGGTTGGCTGTTGATGAAAGACGGCAAAATGTCCAAATCAAAGGGTAATGTCGTTGACCCGGTAACCTTGATTGACCGTTATGGTCTGGATGCACTGCGTTATTACCTGCTCCGTGAAGTTCCATTTGGTTCAGATGGTACATTTACTCCAGAAAGCTTTGTAGAACGTGTGAACTCCGACCTGGCAAATGACCTTGGAAACCTGTTGAACCGTACGGTAGCCATGGTGGACAAATATTTCGAAGGCAAAGCCCCTGAGTTTACTTCTGGTGTGACCGAATTTGATGCATCTCTTGAAGAAGCGGGTCTTGCTGCTGTGGAGAAAGTGGAGCAGGCAATGGAAAATCTGCAATTTTCCGTAGCGTTGACAGCGATCAGTCAGTTTGTTAGCCGCAGTAACAAATACATTGACGAGACTCAGCCTTGGGCTCTGGCTCGTGATGAAGCGAAACGCAACGAACTGGCATCGGTAATGTCGCATCTGATTGAAAGCTTGCGGATTGCTTCCATCCTCTTGCAACCGTTCCTAACACGTGCTCCGCGCAAAATCTGGGAACAACTCGGCATTCAGGAAGGTGAACTGACGACTTGGGATTCAGCGAAGCAATGGGGCGTTATTCCGGCTGGCAACGCTTTGCAGAAGGGTGATCCGATCTTCCCACGTCTGGACTCTGAACAGGAGATTGCTTATATTGCTGAAGCGATGACTGGAGGCAAAAAAGCTGAAGCGCAGCCTGAGGCAGCTCAAGCTGATGCTGGAGGCTCTTCTGAAGCCGCTCAACCCGTCTCAGCACCAGAAGGCAAAGAAGAGATCGGTATTGATGATTTCGCCAAAGTGGAATTGCGTGTCGCTCAAGTTATTGCCTGTGAACCGGTCAAGAAAGCCGATAAATTGCTGAAATTGCAGCTGGATCTGGGCTATGAGCAACGTCAGGTTGTATCGGGAATCGCGAAGTTTTATTCACCTGAAGATATGGTTGGACGCAAAGTCATCTGTGTTACGAACCTCAAGCCTGTGAAATTGCGCGGTGAACTGTCCCAGGGCATGATCCTGGCAGCATCCCATGGCGACCAGCTTACACTGGCAACGGTACCGGATAATATGCCTAATGGCGCACAAGTGAAATAGGACTTTGACCGTGTAACCAAGGATTTGATTTATATAGTTGTAATAGAAGGTGGCTCGATGAGAATCGGGTCACTTTTTATTTTGGGATGAAATCGGATCTGATGCGAAGAAAACAAGCATATACTGTTATGAACTCCGTGCTCAAGGAAAGAATGAATAGGACAGAGCGGCTTGACAAGTTCGAGCAGGTTACCTATAATTCTTTCAGTAATGTTTACGATTAAGAGATGCGGAGTGAATACTAGTGAAACTTTATAATGGAAGAAATCTAGACCAGGTAAACCAGACTCTAGCGACAGGTAGAAGAAGGCATATAAAATTGTTGCTAAGCGGTCTGCTTGTTCTTAGTTTACTCATATTGTCGGCATGCGGTCAGAATAATTCGGAGAGTGCCAAGCTGGTGGAAGGCAAAGTGAATGTGATTACGAGCTTCTATCCTGTCTATGCGTTTACTTCGACAATTGGTGGGGAAGATGCAAATGTCATTAATTTGCTGCCAACAGGTGTTGAACCACATGACTGGACGCCGAAGAGTCAAGATATTGTGAATACATCCAAAGCGCAGTTGTTTCTATACAATGGTGCAGGTCTGGAAGGATGGGTACCCAACTTCCTGAAGTCACTGAATAGCGATACCAAGGTGAAGTCAGTTGCAGTAAGTGAAGGGGTTACTCTATTGACTGCTGAAGGTGATGATGGACACGGTCATGGTGAAGAACAGGTGGATGAACATAGCGACGAACATGCAGATGAAGCTAACGCAGAGGACATTGCGAACCATCATGTGGACCCTCATACGTGGGTAAGTCCAAAATCGGCAATGGTAATGGCTGAGAATATTAAAAACAGCCTGGTTGAAGTAGACCCTGCACATAAAGAAGGATATGAACAACGCTACGAAGAGCTGCGGACCAAGCTGGAAACGTTGGATCAGCACTTTACGGATGAATTGTCCAACGTACCCAATAAGGAAATTGTCGTATCACACCAAGCCTTTGGGTATCTTGCACGTGATTATGGGTTGACCCAGCATGCTATTATGGGACTTTCTCCAGATGCGGAACCCACAGGTCAAGATATTGTGAAGTTGGCCAAGTTGGTGAAGGATGAAGGGATTAAATACATTTTCTTCGAAGAGCTGGTATCTGATAAACTGGCGAAAACCCTCGCCAATGAAGCGGGTGTAGAGACAATGGTCCTGAATCCGGTAGAAGGTTTAACCAAAGAACAGGCTACCAACGGGGATGATTATTTCACCCTGATGGAGAAAAATTTGCAAAATCTGCTGATCGCATTAAAATAAGATAGACTGAAGGATTCGTTTGCAATCCTTATATATAATGAAGGGCGGCTTTGCCATGCAGCAAATCATGCCATTGTGTCATGATCCAATTATAGAGATCGATAAATTATCATTTTCCTACGGCGACCAGCGAGTGATCGAAGATCTCGATTTTATGGTCCAGGAAAGGGATTTTGTCGGTATTATCGGTTCAAACGGGGCGGGCAAAACGACATTGCTGCGAATGCTGGTTGGACTCTTGCCTCCAGCTGAGGGAGATATCAAGCTATTCGGACAGTCGATCCGCCGATTCAAGGATTGGGAACGGATTGGTTATGTTCCGCAGAAGAATGCATTTAACCCATTGTTCCCTGCAACGGTACGGGAAGTCGTAATGTCTGGATTATACAACAACAAGAATATGTTCCGGCGTATGTCTCGTAAATGTCAGCAGCAGTGCACAGATGCTATGCAAGTGATGCGGATTGAGGATTTGGCGAACAAACGGATCGGACAACTGTCCGGTGGACAGCAACAGCGTGTGTTTTTGGCACGGGCGCTTATTAATCACCCTGATCTGCTGATTCTGGATGAACCGACGGTAGGTATCGATGCCGAATCCCAGGCCAGCTTTTTTGAACTCATTACCCATATGCATGAACATCACCGGATGACATTCCTGATGGTTTCACATGATATGGACCGGATGGAGAGTTATCTCGGTTCCAAAGCTGCGGTGACGAACGGAAAAATTCATTTCCATGTCCGTCATTCCCATGAGGTGGAAGATTGTGCCGAGACTAATTTGCAGCATACCACCACCCAGGTACGTTAGACGCGAGTGCAACCAGATTAGAGCAAGGCCGAAGGAGTCGTGTGTGTTTTGGAAATTTTAATGAGTGATTTTTTTCAGCGGGCGCTGGCGGGGGGATTGCTGATCGGCATCACCGCTCCGTTGATCGGATTGTTTTTGGTGCTGCGCCGTTTATCCATGATCGGGGATACCCTGTCTCATGTGACTATTGCCGGGGTTGCACTCGGATTCCTGATTGAAGTGTATCCGATTGCTGTGGGGCTTATTTTCGCCGTGCTCGCATCATTTGCAATAGAGAAACTGCGTAAGGCGTACAAGAGTTACGCCGAGTTATCGATCGCGATCATCATGTCCGGTGGAGTAGCGCTGGCTTCGTTGTTCTTCACGCTGGGCAAAGGTTATAATACAGATGTTATGAGTTACCTGTTCGGCAGTATTTATACACTGGACTCCACGGATTTGAAGCTGGTTGGTGTGGTAACGTTGATCGTGGTCGTCGTTGTAGCACTGTTACATAAGGAGTTTTTCCTACTCAGCTTTGAAGAGGATGCCGCAGCGGTTACCGGATTGCCTGTGAAATTGCTTAACATGCTGATTACGGTGATGACAGCCCTAGTCATTAGTACGGCGATCAAAATCGTGGGCGCATTGCTGGTATCGGCATTGCTTACCATTCCGGTAGCTGTAAGCTTGCTGATGGCACGAAGTTTCAAATCGGCGATTATATTATCCGTGGTCATTGGCGAAATTGCCGTGGTCATTGGACTGGTTGTGGCCGGGATCTGGAACCTTGCACCAGGAGCAACAATTGTACTTTTGCTTATCATGATGCTGATTCTTACGATGATTGGAAAAAAAGGGTTCCGAGCCTGAGTCTGAACGTGAGCAAGTGAGCCCCCAGGGAAGGGAGATATCCGCTTCATGCCTGATGTTAATGTGTGGCTGGCTTTTGTAGCAGGATTAGCTTCGTTTATATCGCCATGCTGTCTTCCGCTGTATCCATCGTATCTTTCCTATATTACGGGGATGACGGTACAACGGTTGAAGGATGAGCGCAATCAGCGTGAAGTTCGCTTCAAGACATTGACTCATACGCTGGCGTTTATTTTGGGCTTCTCGGCTGTGTTTTATTCGCTCGGACTGGGAGCCGGATTGTTTGGCCAATTTTTCAATGATAACCGTGATCTCATTCGTCAATTATCCGCGATCTTGATTATGTTAATGGGTTTGTTTTTGCTTGGTTTGTTCAAACCTCAGTTTCTGATGAAAGAGCGTAAGATGGACATGAAATGGAAACCAGCGGGTTACTTGGGCTCCTTTATTTTTGGTATTGGTTTTTCGGCAGGTTGGTCGCCTTGTATTGGACCAATTTTGACTGCCATCATCGCGATGGCTGCGAGCGAACCAACAACCTGGTTGGCTTTGATTACGGGATACACAGCTGGATTTGCGTTACCGTTCTTCATTCTGGCTTTTTTCATCGGTTCTACACGATGGATCTTGCGTTATTCCAATATCATGATGAAAGCCGGGGGCGCATTAATGTTGTTCCTCGGGGTGCTGTTATTTACGGATCAGATGACGAAAATTACGATCTGGCTACAGCAAATTACACCAGACTGGATGATTATCTAGCGCAGCAACGAGGGTGTTTGTTTTACTCGAAGGTTATTTTAAATAAGAACAAAGCAGGCTACATGGAAACCAGAACGATTCTGGACTCATGTAACCTGCTTTTTTAATCAATAGCTCTTAATAAAAGTGTCTGGTCAACGCTTAGGTGAAGTAATCAATATTGGCCAGTGGGAAATGCTCAAAAATGCGCTCGGTAATAAACTCGCGCAAGGCATCCTGCTGATCATCCTTATACACATATTTGTACTGGCCCCAGCGGCCCCATTTCATTTTCCGCTTTTCGATATCCATCTCCAGCTTGGTTTTGGGGTATCGCTTCTCAATGGTGGCTTTTGCCGTTTTGGTAAAACGGTGCTGGATCATCTCAAAGGTTAGATCCTTGGTCGCTTCTTCGGGAAGTGTATCGGCAAGTTTTTGTAAAAGCTCGCTATATCCTTCTTCCCATCCGTCGTACCACATAATTGGGGCAATAATGAATCCGAGCGGATATCCCGCATGAGCTATTTTACCTGCGGCTTCAATTCGCTCTTCAAACCGTGAGGTGGCTGGTTCAAAATTTTTGATTACATAATCGGAATTTACGCTAAATCGGATACGAGTGTGTCCGTTATGCTTGATGTTTAATAAAGGATCAACATGATGGTATTTGGTCACAAAGCGAAGTCGCCCGTGTTCCTCATCCGCCATAAAACGAATTAGGTCACCAAGATTTCCCGTTATATGCTCCAGACCTACGGGATCAGATGTACAGGCTGCTTCAAAACGGGTAAGTTCAGGTGCGCGCTCCTCAATGTATCCCTTGGCGGCCTGAATGATTTCTTCGGTGTTTACATAGACACGGACATAGGGCTTGGCCCCAAGAGTCGTTTGAAGATAACAATAATGACAGTGGCCCATACAGCCTGTTGAGATGGGAATGGCATATTCGGCCGAAGGCTTCGATTGGTCAAACTTGAGTGTTTTACGCACACCGACGACAAGGGTACGCTTCGCCATTCGGTACTTTTCCTGTTCCGTTTCACCAGGGAGATTGGTAATTCGATTATGGGATGTCGTCATCTGATATGGGATATCCCTGGAAGTAACCCATTCCATAATTCGTTTACCTTTCTCATATTCCAGCGCACCGGGTTCAAAATACACCAAATCGGGAATAAAGGGTTTAGTGCCTTTTGCTTTGCGAACGGGTGGATGCGCTACACTTGTACTCACGAAATCACTCCTTTCAATACGGAACCTTGCTTAGTTTGCCTCGTTTCGGGATAAGTCACCCTTACCAATACTTGCGTAATGGTGAAGGAAATCGAGCCCTGAGGAGTGTTTTATGGACTGTAAATAGTGAATGAATTGTGCAGGACTTGCCAATGCGTATTGATAACATGTATCATTATAAGATAGTGACCAGGCAAGAATATTGCCGGTCAGAGAGAAGAGAGGGAAGCAGATGCCAACGCCCAGTATGGAAGATTATTTGGAGCGTATATACAAATTAATTGATGAAAAGGGCTATGCTCGTGTGTCTGATATAGCTGAAGGTTTGGAAGTACATCCTTCATCGGTGACGAAGATGATCCAAAAGCTGGACAAAGACGAGTACCTGATCTATGAGAAGTACCGCGGGCTGGTGCTTACGCCAAAAGGCAAAAAGATGGGCAAACGGTTGATGGAGCGCCATCATCTGCTTGAACAATTTTTGACGACGATTGGTGTTCAGGAAGAAAATATTTACCAGGATGTTGAAGGAATTGAACACCATTTGAGTTGGGATTCCATTACCTGCATCGAATCTTTGGTTGAATATTTCCGCCAGGATGAGAATCGACTGCGTGATCTTAAAAGTATTCAGGATGTCATGAGCAATACAGAATCTTAAGGTTTTAAAGCCAGAATCACCTGAAAAATTACAATGAATATCTATTCAAAATCAGAGGATGCACCTGCCGCTAAAACGGTTGGAAGCGTCCTTTTGCTTTTTTTTGACCAAAATTTGGCGTTTATTCGCAACTTAACAATCATTAGGAGCGTCTATTAAACTAGCAGAATTTGCCGCGAATTTATAATTATTTTGGAGGATTGCACTGATGAAGCTTCGTAAAGGATTGATCCTGCTGCTCATTTTTGTTCTGGGTTTACAAACATCAGGACTGACGGCGCAGGCAGCTAGTCAAAAGGAAATTGTTATTTATTTGGATGGTCAGCGTTTGGAGTCGGATGTATCACCTTACATTTTGCCCAAAGTAAATGTAACGATGGTCCCTCTGCGTGTTATTAGCGAAGGACTGGGTGCATCTGTACTTTGGTCACAGGCTACCCGCACAGTTACAATCAAGAAGTCCGATTCAGTCATTACGATGACAAGTGGACGCCAGCAGGCAACGGTGGATAGTACCGTGGTTGATCTTGATGCATCAGTAGAACTGAAACAAGGCCGCGTCATGGTACCGATTCGATTTGTCAGTGAGAACTTGGGAATCCAGGTCACCTGGAACCAGTCTGAGCAGACGATTAATCTGGCCACAGGCAATGCTCCCAATCCTACTCCAGTGACACCAGCAGAGCCTGGAGGCACGGGAACTACGCCAAATACGGATGAGATGCGAGGAGCCTGGATTTCGACTGTAAATGGAGACTGGCCTTCATCTAGTGCCAAAGGGAATGTAGAAAAACAAAAGTTGGAGTTCATTCAGCAGCTTGATACGTTGAAGGATATGGGGATCAATGCCGTATTTGTTCAAGTGCGAGCCAATGGGGATGCGATCTATCCATCAGGTCTTGTACCGTGGAATAGCGTGCTGACAGGTTCACAGGGGAAAGATCCCGGGTATGATCCACTTGCATTTATGATCGAGGAAGCTCACAAGCGTGGTCTTGAGTTCCATGCTTGGTTCAACCCGTTCCGGGCTACTAACTCCGCAACGACAACCGGTCTTGCTGCCAATCATGTATCCAAGCTTCACCCGGACTGGATTGTTAACGCATCAGGCAAACTGTATATTAATCCAGGCATTCCGGAAGCGAGACAGCATATTATTGATTCCATCATGGAAGTGGTTAATCAGTATGATGTTGATGGCGTACATTTGGATGATTACTTCTATCCTTCCAATGTAACGTTTAATGATGATGCGGCTTTCAAAGCTTACAACACATTGAATACGAGTGACCGTGCAGAATGGCGCCGGGACAACATCAATGAATTCGTCAAGCAGCTCGGAGAGAGCATCCACAAGATGAAAGCTGGCGTTCAATATGGCATTAGCCCATTTGGCGTATGGCGTAACAAATCGGTTGATATGACAGGTTCTGACACAAAAGCCGGAGTAACCGCTTATGACAGCATGAATGCAGATGTGCGGACTTGGATCAAGCAGGAGTGGATTGACTATGTTGCACCCCAAGTGTACTGGAGCATGACACTAAGTGCAGCACGATATGACAAGGTGGTTGACTGGTGGGCCAATGAAGTGGCAAATACCGATGTGAAATTGTATATTGGTCACTCTCCTTATAAGCTGGGCACACCGGAAATCGGGTGGCAGACATCCCAGGAGATTATTGATCAGCTTATATATAATGAGAAATATGATACGGTGAAAGGGGATATTTTCTTCAGCTCACAGTACCTGACGAAAAATCCGCTCGGACTGATCGCCAAATTAAAAGCCTATTATGGACTGTAAAACATTTTAACGTAATATGACCAACCCCTGTTCTCATACAGTGGCAGTAGTAGCATGGACTGCCTGGAGAACGGGGGTTTTATTGTGTTGATTAATGGAGTATTTGAAGGTGGCGGCGTAAAGGGAATTTCGCTTGCCGGCGCCGTAAAGGGTGCAGAAGATCACGGTGTTGAATTCAATCGCGTAGCGGGCACGTCCTCGGGTTCCATCGTAGCTGCTTTGCTGGCGGCTGGCTATTCGGCGGAAGAGATGAAAGGCATTATCGAGAATACGCCGTTTGCTTCGTTACTGCGACGTTCCCCCATATTTGATACCAAGTGGATCGGACCCGCAGCGAGGCTATTTTTGAAGAAAGGGCTATATTCTGGGGAAGCGCTGGAATGCTGGATAGGGGATATGCTGAAAAAAAAGGGAGTTCGGACGTTTGCTGATCTGCCTCCAGGTAAGTTGCTAATCATTGCATCCGACATTTCCAACGGCACTATTTTGGTGCTTCCAGACGATATCAAACGATTCGGAATTGATCCTTCCAAACTGGAAGTAGCCAAGGCTGTACGTATGAGCTGCAGTATCCCCTATTTCTTCGACCCGGTTGCCATTCGCAGATCCCCGATCCTGTCCAAAGGATTACGTTTTGCGGACCAGTTTGTTTACATCGTCGATGGAGCATTGCTGAGCAATTTTCCGCTCTGGCTGTTTGATGGAGAGCGTACAGAACGTGGAGGAGATCTCATCCCTGTAGTCGGTTTTAAAATGGTTGGCAAAACCGAAGGAGAGCCAGCTAGAATCAGAGGACCTCTAAGTATGCTTCAGGCATTGGTTGAAACGATGCTAACTGCTCATGATGAGCGATATATCGAACAGGTTAATCGATTCCGTACTGTGAAAATTCCTACCCTTGGGATTAAACCGACAGAATTTCACCTTTCTGTACAGGACAGTACAGCATTATATCAATCTGGGGTCACCGCCGGTACTGAATTTTTCAGTGGATGGAATACCAAGATATATGGTGAGCAGCTGGACAAACAAAGACGAGAACTGAGAAAAAAACAAGCGGAAACACCACCGCTGACTCCTGTATAAAAATGAAAAAGCAATTCTCCGCATGTTTGGAGAATTGCTTTTCTGTGTGTTTCGCCGATATCAGCGCTTTAGTGATACTTAGGTACGTCTTCATCACTTTTACCCTTTTGACCCTGAATCACTTGGAAAGGATAATCCTTGCGTTTTTTGGAAGAACCGCTACTTTTTCGGGCACCAGACTGTGCATTAACTTTAGCCATGGTTTTAGCCGATGGTTTAATCTTCGGTGATGATGTCTTGCGTGCCCAACGGCGGGGCGGATATTTATAGAGCAGGAACACAACTCCGAACACGACGAGGGGGATGATAATTTGGGATAAACCTCCACTTCCCAGCCTAGTCAAGATTCCAATAGCAGCGAGTGCGATGAACGTCCAAAATATGATTGCCTGCTTCTTCATATCATTCACCCTTTCACAGGATCAAGTGTTGCAACAGGAACTTCCGACGTAGCCGATACGTTTGCGAGTTTGGCATCCAATTCACGCATACGGTTAAACGAAGCGATGGATACTTCTACCTGTTCATTCGTTGGCTCTTTAGTTGTTAGCAATTGCAGCCACAGCCCCGGATATCCGAGATAACGAAGTACAGGGATATCACGTACCGAGTTGGTCATCTTCAACAATTCGAATGAAATACCGAGTACTACTGGCAACAACAGCAACCGCTGACCCATACGTTCCCAAAGGTTATCGTATGTGAAGAGCGAGTACAAAAATATGCCGATAATGACAGTCAACATAATAAAACTGCTTCCGCAACGATAATGCAGACGGCTATACTTCTGCACATTCTCTGGTGTAAGCTCTTCTCCGGCTTCATGAGCACTAATGACTTTATGTTCTGCACCATGGTATTGGAACAGACGTTTAATCATCGGTGTCTGGGAGATCAGCCAAAGATAGGCAAGCAACAGAATCAGCTTAATTCCGCCTTCCAGTAAATTATGCAAAAACTGATTGTCGAATGCATTTTTGAACAGAAAATTCTCAATAACAACCGGCAACAATGTAAGCACAATTTTACCAAAGAGGAACGAAAGGATAGCTACTGCGGTAACGCCGATAATCATGCTAAGGCTCCAACCTGAGCCTTCTTTTTCTTTTTGCTTTGCTTTTTCTTTTTGCTTTGCTTTTTCTTTTTGCTTTGCTTTTTCTTCTGGTTCCAGTTCATCATCAGCATATGCGTCAGCAGAATAATTGAGATGTTTGCTTCCTTTGACGCTCGAATCTATAATGCTGACAATCCCGCGCAGTAGTGGAATCCGCCGCAATTTCATGACCCAGGACTTGTCTTGCTTGGGAACTTCCAGATACGTAATTTCGCCGTCTTTTCTTCGCACAGCTGTAACGTTGACATGTTTACCGCCGAACATTACGCCCTCAATGACAGCTTGCCCCCCGTAGCTGACAGGCTTGGATTGTTGAGGCAAATTATTCACCTTCCTATTCTGTTCTATACCTTCATGGTCGAAGGCAGTTTAATAACCCTATTGTATCGAATTTTGAGAGCAATTTCTAGTTTACGAGTCGATCTAAGGGCGATGTTGTTAACTTTGTCCTGATTTGTACATACTACCCGGTAGAGTTAGGACGAAAATGGAGATTTATTCGCAGTTTTGCAAACTGAACGTGAAGGAGAATATCGATGACAGAGCATACGAGTGAACGCACATCCCATAAGGAAAATCAGCGTGCTGACAAAGGAGAGCAGAAGGACCGGGGTAGACGTCCTACCCAGCGACAAGACCAGGCACATTATTTTACCAAGCCGTTCCCTTTTGCAGTGGAGCTAGGTTTTTTCGCAGGTTTTATCTGGGGAGGTTTGCATTGGCTGTTCTATCTGCTTCATTTTACGATTGTGCCATTGGGATTTTTGGCTGAACCGTTTTTTAAACATAATTTTATCTATACTGCAGCAGGGCATTTGACCGGCTGGCTGTTTTTTATTGTCTTTTCGGTTCTCGCTTCCCTGATTTACTCGTTCACTTTGAAAAAATGGGAAGGCCCGCTTCCAGGCATGGGTTACGGGATTTTTTGGTGGCTCATTATCTTTGTCCTAGTAGGTCCAAAACTGGATATGGTGAAGCCCTTAAACCGTTTAACATGGGATTCAATCATTACAGAAATTTGTTTCTTTTTGCTGTGGGGACTGTTTATTGGCTACACAGTAGCCATGGAGTTCACCGATGAACGGAAACGTGAGCCAGAGCAAGCGGGAGCATAGCCGCAAAAAAGCTTCTCAATCCGGCAATGGCTGTGTTAAAATAGCAGATGGTTATTTGCAGAAAGGGTGGAGCAGCTATGAAACGGATTGTTGTAATCAATGGCCCGAACCTGAACATGCTCGGAGTACGTGAACCCGGCATCTATGGAACGCTTAGTCTGAAGGATATTGAGGATAAAATTCGCAGACAGGCGGAGGAGCTGGGCGTCTCCATCGCTTTTTATCAATCCAATCACGAAGGGGACATCATTGATCGAATTCATGCAGCGATGGGCGATGCAGACGGAATCATGCTGAATGCCGGAGCGCTGACCCATTACAGCTATGCTGTGCGTGATGCCATCAATGCCGTAAAAGTTCCTACAGTAGAAGTACATCTATCCAATATTCATGCACGCGAAGCGTTCAGACATCATTCAGTAATTGCTGCCGAAACAATCGGACAGATTGCCGGATTTGGCGAAGTAAGCTACGAACTGGGGCTGCTGGCTCTTGTGCGTCATCTGAACAAACAAACCTGAGCCGGGGACCCGGGAATGTGAGAGAAAGAAGGGTTACCGATGGAAAACAAACGAGTAAATAAGTTGCGTGAGGCCATGCATGAACATGAACTCACGGCTATGCTGATTACAAATCCGATTAACCGTCGTTACATGACGGGCTTTACAGGTTCAGCAGGATATGTGCTGATTACGGAACAGGAAGCTTATTTGCTTACCGATTTCCGTTACATGACACAGGCGCCGCAACAAGCCAAAGGATTCACCGTTGTGGAACATGGACCCAAACCGTTGGAATCCGTACGTGAGTTGCTTGCATCGGCGAATATCAAACAGGTTGGCTTTGAGCAGGATCATGTCACTTATGGCACACATACTGCTTATGCTGAAGCACTTCAGTCTATTGAATTGAAAGCTGTATCCGGTATAGTGGAGCAACTTCGCATGTTCAAGGACGAAGATGAGATCGCTGTAATGCAAAGAGCTGCGGATCTGGCAGATGCAACATTCAGTCACGTTTTGCAATTTGCAAAACCGGGTATGACTGAACGTGAAGTGGATTTGGAGATGGAGTTTTTCATGCGCAAACATGGAGCAACTTCCTCTTCGTTCGATACCATTGTGGCATCGGGTGAACGTTCTGCTATGCCTCACGGTGTAGCAAGTGGCAAAGTCATCGGACAAAATGAGTTAATTACATTTGACTTTGGTGCGCTTTTGGATGGATACTGTTCAGATCTGACACGTACCATCGCAACGGGCACACCTGTACCTGAACTGCGTAAAATTTACGATATCGTACTGGAAGCCCAGTTACATACGCTGGCGAACCTGAAACCGGGCATGACCGGACGGGAAGCAGATGCATTGGCACGTGATATCATTGCAGGGCACGGATACGGAGAGCAATTCGGACACAGCACGGGTCACGGTCTGGGTATGGAAGTCCATGAGGCTCCTCGTTTGTCCAAGCTTAGCGACGATGTATTGAAACCGGGCATGGTGGTAACCGTTGAACCGGGTATCTACATTGACGGCCTTGGCGGCGTGCGTATCGAGGATGACGTGGTGATTACCGAGACAGGTATTCACATTTTGACGAATTCGGACAAGAAGTTCACCGTAATTGGCTAAATTACAGCCAACGGTGATATAAGACGATTTTTAATTTATGCTTTTGAATGAAGTAAACATGGAATTATACAATAACGAAGAGGGCAGAAAAAACCTGAAGAAGCGAAGCGCTCGCCTTTATCCCCGGATTTCTCCCTATTAGGATAGGGATTAAAAGAAATCTGGGGATAACAGCGATCGGAAGGTTGTTCTGCCATCGTAGTGGTCTGTGTAATATGACAGTTTGACTTGTTCAAACTTAAATTAACCCATCGTCTTATATCACCTACTTTTCAACCATATCAGGAGGGATTTTTTGTGATTTCAGTAAACGATTTTAAAACAGGCTTGACCGTACAAGTGGACAACGACATTTTCACTGTAATTGATTTCCAACATGTTAAACCAGGTAAAGGCGCTGCCTTCGTACGTTCCAAACTGAAAAACCTGCGCAACGGTAACACCGTTGAGAAAACATTCCGTGCAGGTGAAACCATTGGCCGTGCCATCATCGAAAACCGTGGCGTTTCCTACCTGTATGCAAGTGGTACAGAGCACACGTTCATGGACAACGAAACATATGATCAGTTCACGCTGACAAGTGATCAGTTGGAATGGGAATTGAACTTCCTCAAAGAAAACATGAACGTAAAAATCGTTAGCTACCAAGGTGAAATCCTCGGAATTGACTTGCCTACAAGCGTTGAGTTGAAAGTTATCGAGACAGAGCCAAGCGTAAAAGGTAACACAGCACAAGGTGCTACTAAAAACGCAAAAGTTGAAACAGGCTTGAATGTACAAGTGCCACTGTTCATCAACGAAGGCGATGTTCTGCTGATCGATACTCGTGAAGGTAAATACTCTTCCCGTGCGTAACGTTCACATGGTGTAAGCTAAATAATGCGTTAATTCAACCCTTTGCCATTTCTATGGCAAAGGGTTTTTTCGAAAAAAGATTAGCCTATCAGACGCTTTCGTAATATACTGGGTTAAAGTCATTTTTCGGAGAGAATAATGACGGTGGACATCAATTATGCATACTGCACAAGGTAGGGAGTGGATTTGCGTTGTCATTGTACGTCATGAAATTTGGGGGCAGCTCGGTCGGAGACACAGAGCGCATGAAGCGTGTAGCCGGACGTGTTGTAGAAAAAGCGGATGAAGGACATCAGTGTGTAGTCGTGGTTTCGGCCATGGGGGATACCACGGATGATCTGATTGATCAGGCGAAACAGCTGAACAGTGAACTGCCTGCACGTGAGATGGATATGCTTTTGACTACGGGAGAACAGATCTCGATTTCATTGTTATCCATGGCGATTCAGGCGCTGGGACGCAAAGCCATCTCATTTACAGGCTGGCAAGCGGGATTCCGGACAGAGGCGGTACACGGCAAAGCGCGGATTAACGATATTCATCCGGAACGGGTGAATCAGGCGTTGGCAGAAGGCAACATTGTAATCGTTGCTGGCTTCCAGGGAATGACGGAAGAAGGCGAGATTACGACGCTTGGCCGCGGCGGGTCTGATACAACGGCAGTAGCCTTGGCAGCAGCCATCAAGGCTGACGCTTGCGAGATTTACACGGATGTAGACGGGATCTATTCCACCGATCCGCGTATCGTGAAGGTTGCACGCAAGCTTAAGGAAATTTCGTACGACGAGATGCTGGAACTGGCCAATCTGGGAGCAGCGGTATTGCATCCGCGTGCAGTTGAATACGCAAAGCATTCCGGTGTGCCTTTGATTGTAAGATCCAGCTTTAACCATAATGAAGGAACGGTTGTGAAGGAGGAAGCAACAATGGAACAAGGCGTGGTAGTTAGTGGAATTGCCTATGACAAAAATGTGGCTCGCATCAGTATTCTGGGTGTACCAGACGTACCGGGGGTTCTCGCTGAAGTATTTGGTGCCCTTGCATCAGAACAGCTGGATGTTGACATTATCGTTCAGAGCGGTGTGATGGACGGTAAAGCAGACTTCTCGTTCTCTGTTGCGCTGACTGATCGGGAGAACGCACTGCGTGTCATTGAAGCACTTCATAGCCGCCTGCCTTACCGTGAAGTTACTTCCGAAGAAAACCTTGTTAAAGTCTCGATCGTTGGTGCAGGCATGGTTAGCCATCCGGGTGTTGCTGCGAAGATGTTCAAAGTCATCTCGGGCGAAGGCGTCAGCATTAAGATGGTCAGCACTTCCGAAATCAAGGTATCTTGTGTAATTGATGGAGAGAAGCTTCATGACGTAATCAAGGCGCTGCATACAGCATATGATTTGGATACGGCTGAGCAGGCCGTAATTGGCGGACCGCAAGTTCGCAGATAAAAAGCGGAAATTGTTAAGACACACCAAAGGTGTACTGTGTATTCCCATTCGGGATCGCAGTACACCTTTTTAGATTGTTCACAGCAATTTAAACAGCGGTTCCTTACGCGTTCCTCTGAATGGTTGCATCCGGTTCCCTTCACCCATCTCCGGAACGCAGTCCAGCAAGTTCAATTGGGTACAATACGTTACGTCATGCATCCTCCCTAACCTCTCCAGTCTTCGGCCACCAGCGGATACTCTAACCAGATCGGGTAATTTGTCCTCGGCATGAGTGGCAGCCTGATGGAGCGCCAGGCCCAGATCGTTCAGCATAATTGGGAAAGGGGATTGTCGGTATAGCTCCTCGATAATGCTGCCTGCACATAAACCATCTTCCAGCGCGAACTCATCCTGATCCCCGGCGCATAACAATAAGATATCCCGGCGCAGCTCGCACAGAACAGCCGCCACAGCTTTCACATTAAGGAATGAGCCTGCAAACACATGTCTAGCCTTGGATGCCTTAATCAGGGCGCGTGTTCCATCTGTTGTTGTCAGAATAATGGTTTTACCCGCAATATTCGGAGTCATATATTCATAGGGGGAATTGCCCACCTCGAATCCTGTGATTTTTTTATCAAAACGCTCCCCGCCACGAATGGCATCCTTCATGTTCAATTGTTTCGCTTGAGGAACAGTTTCTACAGCAATGACGTCTGCTGCATCGTATGCCAGTGCCGTAACAATCGTACTGGTTGTTCGCAATACATCGATTACAACCACACATCGTCCTGCAATATCCATTCTTCGAACTTCATTCACATTGCCTACCACATCGACTCGCACTCCCTACAACTCCTTTCTATATTTGAGGATAGTTGTTTCTGTCCTTTTTTATCCCGAAATGAATATCACCTGTCTGCAAGCACTATATGCACTTGGATCTAGACGGGTGCCTAGAACTGGAACAGTTGGCTGATCTATGATTTTTAACTCTCATCCCTATTTTGAAGAAAATGATAGATTTCAGCGTCATAAAATCAATGTACACACATAAACTTGAGATATGAACAAGCACCAGGAACGCAACAAAACCGAATTCAAGGTTGGAGGGGCCTATTCATGATGGTGAACTGGAAGGATATCTTTCCGGAACCGATTCGAACCATTCTGGGAAGAATGCCGCCCGCTTTATTAGATAAAGTGGAGGAAGTACGTATCCGTGAAGGAAGACCGCTGGAAATCAATGCAGGAGACACCTATCACTTCCTCACACCCCAGGGCAGTCCGACTTCGAAGCCTGATGAAGCCTATATTCCCTTAAAAGAGGTAACACACAGGCTGCTGGATCTGATCAGCAATCATTCGCTTTATACATTGGAAGAGGAACTGCGTAAAGGGTTCATCACCATTCCTGGCGGGCATCGAATCGGACTGGCTGGCCGGACGGTGTTAAGTGGAGGCCGCGTAGAATACTTGCGCGACATTAATGGATTTAATGTCAGGGTAGCCAGAGAGATTCACGGAGTCGCTGATCGCATTCTGCCTTATCTGCTGGACATGAAAAGTGGACAGGTCATGCACACCTTAATTCTTTCACCTCCGCAGCAAGGCAAGACCACATTACTGAGGGATCTGGCAAGACAGATTAGTAGTGGAACCAAACTTACGGGTGTCAATGAACTTGTTCAGGGCATACGTCCACGTCTAAAGGTTGGCATCGTTGATGAGCGGTCCGAAATCGCTGGAAGTTACAAGGGCGTACCTGGATTTGATGTGGGACCTCGCACCGATGTCATGGACGGTTGTCCAAAGGCTGAGGGAATGATGATGATGCTTCGCTCCATGTCTCCCGATGTCCTGATCGTGGACGAGATAGGCCGACCGGAAGATGCGGAGGCGGTGATGGAAGCACTTCACGCAGGCGTATCTGTCATCGCTACTGCGCATGGTCGTGATCTGGCTGAGCTTTCTTCCAGACCTGCGCTGAGAACCCTGATCGTCGAGCAGATGTTCCAACGCTATGTACAGCTGCAACGGACGAGCCGGGGCATGACCTTTCGATTGGCCGATGGCAAAATGCGTGGTCTCCAGCAGACAGAAGTGGGAGGTGAGGCCTTTGGTTAACATGCTCGGTGCAGTCATCATTCTGCTGGCCAGTACCCTCGCCGGATTCTACAAGGCAAGGCAGTATGCCTTGAGGCCAAGACAACTGCGAGAGTTAATCGCGGCTCTCCAGCGGTTGATGACAGAGATTAACTACGGGCTGACCCCGTTACCTGATGCCATGGGAAAAATGGGAGCCCAGACAAAAGAGCCTGTTCGGACGCTGTTTCTCCACGCAGCCAGGCAAATGGAACCACCTCATGGACATACTGCTCGTGAGAGTCTTCAGTCTGGTATAGAAGAGGCGTGGGGAAGATCAGCCATGAAGGCGGACGAGCGGGAAGTCATGCTGCAATTGAGCTTCAGCCTTGGCACAAGCGATCGTCAGGATCAGACCAAGCACATCTCGTTAGCCATTCAGCAACTTATGCATGAGGAATCCCGTGCCCAAGCCGATCAAATGAAATATGAACGAATGTGCCGCAGTCTCGGGATGCTTGTCGGAGCGTTAATCGTCATTCTGATCTTCTGAAATAGCCGGGATAGTGAGGTGCCAAGGTCATGAATTTAGAAGTGAACGCAATCTTTCAAATTGCGGGCATCGGAATCATCATTGCAATGATTCATACGGTGCTGAAACAAATGGGAAAGGAAGATATGGCTCACTGGGTGACCGTGATCGGATTTGTCGTTGTATTGTTCATGGTGGTCCGAATGCTGGACAGCCTGCTGCAAGAGATCAAATCGATATTTCTTTTTCAATGAAAACGGTCATGAAGCCGGGATGGTGGTGACCTGTGGAAATTATCCAAGTTGTAGGTCTGGCGCTCATCGCAACGGTTCTCATTCTAGTTATCAAAGAACAGAAGCCCATGTTCGCTTTTCTGATTGCTGCTGCCACAGGCATCGTGATCTTCATGCTACTGATTGGCAAGATTGGCGCGGTGATCGAAGTGTTGAAACGGCTTGCCGAGAATTCAGGCATGGAGAGCATTTATCTGAAAACTGTACTGAAAATTATAGGCATAGCGTACATTGCTGAATTCGGAGCACAGATTGTCAGGGATGCAGGCCAGGAGAGCATTGCTTCCAAGATTGAACTTGCTGGCAAGGTGCTGATCCTTGTACTCGCGATACCGATCATCAGCATTATTATCGAAACCGTCATGAAGCTGATGCCGGTGTAGAGGGAGGCGTGCGGACTTCATATGAAAATGATGCATCACAAGCCGCAGTGGCGCCTTACCTTCGTGCTGACGCTGTGTTTTCTGTTTGGAATCATGGGACAGGTATTCGCCGGTTCTCCCTCGGGAGAGTGGATGCAGCAGCAGGCTGACCAGCTTCCCAAGGATCAGGTGGAAAAATATTGGGACCAACTCATGCAACAATACGGTGGTTTTTTCCCGGAAGGAAAAACGCCTTCCTTTATGGATATGTTAATGCCTGGCAATGAAGGGTTCAGCCTGAAATCGGTGTTTATAGCGATTGGGACCTTCATGCTGCATGAGATTTTATATAACGGCAAACTTCTGGTCACGATTGTGATGCTGAGTGTGCTGAGTATGATTTTGGAGACGTTACAGACCGCTTTTGAGAAAAACAATATTAGCAAAATCGCGTACTCCATCTGTTACATGGTCATTATTATCATCGCCATAAACAGCTTCAGTGTTGCGATTGGATACGCCAAGGATGCCATAGCGAGCATGATCAACTTTATGATGGCCATGGTGCCCCTGTTGTTTACACTGCTGGCTTCAATGGGAAATGTCATTACCGTTTCTGTGACCCATCCGCTTATCATTTTCATGATTCATCTGGTTGGTACATTGATTCATATGCTGGTGTTCCCATTACTCTTTTTCTCAGCCGTATTACATCTCGTCAGTTCCTTGTCCGACAAGTACAAGCTTACACAGCTGGCAGACCTGTTACGGAACATTAGTGTGGCTCTACTCGGAATACTGCTCACGATGTTCCTGGGCGTAATTTCGGTGCAGGGGGCATCGGGCTCCGTGGCAGATGGTGTCAGTCTGAAAGCAGCGAAGTACATCGCAGGCAACTTTGTCCCCATTGTCGGCAGAACGTTTGCGGATGCAACGGACACAGTTATCACAGCGTCACTGCTGGTGAAAAATGCAATCGGACTAACGGGTGTCATCATCATCTTGTTTTTATGCGCGTTTCCTGCACTTAAAATTCTGACGCTAGCCCTGATCTACAACATAACTGGCGCGATCATGCAACCGCTAGGGGATACGCCGATTGTAGGATGTCTGCAGGCGATAGGTAAAAGCATGATTTACGTATTTGCGGCACTAGCAGCCGTCGGACTGATGTTTTTTCTGGCAATCACAATCTTGCTAACCGCAGGCAATCTGACCGTCATGATGAGATGAGGGGATGCTCGAGAGAAAGGGGCTGGAAGGATGGGGTGGCTGAGCAGCTGGCTCCGGGAATTGATCATGATCGTTCTGCTGGCGACTTTCGTGGATATGCTGTTGCCCAATCGATCCATGGAACGCTATGTCAAGCTTGTGCTGAGCCTTCTTATCCTGCTGACCCTGTTATCGCCCATAACGAAGCTCTTGAAAAGTGATCCGGTTGGCGAGCTTAAGCGAGCGATGACCGCCATGGATTCGCCATCGGATGGAAATGTAACACTTGAACAGATTTTGGCTCAGGGCAAGCGGCTGCAATCCAATGAACAGGAACAATCCCTGCAATGGACAGCCAAAGAACTGGCTAACGTAATGAAAGGGCAAATTGAAGAAACAACCGGGGAGAGAGTGCAGTCTGTCGAGGTAAAGCTCGCCATGGATACAAGCCAGCCGGAGACGGATTTGGCCTCTTCGGTGGAACTTCCAGTGATCCAGTATGTTTTGGTGGAGATGTCGGGTGAGACAGCAGCCGGGAAAGTCAACTCCAATACATCTCAACAGGAAGCGGGGGCAGCTACAAAACCGATATTCGGCTCTGACCCGGAATCCGAAGCCACTGAATCACCTCCAGTAAAGGAGCCAATCGAGATTGGTCAGATTGAGGTCCCGGAAGTACAGATCGAAGTGGAAAGTGGCAGCAATCGTGAAAGTAGCGTGGGCAATGGTAACTCTGACGAGCCGCAAAATGGACAGGAAGCTGACTCCACACCTGTGTCGGGTGAGTTGGGAGAGACAAACTCTCAGCAAGGACAGACGTCCTCCCGATCTGAACGAGCGGTACAAATTATTACGCTGTTGACAGAGAAGTGGGATATTGATGCAAACAAAGTACAGGTGAAAGAAAAGAAAAGTGCTTCGGCGCTGTAAGAAGGAGGGTATCCGATGAGGCAATGGCTCAAAAAGATGGAAAGCTGGTTCGGCGGAGGAGAAGGTGGGCAACGGCGTAGTCAAACCTTTCGCTGGCTGATTATTCTTGGTTTGATCGGAGTCGGAATTATGCTGTTCAACTCTTTCGTCAATGTCAAAAAGATTGATTCCGAAAATATCGGTCGCGAGCCTCCTGATCCGGCTACATCCATGGCATCCATACAGACGGATCCGACGGATCAGAATCCATTTCAGGCGATAGAGATCGCATTTGAGGACAAGATCAAGGGTGTGCTGGAAAATATCGTTGGAGTGGGAACTGTTGATGTGATGGTTACGGTGGATTCTACAGAGGAGCTTGTTGTACAGCGTAATGTGAAGGATTCGCAGCAGCTCACGGAAGAAACGGATGCAAGCGGGGGCAAGCGACATATGACGCAATATACCCGGGATGGTGAGATTATTACGTATGAAATATCAGGGGATCAGACACCGATTGTCACGAAAAAGCTCAAACCGCAGATCCGGGGCGTGCTTGTCGTTGCCAGAGGTGCAGAGAACAAGGTTGTGAAGGACCTGATTACAGATGCTGTGGAAAAAGGACTGAATGTTGCGGCCTACCGAATTTCGGTTGTTCCGCGCAAGCAGGATTAGTCCGGAACCATGAATCAAAAGATTTGATTGTCATAAGAATGAAGCCAATTCGAGGAGGAAGTTCTAATGAATAACAAACGTCAAACGGTATGGCTCGTATCCATGCTGAGTCTGATGGTCATTTTGTCCGCCTACTACCTGTTCACTGAAGATTCCGGTCCGGTTAATACGCCTGTAGCTGACAGCACGCAGGTGGATGGTATGAAGCAGGGAGAAGCGAAGGAAACGGCTGGAATCCTTGATCCAACAGAAGGTTTGGTTGTGAATGAAGTGGTGAATGGCGGCGAAGTTACAGGAACTGAAGGAGAGCAAGCGGCAACTGAATCTGTTGATAATCCTGCGGTTGTAGACGGTAAAGAAGCTGGAGACACCGAGAAATCACCAGCTGCGGAATCGGGAGAGAAACAAGGTGAAGCGGGTAAAGGCAGCGAGAAAGGGACAGACAAAGGCGCAGCAACCACTCCTGAGACAAATACCGGAACAGATGGCAGTGCGACGAAAACAGATGAGGACGTCCTCAAGGAGATGGAGGAGCAGAATACGGCGGCGTCCGCGAGCAGCCAGTTCCAGAACTACCAGTGGCAGCGTGAGGAAAGTAACAATCGCAAGTATGAAGAACTCATGACCGTTGCAGGCGATCTGAGCAAAACTCCAGAAGAAAATGCCAAAGCAACAGAGCAGCTTCGTACGCTGGAAGAAAAAGAAGCCAAAATCAATGGTATTGAAGAAACCCTGTCGCAGCAGTTTGCCAATGCCATCGTTCAAGAGGAATCCGACAAGTATAAAGTCGTTGTTCTCAGTGACAAATTGGATGTAAAACAGGCGGTTTCCATTGTGGATCTGGTTATGAAAGAACTGGCTGTATCCCAAAATAAAATCAGCGTGCAATACGTGACAGAACAGTAATCTAAAATATGGAAAAGTAGCCCCGAGAGCTGGATTAGATCTCGGGCTCTTTCCATTTTTAATGATTATGATATAATACATAAAGCCATATGACCGTCCTAGTGAGACTGGCATGATGCCGAAGGAGTGAATAATGGAAATGTTTAAATTGAGTGAGATCAAAGAGCTGATCAAACTGGTAGATGAAAGTTCCGTTCAAGAGTTGGAAATTGAAAACGAAGGATCACGGTTGTCGATTCGCAAACCGGGTAAAACCGAATATGTTCAGGCAGCTGCTATTCAACCGCAAATGATTGCTGCACCACAGGTGCAACCGGCTGCAGTTGTAGCTGAGGCTGCTCCGCAAGTCGATACTACAAGTCATTTACATAAAATTGTATCTCCGATGGTGGGTACTTTTTACAGAGCTTCCTCGCCGGAAGCAGGTCCTTTTGTAAGCGCTGGTGATAAAGTTGTTGAGAAAACAACGGTATGTATCATTGAGGCGATGAAGCTGATGAACGAGCTTGATGCTGACATCAAGGGAGAAATCGTTGAAGTGCTGGTTGAGAACGGACAGCTGGTTGAGTATGGACAACCCCTGTTCCTGGTGAAACCGGAATAACGGTTATAGCCGCATAACGGCAACTGCATGAGCTTCGAAGGAGGACAATAACGAAATGAAATTTCAAAAAATACTGATTGCGAACCGTGGCGAAATTGCGGTACGTATTATTCGTGCCTGTCGTGAAATCGGCATTTCGACGGTAGCAGTCTATTCGGAAGCGGATAAAGACTCCCTGCATGTTCGTCTTGCAGATGAAGCGTATTGTATCGGGCCTACACTTTCGAAAGACAGTTATCTAAACTTCACAAATCTGATGAGTGTAGCTACACTGACGGAATGTGATGCGATCCACCCAGGCTATGGATTCCTGGCAGAGAATGCTGATTTTGCAGAAATCTGTGGTTCCTGCAATATTACGTTCATCGGCCCTTCTCCGGAAGCCATTACCAAAATGGGTGATAAGGCTGTTGCCAAACAAACGATGAAGGATGCAGGTGTACCTGTAATTCCGGGATCCGACGGTTTGGTTGAAAATATGAATGAAGCCATTATGATTGCTAGAGATATTGGATATCCTGTCATTATCAAAGCTACTGCTGGTGGTGGAGGTAAAGGGATTCGTATTGCTGAAGATGAAGAGACGTTGATCAAACAAATTACAGCTGCCCAGCAGGAAGCACAGAAAGCTTTCGGCAATGCCGGAGTATATCTGGAGAAATTCCTGACAGGCATGAAGCACGTGGAGATTCAGATCATTGCAGACAAACATGGAAATGCAGTGCATCTGGGCGAGCGTGATTGTTCCGTTCAGCGTCGACGTCAAAAGCTCGTGGAAGAAGCACCTTGTCCTATCATCTCTGAAGAAGTGCGTACATTGATGGGAGATGCCGCAGTACGGGCAGCGCTTGCCGTGAATTACTCGGGAGCAGGTACACTTGAGTTCTTGCTCAGCCCTAACGGTGAATTCTATTTCATGGAAATGAATACACGTATTCAGGTAGAACACCCTGTAACGGAAATGGTTACAGGAGTGGATCTGATCCGCGAAATGATCTCGGTAGCTGAAGGCAATCCGCTTTCTTTCCGTCAGGAAGATGTTGTGATCAATGGCTGGTCCATTGAGTGCCGTATCAACGCAGAAGATCCAGACCGTAACTTTATGCCGTCACCAGGCAAAATTGGTTTCTATCTTGCACCAGGAGGACCGGGTGTACGTGTAGATAGTGCAGCTTATCCGGGCTACACGATCTCTCCTTATTACGACTCCATGATCGCTAAATTGATCGTATGGGGAGCAAACCGGGAAGAGGCCATCGCGAAGATGAAGCGTGCATTGGCTGAGTTTGCGATTGAAGGCATCTCCACAACGATTCCTTTTCATCAGAAATTGCTGGAGCATCCAACGTTCGTTCGGGGTGACTTTGATATCAAATTTCTTGAGGAAAATGAGATTTAAAAGGTATATTGGGCTTGTTTGTCATAATGTAGCCCAAATGATATAGTATGTAATAATAAGAGCGCATGTCTCCTGCAGAGGATAAGCCGCCGCACATACGCGGATGAAGGGTTGCAGGAGTTCCGGTAAAGCCGGACCGGAAGGGTTCTGAAGGCCAGATTGGCCTGAGTACCAGCGCCCTGACGGATGGCCGCAAACTTATTTCGCGAAAGGTGTGTTGAACAGTTATGAGTACACTGCCGACAGAATTTGAACGAACGGATATCGGTGAAATCCAGATCGCACCTGAAGTTATTGAAGTGATTGCTGGACTGGCTACAGTTGAAGTCAAAGGTGTTGCAGGCATGAGCGGCGGATTCGCTGGTGGATTTGCTGAATTGCTTGGTCGCAAAAACCTTTCCAAAGGCGTTAAGGTTGAAGTAGGTCAGCGTGAAGCTGCTGTGGATGTTTCCGTTATTATTGAATATGGTTACCGTCTGCCACAGGTGGCTACTGAAATTCAACAGAACGTGAAGCGCTCCATCGAGAACATGACAGGATTGAATGTGAATGAAGTTAATGTGCACATTCATGACGTTCAGTTCAAGAGCACCGAGAAAGTTGAAGAAATTGACCTGAACAGTCAGCGCGTAAAATAAAAGAAGACAGATTCCCCCGGCATCACTGCCGGGGGTTATCCCGTCTTGGACAGGTCTTCATAAAAAGCGGAAGCTTGCACCGGAGGATCATCCTTTTGCCAAAGGGCAGGTTAAGCCATGTTAGTGAGCAAGGGAGGCTGTGCAGTTCGTGGCTAAAATACTGGATCGGCTTCTGTTGTTTATATACAGCATAAGCGTTGGAGCAATATCGGCAGCAGTCATACTTCTTATCAGTGGTGTGCTGCCTTACGAATTGAATTACCAGCAGGAACAAAACGTCATTATTGCGGCGGTTGTTGCCGCAGCGATTTTGTTTATCCTGAGTTTGCGATTTTTCTACATCTCGGTTCGGCGTGATCGTGCTTCATTGCCGTCTGTAGATCAACGTACCGAGTATGGTGATGTGCAGATTTCGATGGAAACGATTGAAAATCTCTGTCTCAAAGCGACTTCCCGTTTCCGGGGAGTACGTGATGTCAAAGCTCGTATTCGTGTGGTTGAATCTGGACTGGAAATTATGATTCGCGCTGTAGTGGATGGCGAGACGCCAATCCCGACGCTGACAGCCGATCTGCAGAAGGCAATACATGATCATGTACATGAGATTACGGGTATCCCGGTTTCTTTTGTCACCGTGTATATTGCCAACGTTACCCAGTCGCCTAACTACAAGAGTCGAGTGGAATGAGGTGAGTTTCACTGATGCTGTGGAGAGAGATTTGGGATAGTCACAGAGGCCGAATTACCGGAATTGTCGGTGGCATCTTTTTTGGATTTCTTTATGTATGGATCGGTTTTTGGGATATGTTGTTCTTTGCACTCTTGGTGTTCATCGGTTATACGTTAGGCAGACGAAGCGACTCGAAGCTGGGCTCGTTCATTCCCTGGAGGGAATGGGGGCAATGGCTCGGCGATCGCTGGCGTCCCTTTAAGTGAGCCACCTGAACCCTGCAATATGTTTCTTCCGAAAATAGAGCTGTAGTTTAGGTTGCCCGTTTTTTGGAGGAAACGATTGCAGGTTTTTTTGTGAAAAGGGATAACAATATAATAAGATCTCTGATTCCATCAAAGATTTTATATTTTAAAATAAGCATGATGACGCTCCACAGGGAGCGCTGCAGGAGGCAGGACATGAAAAGACGTTTGGCAAGGGAAATTGCAGTACAAAGTCTGTATCAGATGGAAATGAATGAAGTGGGCGCAGCTGAAGCCGTGAATATGTTGATTAATGAAGCCGCAGAAGACAATGAAACCGAAGTGGTTATTCATGATGCAGATGTAATGCGTACCTACGTGACCGAAATGGTACAGGGCGCTTGGAACAATAAAGAAGCGATTGACGGATTACTGGTCGATTATTTGAAAGGCTGGCAGATTAGCCGTCTTTCACGTGTAGACCGCCAGATCCTACGGCTTTCAACGTATGAAATGGTGTTCCGTGATGATATTCCGGCAAAAGTATCCGTCAATGAAGCGATTGAATTGTCCAAGTATTTTGGTACAGATGAATCCGGTAAGTTCGTTAACGGCGTACTTGGGCGTATGATTCAGGAAGTCAGCACCATTAAAGCAAAACTGTCTTAATTTTGTGAGTCACTTAATTATATGTTCACATAAGGGAGAGAGAGTACAATGACAGCATCTATTATTAACGGTAAAGAAGTATCCCAAGAGATCCGCGCAAGCATGACGACAGAAGTAAAACAGCTTAGCGAACAGGGGGTAGTACCTGGTCTGGCTGTTGTGCTCGTCGGGGAAGATCCGGCATCCCAAGTATATGTGCGTAATAAAGAAAAAGCATGTCACGACCTCGGTTTCTATTCCGAAGTTCATCGTCTGGATGCAAGCACCTCCCAAGAGGATCTGCTCGCGCTGGTGGACAAGCTGAACAAACAGGAATCCATTAACGGAATTTTGGTTCAGCTCCCATTACCGAAGCATATCGAAGAGAAAGCGGTAATCGATGCGATCGCCGTGGACAAAGACGTGGATGGATTCCATCCGGTTAATGTGGGGAACCTCGTCATTGGTGACGATAGTCTGTTGCCATGCACCCCTGCGGGTGTGATCGAGCTGATCAAGCGTACCGGTCTTGAAATGTCAGGCAAACATGCCGTAGTCATCGGACGCAGCAACATTGTCGGCAAACCGGTATCCTTGCTGCTTCAACGTGAGAACGCAACGGTAACGATGTGTCATTCCCGTACAGCGAACATGAAAGAGATTACGCGTCAGGCAGATATTCTTGTGGTTGCTATCGGACGTGCAAACTTTGTGGATGCCGATTTCGTCAAACCGGGTGCCGTTGTAATCGATGTGGGGATGAACCGTCTGGATAACGGAAAACTGGCAGGAGATGTAGATTTCGAGAGCGTGAAGATGGTATCTGGCCCAATTACTCCGGTTCCTGGAGGCGTTGGCCCAATGACAATCACTATGTTAATGCAAAATACACTGATCGCGGCCAAACGCGCTCACGGATTGGCCTAGGTCGAATCTGTGGCAGATCAAAAGATCTATTCCATCAAAGACCTGAACCGATACATCCGGATGAAGCTAGAATCGGATCAGGTACTGTCGGATGTATGGCTGCGCGGAGAGATCTCCAATTTTACACATCACTCCAGCGGTCATATGTATTTTACATTGAAGGACAAGGACAGCCGAATTAAGTCCATTATGTTTGCTTCCCATAATCAACGATTGCCCTTTGTACCGAAGGAGGGTGCAAGGGTTATTGCTCGTGGTAATGTCTCGGTGTATGAGCGGGATGGACAATATCAATTCTACGCTACACACATGCAACCGGACGGTATTGGAAGTCTGTACTTGGCCTATGAGCAGTTGAAAAAAAAGCTGGAGGACGAGGGACTGTTCTCTACATCACGGAAAAGGCAGATTCCCCGTTTTCCACAGACGATTGGTGTGGTAACCTCACCTACAGGTGCAGCGGTAAGGGATATCATGATTACATTGCAACGCAGATATCCTTCTGCCCAAGTGATTCTGTATCCTGTACTCGTTCAAGGTAAAGGTGCAGCTCCTTCCATTGTGAAGGCCATCAATAACCTGAACCGAATGGGTGAAGCCGATGTGCTGATTGTCGGACGAGGCGGCGGATCACTGGAAGAGCTGTGGGCTTTCAATGAGGAGATCGTGGCAAGAGCGATTGTGGGTTCGGCCATTCCAGTGATATCAGCCGTTGGGCATGAAACGGATTTTACGATTGCCGATTTTGCTGCTGATCTACGTGCGGCAACACCTACGGCTGCTGCCGAACTGGCAGTACCCAATCGAGCTGAGCTGCTTGATCAGATCGCTCAGCGCCAGCGTCAGCTGCAGCACAGTTTACGTCAGCGTGCTGTTCATAATCGCGAGCGACTGGCCAGATTGCAACGCTCACCTGTGCTTGTGCATCCCAGACGTACCTTAATGCAGCATACGGAGCGACTGGATATGCTGCAACAACGTCTTCTGCGAACTGTAGATACACGTATGAAATGGACAACCGAGAAACAGGAACGTTTGCGTGCAGCGCTGCAGCGGTTCAATCCTCGTGAACAGGTGAATGCAGCAAGACGGGAGAATGCATCAGCCCGGCGTCAACTGGAGGTTGCAATCCGATCCATTGCGAGAGCGAAGCAGCAGCAGTGGAAATCATCTGTACGTCATTTGGATGCGCTTAGCCCGCTCAAAGTTATGTCACGCGGATACAGCCTTGTCTATGACGAACAGGAGCAACGATTGATCAAATCGATGAAGGATGTACAGCCTGGAGATTCGATAAAGATTAAATTAACAGACGGACAGTTGGACTGTCAGGTTTGGGGAATGAAGGAGGACGACAATACCCATGGCGAATGAACCGGAATTGAATTTTGAAGAGGCAATGGCGGCATTGGAAGACATCGTAGGTCAGCTTGAGCATGGTGATGTTCCACTGGAACAGGCCATCGATTTGTTTCAGCGCGGAATGAAACTTTCCCAACTTTGTGGTTTGAAGTTAGAACAAGTGGAACGTAAGATCGAGATGATCGTAGAAGAGGATGGGGAACTTCGCAAGAAACCGTTCGGCGCTGCCGTCGACGAAAGTGGTGAAGTCAATGAGTAATCGTCCTTCGTTTGAAACGTATCTTGAGGAAGTCACAGCTGAGGTGACGGGAGAGTTGCAGCAGACTCTTCCTGTTCACTGGGATGTGCCTCAGTCACTGGCTGACGCGATGCAGTATTCACTTATGGCCGGGGGCAAACGCCTTCGTCCACTTCTGGTCGTTGCTGCGGCGGAAGCCTTCGGTGCACAGCGTACAGCTGCATTGCCGGTAGCCTGCGCCGTGGAGATGGTTCATACGTATTCGTTGATCCACGATGACCTGCCTGCCATGGATAATGACGACTATCGCAGGGGAAAATTAACGAATCACAAAGTATTTGGTGAAGCGACAGCTATATTGGCTGGCGATGCACTTTTAACGCACGCTTTTTATAGTATTGTTCAGGCAGGTCGTCGCAGTGGTGTGTCAGCAGACGCATTGTTATCCATTGTGGAGGAATTGTCGGAATTGGCTGGCGCAAGAGGCATGGTTGGCGGACAAGTGGCTGATATGGAAGGCGAACAGGGCATGACAGATCTTGCCCAATTGCAATATATTCATCTGCACAAGACTGGAGATTTAATTGTGTTTTCTCTCATTGCGGGCGCACGTATTGGTGGTGCGACAGACGGACAGTTGGAGGCGCTGCGCGTATTTGGCAGAGATCTGGGGTTAGCTTTCCAAATTCAGGACGATATTCTCGACCTGACGGGTGACGAGCAGAAAATGGGCAAGAAGACACAAAGTGATGTGAATCAGCAAAAGGTTACATACCCTTATTTTATTGGTATGGATGCCTCTCTTCAAGAGGTGAAGTCCCTTACGCAATCTGCGAAAGATGCACTTGGCAGAGCGGAGTTACCTGACCCTTCGAGACTGATGGAGATTGCAGATTATCTGATGAGTCGAGATCATTAGTTTTGGTTGAGCGTCTCTGTTTCAAATCACCCAGAATCGTGTAATCAATTTAATGTGCTTTTTCTGGGCTTCATGAAGAGAGTCTGTTCCAAGTGGGTTTGGGAATACATATTGAGGAAGATCATACGAACCTTGCTGGCGAAAATGCTCGTTATCAGGAGTATAGTGCCGTAAATTATGATTCTTGTTCTTTTATGTTATAATGTTTTAATGTCATTTAATAAACTGTGTATATATGGATTACACCAAATCAAACAATCTAGGAAAGCGGGGAGATTCTCGTGCTGCTTCCACAAATTAAACAACCCAGTGATCTAAAGTCGATGTCTCAGGATGATCTCGTTCTTTTGTCGGCAGAGATCCGGCAGTTTCTGATTGAGAAGCTGTCCGTTACAGGGGGCCATCTCGCACCCAACTTAGGAGTGGTTGAGCTCACGGTAGCCCTGCATTACTGCTATAACAGTCCAGTGGACAAAATGATTTTCGATGTAGGGCATCAGGCTTATGTGCACAAAGTTCTAACGGGACGGATGGATCGCTTCGATACACTTCGTCAGCATAATGGCTTGTGTGGATTTGTTAAACGTAACGAGAGTGAACATGATGTATGGGAAGCGGGCCACAGCAGCACATCGTTATCTGCTGCGATGGGCATGGCGCTTGCCCGTGATCTTAAAGGTGAAGACAATCAGGTTATCGCGATGATCGGGGATGGAGCGCTTACAGGTGGTATGGCCTTTGAAGCTCTCAATCACATCGGTCATGAACAGAAAAAGCTAATGGTTATCCTCAATGATAATGAAATGTCCATTGCTCCGAATGTCGGGGCTATGCATAAATATTTGAGCAAAATTCGTTCGGATCGCCATTATCTGAAAGCCAAGGATGATGTGGAGGGAATGCTCAAAAAAATTCCTGCCATAGGGGATCGTTTGGCCAAATCGGCGAGCTGGATTAAAGATAGTGTCAAATACATGATGGTTCCAGGAGTTCTGTTCGAAGAGCTGGGCTTCACCTATTTGGGACCCATTGATGGACACGACATTCCGAAATTGATTGAAACGTTCAAACAGGCGGATAACGTCGATGGTCCTGTAATGGTTCATGTACTGACAACCAAAGGTAAAGGCTATCAGCCAGCTGAGGCCGATTCACACAAATGGCACGGAATTTCTCCGTACAAAATTGAATCAGGTCAAGTGCTTAAGGCTGTAGGCAAACCGATGTATACGGAAGTGTTCGGTAAAACGTTGATTGATCTTGCCAAGCAGGATAAACGAATTGTTGCGGTAACACCAGCCATGCCAACAGGTTCAGGTCTCATTCCTTTCAGTAAAGAATTCCCTGATCGCATGATTGACGTGGGTATTGCCGAACAGCATGCAGCAACCATGTGTGCAGCACTGGCAATGGAAGGGTTGAAGCCGGTATTTGCCGTCTATTCGACGTTTATGCAACGTGCTTATGATCAGATTGTACATGATATTTGTCGTCATAATGCCAATGTCATGTTCGCCATTGACCGTGCCGGATTTGTCGGTCCAGATGGTGAAACGCATCAAGGTGTGTACGATGTGGCGTTTATGCGTCATATTCCGAATATCGTTCTGATGATGCCTAAGGATGAGAATGAACTGCGCCATATGATGAAGACGGCGCTTGAATATAATGAAGGCCCGATTGCTTATCGTTATCCACGAAACAATGTTGTAGGCGTGCCCCTTGATGATGAACTCATTCCGATTCCAATCGGTACATGGGAACAGCTTCGTCCATCTGAAGGTTATGCTATCATCGCTTCGGGGTCAATGGTACAGCTTGCTGAAGAAGCTGCAGAGACGGTTAAAAGAGAAGGTATTACGGTTGGCGTAATAAACGCCCGCTTCCTTAAGCCGCTTGATGAGCAGATGCTGCGTGATCTAGCAGTTCGAGGCACGAAGTTAATTGTGCTTGAAGAAGCATCACAAGCAGGCAGTATGGGCAGTGCAGTTCTGGAGTTTTACGCAGAACAAGGACTGCATGATGTTCATGTACAGCTGATGGGCATTCCGGATCGATTCATTGAACATGGCAGTATTGAGGATCAAAGAGCTGAAGTGGGACTCACGGTCGAGAATGTGAGTTCGGAGCTGCGCAGTTTGGCAGCCCAATCTTCATATGGTATGTCCAGAACTCGGTTTCCTTCATAACTGGAACAATCAGAGAAACTGGAACACATTATTGATTAATTAGGATTACTACATGATAGGAGAAAGACATGTCACTCCCGAAAGAACGAATTGATGTTCTGCTGGTTGAGCAGGGATACTACGAAAGTCGTGAGAAGGCAAAAGCTGCAATCATGGCTGGACTGGTATATGCCAACAATGAGCGGATTGAAAAAGCGGGCATGAAGATTCCACGGGAAGCCGAACTTAAAGTAAAGGGTTCAGTACATCCCTATGTCGGTAGAGGCGGATTAAAGCTTGAAAAAGCGATCCGTCACTTCGATCTCGATATGAATGGACTTGTGATGCTTGATATCGGTTCATCCACTGGTGGATTTACTGATTGTGCCCTACAACATGGTGCATCTCATGTATATGCCATAGATGTAGGATATAACCAGCTGGATTGGTCACTCCGTAATGATGAACGGGTTACTGTAATGGAAAGAACCAATTTCCGTTATGTGACTCCCGCAGATCTTCATGGACCTGTGCCGAATTTTGCTAGTATTGATGTATCCTTTATTTCGCTGAGAATTATTTTGCCGCCGTTGCTGGCACTTCTAAAGCAACCGGCAGATATTGTGGCGTTAATTAAACCTCAGTTTGAAGCAGGCCGTGAGAAAGTCGGCAAGTCTGGCGTCGTTCGTGATACAAAGGTTCACAAGGACGTTTTGCAGACGATGCTTCGTTTCGCAAATGAGCTTGGATTAAAGCTAAAAGGTTTAACATTCTCGCCGATTACAGGCGGAGAAGGAAATATTGAATTTCTCGCTCACTGGCGTCTGGAAGAACCAGAGGCAACACAACAAGAGAACGTTCAGGCTTCACTTGATGCACTTGCAGATCAAGTTGCAAGGGAAGCTGCCCATACTTTTACAGGAAACTCATCATAGGATGGGTTTCTTTTCGCTGGAAAGGTGACATTCTAAAAGGAAATCGGTTGTCGAATCTCGAATATGTCTTCGAGGTGAGCGATGATGGATGGGCAATATGACACAATTGTTATTGGTGTACTTGCTGTCTGCTTAATTTTATGGCTGTTCTCTGGCTTTCGGAATTGGGTTAATCGTCCGATTCCAGTAAACTTGTCGGGTATGCAACTGAATTTAGAAATTCAGGATTCACCCGCAGTGGATCTGCTTGAAGCGGAAGGATATGAAGTCATCGGAGGTAAAATGAAAATTCCTTTAGCCTTTGAAGCGGATGAATCCGTTTATTTCAGCAGGCTGTTCATTGATTATGTAGCAGAGCGTGATGATGAGAGATATCTGGTGAAGACGTCCCGTCGCAGGCAACCTCTTGAACTTACTGGGCCATCCCTGCGAGACCGCTTCCTGTATTATTTATTGTTATATCCCAGCTGTGAAGGGTTGTTGTATGTGGACTTGGAGGAATCGGATATCAAGGTAATCAGGCTCATGGACTATCAAGAAGACGTGTACGATGGAGATGATCTGGACTAAGGGGAGTAATGAAACCTGAAAGTTGTTTATATAACGAATGAACGAATTGCAGGATGGCAAACGTTATGGAAATTAGAATTTGCCGTTTTATTGCAATACATTGAACTTTTAACTGGAGGCATGTATGAAAGGACAACGACACATTAAAATACGTGAAATCATTAGTCAAAACGAAATTGAAACCCAGGATGATCTGGTTGAAGCTTTGCGTAAATCCGGATTCCAGGTGACTCAAGCCACTGTATCACGGGATATTAAGGAGCTTCTTTTAATCAAGATTCCCATGGACGATGGACGATATAAGTATTCGCTACCTACAGACCAACGATATAATCCGATTCAGAAACTGAAACGTGCTCTTGTGGACAACTTCTTACACATTGATCATACAAACAATCTGGTTGTAATGAAGTGTTTGCCTGGCACAGCTAACTCCATTGCTGCCTTGCTCGATAATATTGAGTGGACGGAAGTGATGGGGACCATCTGTGGAGATGATACCATACTCATCATTTGCCGGACGGAAAGTAACAGCGTGACCGTAATCGAGCGGATTATGGGTTATATTTCCTAGAATATAATGGTTCAAAAACATAATTTCTGAGTGAGTCATCCGGAGGTGTTTTTGCAGATGTTAGTTACATTATCGATTCGTAATTTGGCTGTTGTAGAAGAAGTTGATGTTGTTTTCCACCCGGGATTCCATGTCTTGTCTGGTGAAACAGGAGCGGGTAAATCGATCATTATTGATGCCTTGGGTCTGATTGCTGGTGGACGAAGCTCTGCCGATCTGATCCGTTATGGATGTGAGAAGGCCGAGATGGAGGCTCTGTTTGAAATGGAGCCAAGCCATCCGGTATGGGTAACGTTAGAGAAGCTTGGCATCCATTGTGAACCGGAGGAGCATCTGGTGATTCGCCGGGAACTGAATACCCAAGGCAAAAGTACATCTCGTATTAACGGCCAATTGGTCAATTTAACGATGCTCCGTGAAGTCGGAGAAAAATTAATTAATATTCATGGACAGCATGAACATCAAAGTTTGTTGCGCGCAGAAAGTCATCTGGGGCTTCTGGATACATACGGGGCAGCAATCATCGGTCCAGTCAAGACGGAATATCAAGAACGCTACAGTAAATTTATTACGGCGGAAAAAGAACTGCGTGCACTTCAGGAATCCAGTCAACGTGCGTATCAATTGCTGGACATGTACCGTTTTCAACTTGAAGAGATTGCAGCTGCTTCTCTAACGCAGGGTGAGGATGAATTACTCGGAGAAGAACGGGTCAAACTATCCCATAGTGAGAAAATGATGGACAGTGTTGCTGGTGCATATGATCTGCTTAGCGGTCAACGTGGGTTAGAAGCTGTAAGTATCGCGCTGTCACGAATTGAAGATATATCAGGATATGATAGCAAAGGCTTGCAGCCTATTGTTGAACAGCTCCAGTCAGCATTTTATCAGTTGGAAGACGCGACGTTTCAGTTGCGTGATTATCGGGAGAAGATCGAATTTAACCCGGGTAGATTGGAAGAAGTGGAACAGCGACTGAATCTGATTTCTGGCCTCAGACGGAAATACGGTGACAGTGTGGAACTTATTTTGAATTATTATGAACAAATTAGCCATGAAACCGACCAGTTGGAGAACAAGGATGAACGTTTGGAGAAGCTGCGTAATGAACGTGACAAATTGCTCAAATTAGTCATGGAGTCTGCGGAGGAACTCAGCCGGGTTCGTAAACAATGTGCAGAGGAACTTGCAGCGCAGGTGGAAAGTGAACTGAAGGATTTGCAGATGGAGAGAACGACGTTACGAGTTCAAATTACTCCTTTTGAAGATGCAAAAGGGATCGAATGGAATGGGCGTCGCATTCGCCTTACGCGTCAGGGTGCAGATAATGCGGAATTCCTGATCTCTCCGAATCCAGGTGAGCCTTTACGTCCGCTCGGCAAGATTGCTTCCGGTGGTGAGTTGTCCCGAATGATGCTGGCGATGAAGAGTATTTTCGCACGTCATGACCGGATTCCGGTGTTGATCTTTGACGAGGTGGATACAGGTGTGAGCGGAAGAGCAGCACAATCCATAGCGGAGAAATTATACCGTCTGTCCTCCACTTGCCAAGTTTTCTCTATTACTCACTTGCCACAGGTCGCTTGTATGGCCGATCATCAGTATCTCATCGAAAAGCATGTGTATGACGGACGCACGATGACACAAGTGGAATCGCTGTCAGACGAAGGCAGAGTGAAGGAATTGGCACGTATGCTCGGCGGTGTGGAAATTACAGAAAAAACTCTGCATCATGCACAGGAAATGCTGAATTTGGCGGAAGCCAAAAAAGGGTGAAACGAGCGGCTGGCGTAATGATTGACAGTAATAAAAGCCTGGGGGCGAGGTTATCTTATAGGTACGCAATTGGCGACCACCTTTCGTCAAGCGAAAGAAGCAAAGGGAGTGTGACAGCCATTGAATTCCCCCCTCAGGAAGAAATTGCTAGGTCTTTTATTTGCCTTCTTTCTATGTGTGATCAGCCAGGCCATTCAGCCTGTGCAAAGTTATGCTTCATTGCCTGATGAACTTCAGGTATTTGCAGGCAGGCAGGCTGACGTTCATCTCGCTGTACCGGCTGCTTCAAGCGCTGTTGTGGATCGTCCTGACATCGTCGGTTTTGATGGAAAGGAAACTGCAGTTCACGTAACGAAGCAACAACCTTTGCATCTTCATCCCCAACAAACGGGACATGCCAAATTAACGTTGAAGTTGTGGGGAAAAATTCCGGTAAAAACAGTTAACGTAAATGTGATTCCGGATTTGCGTGTAGTACCCGGGGGACAAACCATTGGCGTCAAAGTAAAATCTGCAGGTATTCTGGTTGTAGGGCACCATCTGGTCCGTTCTGGACAAGATGAACGTGTATCCCCTGGAGAATCAGCAGGCATCAAGCTTGGAGATCTGATTACCCATATGGACGGTAAACGCCTTGATGGTGTATCGGGTGTAGCTGAAGCTGTTGAGCTTGCAGGCAAGAGCAAAAAAGGAATTGATGTCGTTTTAAAACGAGGTAAAGAAACGGTTAAAACCCGTTTGACACCGGCTTATGACGCGGAAGACAAAGCCTGGAGGCTTGGCTTGTACATTCGTGACTCCGCCGCAGGTGTAGGAACATTAACCTTCTATGCTCCAGATCAAGGCGTATATGGCGCTCTAGGACATGTCATCACGGATATGAACACGCAGACCTCCATCGTTGTCGGTAGTGGTCAGATTGTTCAGTCCAATGTAACGTCAATCTCTAAGAGTGAATCCGGTGATCCGGGTGAAAAACGAGCTCATTTCCTGAAAGAAAGCAAAATTTTGGGCAATATTGAACGTAATACGGCTTTTGGTATCTTTGGTAAAATGTCCGGAAATCCTGAACATAGTTTGTATTCAAAAGGAATTCCTGTTGCTTTCTCCCATGAAGTAAAAGAAGGTCCTGCAGAAATTCTCACAGTTGTTGAGGGTCAGCAGGTGGAGCGTTTCTCGATTGATATTGTTCACGTAGCAGACCAATCCGAACCGGCGACCAAAGGTCTGGTGCTTCGAATCACAGATCCGAAGCTGCTGGATAAGACCGGAGGCATTGTACAAGGCATGAGTGGTAGCCCCATTGTGCAAAATGGTAAACTTATCGGTGCCGTGACCCATGTGTTTGTCAATGATCCGAAATCAGGTTATGGCTGCTTCATTGAGTGGATGTTACAAGATGCAGGAGTCATGATGAAAAAGGATAATGCAAAAAACCTTAAGGCGGGATAACCTCCTTAAGGTTTTTTTGTCGAATGGAAACATATAATATCGGATAATGAAATAAATTATTTATTATATAGCAATGAGAAAAAAAAATAAAGAAAAATAATTTTCGACAGAAGGAATTTCCTCCCCTGTGTCGAAAATTTAACCTGTAAGGAAATGTACGAAACGATGTTTAAATTAAAGGAGGATACCGTTTTGCAAAAAATTGAGGTATTGCTGGCCGATGATAATCGTGAATTTACGAATTTGCTTGCCGAATATATATCCGAACAGGAAGACATGGAAGTAACCGGAATTGCTTACAATGGAGAAGAAGTGCTGCAGTTGCTGGAGCAGACTCGCGATGTACCGGATGTACTTATTCTGGATATTATTATGCCTCACCTGGATGGACTGGGTGTACTGGAGCGTCTGCGCAACCTGAATCTGTCTCCACAGCCCAAAGTCATTATGCTTACGGCTTTCGGACAAGAGAATATCA
This sequence comes from Paenibacillus marchantiae, assembly GCF_028771845.1. NCBI lineage: Bacteria > Bacillati > Bacillota > Bacilli > Caryophanales > Paenibacillaceae > Paenibacillus > Paenibacillus marchantiae. The sequence continues at coordinate 5,770,945 of NZ_CP118270.1, read as the reverse complement.
CGCAGCGTGCCGTGCAACTCGGAGCTTCTTATTACATCCTGAAACCATTTGACATGGAAGTACTCGCGAATCGTGTACGTCAACTGGTTGGCACGCAAACCACGATCTCCACAGGCGGTGGTGGCGGTTCATCGATGTTTATGAACAAGTCCAACGTGGTGCCGATGGGTAAGCACAAAAATTTGGATGCAAGCATTACGTCCATCATACATGAAATCGGCGTTCCTGCGCATATTAAAGGATATCAGTATTTACGCGAAGCCATCACTATGGTGTATAACAATATCGAAATTTTGGGTGCTATCACGAAAACCTTGTACCCAGCGATTGCCGAAAAGTTCAAAACAACGCCGTCTCGCGTCGAACGAGCCATTCGTCATGCTATCGAAGTGGCTTGGACACGTGGTAACATCGACAGCATCAGCCACCTGTTTGGTTATACCATCAATATCAGCAAGTCGAAACCGACGAACTCCGAGTTCATCGCGATGGTCGCTGACAAGCTTAGAATTGAGAATAAGGTGTCCTGAAAGGATCAGGAATGATATATAATAATTCTTGATTACTTATGTATTGAGCAGATTGAAATTTATGATTTAACATAAATAATGAAACCTAAAAAACCGTTACAATCGGGCTTAAATAGCCTTTTTGTAACGGTTTTTTATACATGTAGGAGGCGTTTACAACCTCTACTCTTGTTATAATGAAATAAATTTTAATGCTTTAAAAGAAGTGCAAAGGAGATGGATCTACTGAATAAAACTGAAATTTCACAACTAATCTTTTCTAAGTATCTCGAAGCAGGTAATTTGGTGAGTTATTTTGGTCAAGAAATAGTTCATATTGATAATTTAAAAAAATATTCAGATGAGCAATGGTTAAGTAAGAGTGAAGAAGTACTAACTTTTGATTTTGATGGCTGGTCAGCCAATGTAACTTTTACTAAAAACGGTTCTTATCATAGTGACAGCTTAGATTTCTTCTTTTCTACAAATGATGCTAATAAGTATACTATTGGACTTTATGAAGATCTGCAGCGCTTCATTCTTAGCAGTGGAATAAATGTGAACCAGTTTGTTTCCGACAATGAGCTCGTAATTTTGTTCAAGAACGCAGCCAGTGCTCATTATTTGTTGCAGAATGATCGTTATGTGCTTCGAAAGCTGTCGGGAGCTTTTTTAGATTATGCTCAGACATATGCCTACTATAAAAAAATATATGGTGAATCAACATCCATTTTTTAATATGGTCTGAAACTACATATCACCTCTGTCACCTGTTCAAACCCGAATGTCGAGCGATGTAAAGGAAGGGGCAGGGGATTCATTTGATTGAGTCTCTTGAATTTTTCCTAGGTCTTTATCATTCTGCGTACCATTGGAAATCTTCGATTTATTTTCAGCCTTATTTCCCTCAACAACTTCCTGATTTTCCTTTTCCACAGAGGATGAAGGTGTAGGAGACGAAACGGATTCTTTTGGTTCAGGCTGATGTATCTCTTTCATCAACTCTCCAATCTTCTGACCTACTTTGCTCATTTGGGAGCTGATGTCCTGCACGATTTCTCTTTTTTTCTGGAATACCGTACGTTCAGCATTTTCAAGCATCATCGATTTGCCAGCATCATTGCCAGCATTAATCTCCAGAACCAGTCGGTCAAACTTGGTTTCACCTTCAATGGTTTGTATGGAGCTGTTCATGCGATCTCGCAAACCGACCAGTTTACCTAACTGATCGTAAGTCTGACTGTGCTTAATTAGATGGTCCATGGATGGGGGTTGAGCTTCGTCATTGCGCTGGGGCTGTTGTTCTTTGGTCTTCTCAGGCTGTTTTAATTTGTTCTTTTCCTCCATTTCCTCTGCTTTGATCTGGGCGATCTGCGTGTCGATTTGCGTAATGGAGCTCGTTAATGATTTGATTCGTGCTGCTTTGGTTTTAGTGTCCAGTTCATCATTGGATTTTACAGCTTGTACTTCTTCATTAAGCCTAACCTTCTGCTGCATAAGTCCCTGAATTTCCTTATCTCTACTGGAGACTTGGCTCCCGGGGGTGAAGCTGCTTTTGGAGGCAGGTGAAATTGAATTCATGGTCTTTTCCCCTTCTTCGTTATATCGTGGATCTACTTACATATATCGGATGTTACGAGAAGCAAATGAAGATACGCTGGTAATAAGTTCTTTTCACTTGTGTGTTGCTTACTTGCGAATAATGATTGATAATGGTTATCAATGAGTGAAGGACTGTTTAGTCAATCTATTTAGACGGAGTTGGGTTAATGAAATGTGGAATAATTATTACATACTCTGGAACTATGCTGCTGTGAGTATTGCGGATATACGTTATATGGAGTTAGGGCCAACCGAGGAGCTAACATATAAATTTCCTGCGAGCACGTTTGTATTCACCATCCAGGGTAAAGCCTATGTGACCATAAACGACCAGAAGCATGAAGTGAGTCGTTTTTATGTTCTTCATGGTGGAAAAGGGAGCGTGCTGCATATTGAAGCTGGACAATCTGGATTAAACCTGTTTTACCTTATGTACAAATCAAGCTTGCCAAGTGGAGGAAGAACCGATTTGGGCAACATGATGGAGCACATGAATCCATTTCAGCTAACCTATGGTTTTGCCCCTGAGTCACCTGTTGTGCTGTATGAGCAAGTAAAACAGATACACGCTTTATGGAATCAAAAGAACCCCATACATCATTTTCAGGCAAAAAGTCTTTTTTATCCTTTTGTAGAGCAAGTATCAGCACAAATTCCTCATGCTGCAACTCGTTATTCCATTACGAATCAGGTCAGCAAAGTCATCAAAATTGTGGAATCCTCTTATGCTGAGCCCCTAACATTGCATGTTTTGGCGGAGAAGGTCGGCAGCAGTCCCAGAAGTCTGTCCCGCAAGTTCAAGCAGGCCACGGGTTATAGTCCAATCGACTATTTGATTCAGTTCCGTTTGTTCAAGGCCAAGGAGATGCTGCTGCATACCGACGCTACATTGGATGAGATTGCGGCAGGCATCGGTTATCCGGACGGATATTATCTAGGGCGTATGTTCAAAAAACATACAGGTGTTTCTCCGCTTCAGTTTAAGGAGAAAACATCGGGCACCTTAAAATGGCCTGATCTGACATCGGCCCTGGCGCGAAATGACATTTCCAGTGGAAGAGCTGGAAGGTATGTTTATAACGATGATGATAATCATTATCAATATAAACACGGAGGGTCATTGTACATGAATAGACAGACAAGAACGGGAATGCTGCTTAGTATTTTATTAAGTCTTACTTTACTGCTGAGTGCCTGCTCGCCAGGGGCAACTAGTAATTCTGGGGGAGAAACAGCCGGAAGCAAAGGGACTTCGAGTGTTACCAGCACAGTAACGGCTGATAGCCAATCGAACAATTCCGAGCCTCGGATCATCTCGACGGTTAAGGGAGATATCACGGTCCCGTCTGAACCCAAGCGAATTGTGGTGGATTTATATTTAGGAAGCCTGATTGCTTTGGGAATCAAGCCAGTCGGTACACCGGAAATGAACTTGAAGAACCCCTATTTTATCAAATCACTTGAGGGAGTAGAGAATATTGGTGAATACGAAACTATTTCTCTTGAAAAGGTGTTGGAACTTCAACCAGATCTGATTGTCACAGGTGATCCTGATTTGTTTGATTCTTTTAGCAAAATTGCGCCTACGCTTGTTGTTCCTTATGGAGAGTTGAAAAATACCCATGAAGAGATCGCTTATTTCGGTAAAGCGTTGAACAAAGAAAAAGAGGCTGAGTCATGGTTGGACGACTACGACGGACGAATTGCGGATGCCAAGAAGCGTGTAAGTGAAGCAATCGACGCAGATGCAGAAGTATCCGTTATGCAATTTTACGATAAAGGACCGTTAGCCTTTGGTGATAATTTTGGGCGTGGAGGTCAAGCTGTGTACAGTGCTCTCGGATTGAATCCTCCGGCAGACAAAAAAGAGATATTAATGAAAGATCAGCTTGTTGAAGTCTCGTCCGAATCCATACCCGAATTTTCCGGTGATTACATTATTCTTACGGCAGACAACCTGACTGTAGAGGAATTGAAATCCAAGCCAGTATGGAGTTCGCTTGATGCCGTCAAGAATGATCGTGTGTTTATCTGGAGTCCGGATCGTTCATGGTACTTTGACCCTATTGCAACGTTGGATCAGACCGAGGAATTGGCAGCTTGGTTCACGAAGACAGCGGATCAAAAGTAAATCTTTCGAATCATTGGTTGATGAAATTGAATCCTGGTCAAAATTCAGTTGATAATGAAAATTATTATCATCTATAATGAAGGAATAATAGTGAACCACTATAAAGCTTCGGTTAGAGGATGGTTTGCAGAATAATGACCTGCACAAGGTCTTGTTCCTGGTGAGACTGGGATTGGAGAGTAATCGATGCAATTAAACGAACAGATGCAAAGCTGGAATCACGCGGCTGTTAAAATTCTGGATATACGCCGGATCGCCATGGAGGTAGGGGAGATACAGGAGTCCTATTTGCTTCCGGCAAACGCTTTTATATACAGCATTCGGGGTGCAGCTCAACTTAAATTGGATGGGAAAACACACGAAGCACAGCGATTCTGTATTCTGCATGGTGGTAAAGGATCATCACTGGATATTCGGGTGAGCGAAAAGTTTGAATATTACTTGTTGTTCTACCGGGCATTCCTTGCGTTCCCAACTCATCGTAAAACATGGCGGTTGTCACAACCTCCTCAGATTGCTCCGTTCTCTTTGCAATATGGATTTACGCCGAGCAATCCTCTTGCTATATTGCGCTATTTTGGAGAACTGGAGAAAGCGTGGGATCAGGCGAGCAGACTGGACTTGCTACAAGTAAAAAGTTTGTTCTACCAATTTATTTATGAGCTGTTGTTTCAATTGGCAGAGCAGGAAGTCAGAACAGTGCTTCCAGACCCTATTGAGCAAACACTTCGCTACATCCAGGAGCATTATAGGGAACAGGTGACTCTGGATTTTCTGGCTGAACAATTCAACTACAGCTCCCGTCATTTATCTATGCAATTTAAAAGGAAGACAGGACACAGTCCGATTGATTATCTCATTCAAACGAGACTGACCAAGGCCCGGAATCTGCTTGTGCGATCCGATGCAACCCTGCGCGAAATCGCGGCAGAAGTGGGTTACACGGATGTGTATTATTTCAGCCGTATTTTCAAAAAACATGTGGGCCTGTCCCCCACACTCTATCAGCGGAAAATAAGAGACCAGACCCTTGCAGAGGATCGTCCATTACAATTCTCCGAATCGTCCATTGGCTGGAGATGGAAGCGAGGATATATTGATTATGAGAATCATTATCAATATATAGACGGAGGGTCTACATCAATGAAAAGAAGAAAAACAAGCTCCAGCATGATTTTGGTTGCACTTTTAAGCATCACAATGCTTTTATCGGCATGCTCCGCTGGCTCTACAACAACAACAGTTACGGGGGAAGGCACGAATACGAACTCATCTACGAGCACAGCCGCATCTTCATCATCAGATTCAGGTAGTCAAACGAACAACGAAAATGGAACACGCACGGTCTCCACGGTTAAAGGTGATGTTGTTGTCCCGGCAAATCCTAAACGGGTGGTTGTACTTTATCTTCAAGGAGATGTTGTAGCGCTTGGAATTAAGCCTATTGCGACGTCTGACGTATTTGATGGGGCTGCATATAAGAATGAGCTTGAAGGGGTAAATTCACTAGGCACCTGGTTCGAACCAAACCCTGAGGCTGTCATTGATCTGGACCCGGATTTGATCATTGTTCCTTCAGAAGAGACTTACACGCTATTAAAAGATATTGCACCAACTGTGTATGTCCCATATGAGAAATTGACAACGGAAGAAAGACTTCATAGTATCGCTAGCATTTTCGGAAAAGAACAGGAAGCAGACGTTTTAATCGACAATCTTAACAGTAAAGTTGAAGAGAGCAAGAAAAAACTTGCTGATGCAGGCATACTGGACAAAACGGCCTCCATCGTCGAGGGTGGGCTGAAAGAGATGGTCATTGTAGAAAGTAAGCAATACGGCCGAGGATCTCAGGCTATATATGAGTACTTGGAAATGAAAGCACCTGAAGCGGTCCAGAAAAAAATTGACGTCGTTTCCGACGCGGCAGGTTCGACCTTGTCCATGGAAGTTCTTCCTGAGTATATGGGAGACTACGTGTTTCGTTCGGTATATGAAGGGGCAGATAACCTTAACGATAATCCAATTTGGAATAGCATACCCGCTATCAAAGAAGGCCGTTTAATCGAGATTGATTTTGATTTCTTCTATTACTCGGATATCTATTCCATCAACAAGCAAATCGATTTCGTTGTCGAGCATCTACTGGCAGCTCCCAAAGTTAAGTAATCAACAAATAAATAACCGATGGTAGTTTTGTATAAGAAATGTTTGAATTTTAGCCATTGTAATTTGATAAGTTTCCCATTAGACTAGGAAAAGAGTGATAATGAGAATCGATATCAAATAGTCGAGCGCTTTGGATCGAACTGATGGAGGTAACTACATGGATCAGCATTTGGAATTATATGATGTAACAATTATCGGCGGTGGACCTGCCGGCATGTATTCTGCATTTTACAGTGGGATGCGTGATATGAAGACCAAGTTGATTGAGGCGCGGGATAAATTGGGTGGTCGCATGCTCTTTTATCCAGAAAAAATGATCTGGGACGTTGGCGGCGTCACCCCGATTCTGTGTGAAAATTTGATTAAACAGCTGGAAGAACAGGCTAGAACATTTGAGCCAACGATTGTGTTTGAACAGCAAATTGAAGGATTTGAGCGTCAGCCTGATGGCACGATTCTGCTGACATCGAATACAGGAGAACAACACTGGACACGTACCGTCATATTGGCGATCGGGTATGGTATATATAAAATGGCCAAGCTGGAGCTTGAAGGAGCTGACCGTTATGAGGTTACCAATCTTCACTATACAGTACAGGAGCTGGAGCCTTTCCGTGGTAAACGGGTACTGATCTCTGGTGGAGGTGACTCCGCGGTGGATTGGGCCAATGAGCTTGAAGCACTGGCAGAGCAAGTGACGGTTGTGCATCGTCGTGACCGCTTTGGTGGATTGGAGCGAAATGTACTTAGGATGAGAGAATCCTCAGTGGATATTCGTACACCATACGCCGTTGATACCCTACATAGTCAAAGTGGGGAGATCATCGAACAAGTGACGATATCCCATGTTGAAACTGGTGAGAGTGAAGTCCTTGATGTGGATGCGATTATCGTCAACCACGGCATGAAGAGTGACTTTGGCCCGCTCCGGGATTGGGGACTTGATCTTGGTGAATGGCATGTCAAAACAACAGAGAAGCTGCAAACGAATATTCCAGGTGTCTTCGCTGCAGGAGACTTTGTAGATTATGGAAGTAAACTGTATCTGATTGCTGGTACATTTACGGATGCAGCCCTCGCGGTGAACAGTGCAAAACTGTATATGGACCCTGAGGCGGAGAAAGTTGCCTATGTGTCTTCCCATAACAGCCGGTTCAAGGAAAAAAATAAAGAACTTGGTGTTGTGGAAGAATAGAATCAAACGAAGTAGTTCTGGCTAATGCCAGAACTGCTTTTTTTTGTTTCCATTTTCGGTATGAACCTCCACGAACTGCACAACATAGAACAGGCACCGGAATTGAACATACATCATCAACTGTCTATAATGAGCCTTAGAAGTTAGGAATAACAGCAAGAAACGTCAAACAGATTAGAGTGGAGTGCACAATATGGAAAAAAAATTTCAACGTATATCCACATTCATTCATCGGTGGTTCAAAGGCCGTGAGAAAAAACGCATCAAATGGTCGGAAGTCTATCTCGCTGTTGCTGGAAAAATGCATCGACTACTGGTGGAAGGCCGGCGCGCACGTTCAGCGTCCAGAAGGCTGCATCAGGATTTGCCTATTACCGCTTTGGGCCAAATGAAGCTGGAGCCAGGAGATATTTTATATACGCCAAGTTCGGAATCGACTTATTACGCCGGGCACATGGGGATTATTGGACTCGACGGTAAAGTGTATCACGTACACCCTTATGGGCCCGTGTTTGCCGATTCCTTGGATTGGTACATCACTCGCTTTTATGAAGGGGATCGTTTCATTGTATTTCGTTCCCGTCTGAATCAGGCTGGTGTGAAGGCAGCGCAGTGGGTACAGGATCATTACAAGCAGGTAAAATTCTATCGATTGCAGACGAATCTGCGCAGCATTGAACGAAACTATTGTTCCAAATTTATATATCAGGCGTACCAATTTACAACTGGACTTGATCTGTGGAGTCGCAAGTTTGTGAAGCTGAATCAGGGATATATCTATCCGTTTCGAATTGAGCGCTCATCCGCGCTTGAGGTTCTTGGAACGTTTTATAAATAAGGCAAGTTAACCGACGGAAGTTTCTTTCTCATACAAGAGGATGGGGCAGGTTCTGTCGGTTTTTTTTGTATGCGTAGAGATCAAAAACAGGAAAAAGGCTCAAAACGTCGAATAGATTATGAGATAGGCATGCACAACTTGGAATCGTATACATAACCAATGCAGGATCAATTTTTGCCCAAGCATAAGCAATTCACCCCTTAGAAGGCAAACAAGGAAGAGAGAGAAAGAGATGAAATGGCTGAACTTTGTGCGCAGGTTCAAATCAAACTCAAACGTAGTAAACCTATCCGATTACACTCCCAGGAAGGAAAGGAGGCAATATTGTTCCATCTGTAGTAAAAAAGTGAAGTCCATCGTGTATTATGCGACTTCCCAGGGAAATGTTGCAGGTGTATGCAGTTCTTGTAAATCAGTGGCGGAACATCGAGGAATGTTACCCATTTAATAAGGAAGAGATACGCTCAGGAAATAACATTGCTTTGATTTATGAGCGTTTTTGTAGTACATTAGCAAATGTATTCGAAGGAGGATTCTAATGTACTCAGGTAGACAAGACGATACTTTATACATCATGACCTACACCTTAAACAGCGGTATCAAGGGTACGGTTCCACTGTCAAATAAGCAGATTATTGAGTGGCTGGATTGCTACAGAAATGAGAAGCGCTTCGTGACCGAAATCGGCAAGGAGTTTTTTGGATTGAATGCAGGATTGGTAGCAGATTTTAAAGTTCAGAATCATTTATCGGATTATCAGCAGACAATTATGCCTACACAGCAGCAGGATAACATGGAACGTTTGTCCAGCGCATATAAATCAACCGAGTTATTAATGAAGATTGATTGTAAATGTGGCACGGCATATGTTACGGAGTCTCCATATAAGCGCACCAAATGGTACTGCACCAAGTGCAAAGAGATTGTATTTTTGGATGCAAAAAAAGGAATGGTAGAAACGTCGCGTGGCGACGCTTACTACATGACCAACAAATATTTTGTTTCCCGGGACTAGCGGGAGATGACGAATGGGAAGCATCGCTGTGAGGCGGTGCTTTTTTGTGTGCAAAGAAAGAGCAAATGACCGAGTTAAGCAGAGGTATATTAAGGGTATGCTGGTAAAAAGGAGTTATAATAAAAAAAGCCCTCGGGGGCTTTTTTTGAAATCTCAGGAAACCTGTAGCAGTAGATACCGCCGATCAGAACCTATAGATTAATCATGGAAAAGCTGATTCAGCTCAGCATTCAACTTTGTGAGGAGGAATGAAGCAGCAGCGACAGCGCGGCTCGTAAGCTTCTGAATCGCCAATCATGACGACAGGACCAAGCGTTACAGGCTCTCCATTAACGATACGCTGGGTGAAAGCCGCATCCGGGCTTCCGCATACGGCACAGAATGCCGACAGTTTCTCAATATCATCCGCCATAGCGAGCAAACCGCCTACATATCCAAATTCCTTGCCACGGTAATCCATATTCAGTCCATCCACAATGACGTGTTTGCCACAGTAGGCTAGCTCGGAGACCAGTTCCATGATGGCACTGCTGAAGAATTGTACTTCATCAAATGCAACAACATCAGCATCTTTGGTCTGAGTCAGGATCATCTCTACGGATTCCGGGGTCAATTGCCGGGGAATGGAATGGGCAGGCAGACGATAGCCGATTCGGCTAACAATCTCGTCTTGGGCAAACCGATCATCTTCGGCAGGTTTGTAAGCAACGACCTTTTTACGGCCAAATTGAATTAATTTCTGACAACGGCGAATGAGTTCACCGGATTTTTCACTAAACATAGGTCCTGTAATTACGGTAATTCGTCCTGTTTGCACAGTTCTGCTACTCCTCTCACATACGGGATTCAACAAAAAAAAGCGACCATTACAGAGTACCACAAAATCTTTAGTAAGAGCCAGAACTAATCTGAGCAGCTTTGTGTTACTATATGGATTGTTAAGCTGTTGGTTACGGCAGTGTAATACATAAGCCAGGAGCGATTGAAAAGAGGTGTTAACGATGAGTGAAGCATTATCCGAATTACAAGAGCGATATGAACATTTGAAAGGACAGTCAGTCCTTGACGAAGCTGCGCAGGCGTTGTTTGCAGACTTGTTCGCTGAAGCGGAGCGGCTGCAAGCCAGTAATCTGACGTTGCGCAGAACGATTCTGAAGTCCTCTTCCAAAGAGTCGCGTATGTCTACCAAGCTGCGGGATGCATTATACGAATAACCCGGAGACTACTCCGGGTTCTCTTCTGTCTGCAATTTGCGGGGAAATAGAATACCTGCTGTAATTCTGGCAATCATGGCGAAGGTGAGGCCGATACCTGCGAACATATAGATGACTGTAAAAGCCTTGCCGAATCCGGTCGATGGTACAAAATCCGGATGCCCCACCGTCGTTAGAGTTACTGCGCAGAAATAGAGGGCATCAATCCAGTGCAGACCTTCAACGCGAGTATAGAATAACGTGCCCGAGAGAAGTGTCGCCGCAGTTAATACAAACAGAGCCAGGAACTTCTGGTCCTTGAAGGCATGGAAAATGCCTTTAAGCAATCTTTTTAGCGTAATGATAAACGAGACCATCTTGAACCATCCTGTCTATAGAAGAGTGGGCATTGTGCATATTCAAGATGCTAACATTGAATTTATGCAAAATACCTGTTTGAATAAATAAGCATTATACCTGAACAAGTAACGCATATAAAGGCAGATGTAAGGTTGGGATGTTGAAATGTTGCGGAGCCAGAAAAAATGACAAAAAGCCCGGACTCAGGAAGTCGTACCGGGCGTCTCTGCTTTGTCGGCTGAGGGTGCGCTTTTTGAACGAAAACGGGGTCCTACATAATTACGCTTGCGGTCACGGAACAGAATCCAACCTCCCAGAAAACTCATGCCTGCGGCGAACAGGACAAGTCCTCCACCAAAGGAGAGCCATTGAAATCCTGGTGAGATCTGCTCGTTCCCATGCTCGGCATAATACAGGAAAAGGGCGTCCTTCATCATTAGAAAACCTTTCATTGCCATTAACCCGGGAATGACCAGAACAATAATCGCCACAAATCGTGCAAAGACCAGTCTAGTATTCATCACCATTAAACTCCTTCTGCCTGAGGTTGACGTAAAATAAAGGTTGCGCTTACAGGTCATACCTGATTCCATCATAGCTTGGTTTTCAGAAGCTGTCCATGCGTTTCAGGGTCAAATTTTGAGTTGACTGCTCAAGGGGAGTACAATGGAATATAGATAACGTCTATGAAAAAGAGAATCATTCGAATCATCATCTTACAAATATATTGAAATTGTATTGAAATTATATGGATAGAGGAGAACATTTAAGATGCCAATTACATGTGATGTTGCCATTCTTGGAGGAGGAACGGGAGGGTACGTTGCTGCCATCCGTGCCGCACAGTTAGGAAAACAGGTTGTTATTATCGAGAAGGATAAGCTGGGGGGCACTTGTCTGCATCGTGGCTGTATTCCGAGCAAGGCATTGCTGCGAAGTGCGGAAGTGTACGCTGAGATACAAGAAAGCGAAATGTATGGGATTGAAACAGCTGGAGCAACACTTGTATTTCCGAAGGTTCAGGCGCGCAAGGATGCAATTGTGGAGCAGCTTCATCAAGGTGTGCAGTATTTAATGAAAAAAAATAAAATTCAGGTCGTACACGCCAAAGGGCGCGTGATCGGACCTTCCATTTTCTCCCCTCAGAGCGGTGCAGTGGCTGTCGAGTTTGAAGATGGCGAGATGGATACAGTTGTGCCAACCAACCTCATTATTGCTACCGGATCTCGCCCACGGGTGCTGCCAGGTCTTGAGCCAGATGGCCGGTACATCATGAGCAGTGATGAGGCTTTGCGAATGGACGAATTACCAGCATCCCTGATCATTGTTGGTGGTGGGGTGATTGGCCTCGAATGGGCCTCGATGCTGAATGATTTTGGCGTTGAAATTACAGTTGTTGAAGCCGCTGCTCATGTATTGCCAGCAGAGGATGAAGATGTAGCCAAGGAAATGCAGAGATTGCTTGGGAAACGTGGTGTTCGCTTCCTAACAGGCGCTAGCGTTCTGACAGAGACATATAGCATACAGGAAGACGGTATTCAGATTGATGTCAAGCTGGGGGATGAGAAGCAAGAGACTCTGAAAGCGGACAAGATGCTGGTGTCGGTTGGTCGTCAGGCCAATGTCGAAAATATCGGACTCGAAAATACGGATATCAAACTCGAACGCGGATTTATTGCTGTGAATCAACATCTGCAAACGGGTGAGGGACATATTTATGCAATCGGCGATGTCATCGGCGGATTGCAGCTGGCGCATGCAGCGAGTCATGAAGGCATTTTGGCAGTGAATCATCTGGCGGGTGAAACGGTACATGCCGTCGAATCACATCGAATCCCGCGCTGTGTCTATACTCGTCCGGAAGCAGCGAGTATCGGATTTACGGAGCGCGAGGCCAAAGAGCGTGGTTATGAAGTGAAGACAGGCAAGTTTCCGTTCCAGGCGATTGGAAAATCTTTGGTTCATGGAAGTCGGGATGGATTCGTGAAGGTAATCGCGGATGCCAAGACGAATGATATATTGGGAGTACATATGATCGGTACCCATGTGACGGAACTGATCGCAGAGGCCTCTTTGGCTCAGATGCTGGATGCGACACCTTGGGAAGTGGGACAGACGATCCATCCTCACCCAACATTATCAGAAATCATGGGTGAAGCCATGTTGGCAGTTGACGGAAAATCGATTGGAATGTAAGCCGGACAGGCTTATGAGAAAGGTCCTTTCCTTTTTTGGGCAAATGGGATTATAATAAGGTTAAGCCAAGTCTTAGTACCAGGTTATAAGATCGGGTAGTAAGACGGGCAAAGGCTCTGATTAAAAGGAGGTACCTCATATGAGTTCAAAAGGTACTGCAGACGCGGTCCATCGGCATGAACAGCTGGGACTTAGCGATGGTGAAGTATTGGATATGTACAAATACATGCTGCTCGCACGCAAGTTTGACGAGCGTTGCTTGCTCTTACAGCGGGCCGGCAAAATTAACTTTCACGTATCCGGTGTAGGACAGGAAGCTGCGCAAGTAGGCGCTGCATTCGGTCTGGACCGGGATCACGATTATTATTTACCGTATTACCGCGATTATGGCTTTGTACTGGCAGTTGGCATGACTCCACGTGAGCTGATGCTGTCTGCTTTTGCGAAGGCGGAAGATCCGAATAGTGGAGGACGGCAAATGCCGGGTCACTTCGGTCACAAAAAGCTGCGCATTGTAACGGGCTCCAGTCCGGTTACGACACAGGTTCCGCACGCTGTAGGGTTTGCACTGGCTGCCAAAATGAAGAAGCAAGAATTCGTTTCTTTTGTAACTTTTGGTGAAGGGTCAAGCAACCAGGGAGATTTCCACGAAGGTGCCAATTTCGCAGGTGTTCATAAACTTCCTGTGATTATTATGTGTGAGAACAATCAGTATGCCATCTCGGTGCCAATTCACAAGCAGCTGAGTGGTAAAATATCAGATCGTGCACTTGGGTACGGGTTCCCCGGACTTCGTGTAGATGGAAACGATGCGCTGGAAGTATACGGTGCAGTCAAAGAAGCTCGTCGCCGCGCAATCGCTGGTGAAGGACCTACACTTATTGAAGCGATGATGTATCGGTTGTCTCCACACTCCACTTCCGACAATGATCTGGCATACCGGACCAAGGAAGAGGTTGAAGAGAACTGGAAGAAGGACGGCGTGCTTCGCATGAAGAACTATCTGATCGATTGCGGCATCTGGGATGAAGCCCGGGATGCGGATCTGGCTTCCCAGCTTGCGCTGGAAATGAAAGAAGCGACTGAATACGCAGACAACGCGCCATATCCGAAACCTGAGGACACTCTGACGCACGTTTATGCGGACAGCGAAGAAGGGGGACGGTAAGTATGGCGGTTATGGAATATATTGATGCAATCCGTCTCGCGATGAAAGAAGAGATGGAGCGGGATGAAAATGTCTTTATCCTTGGTGAAGATGTCGGGGTTAAAGGCGGTGTGTTCACTACAACCAAAGGATTGCAGGATCAGTTCGGCGAAATGCGTGTCATGGACACACCATTGTCCGAATCAGCCATTGCAGGTGTAGCTATTGGCGCTGCGATGTACGGTATGAAACCTATTGCCGAGATGCAATATTCGGATTTTATGTTGCCTGCAACAAATCAGATTATTAGTGAAGCGGCCAAAATTCGCTATCGCTCCAACAATGACTGGAGTTGCCCGATTGTTATTCGTGCGCCGATTGGCGGCGGTATTTTTGGTGGGCTGTATCACTCCCAATGTCCGGAATCGATCTTTTTTGGCACACCAGGTCTGAAAATTATAGCTCCTTACTCGGCATACGATGCGAAGGGACTGCTCAAAGCAGCTATTCGCGACCCGGACCCGGTTCTCTTTTTTGAAAACAAAAAATGCTACAAGCTGATTAAGGAAGATGTGCCAGAGGATGATTACATCGTTCCAATCGGTAAAGCCAACGTGCTTCGCGAAGGAGCAGATATTACGGTTATCGGTTATAGCCAGCCACTTCATTTTGTCATGCAGGCTGCTGAGGAGCTGGAGCGTGAAGAAGGCATTACTGCCCATGTACTGGATTTGCGTACATTGCAGCCACTTGATCGCGAAGCCATCATTGCATCCGCTCGTCTGACAGGCAAAGTGCTGATTGTGCATGAAGATAATAAAACCGGTGGTGTAGGAGCGGAAGTTGCGGCTATCATCAGTGAAGAATGTCTGTTCGAACTAGACGCGCCGATTCAGCGTCTCTGCGGACCGGATGTACCGGCAATGCCGATTAGCCCAACATTGGAGAAATTCTATATGCTGAGCAAGGATAAAGCCAAGGAAGCGATGCGTACGCTCGCCGAGTATTAATTCGTGTAGTGAGATAGTTTAAAAGCAAAGTTTGGAGTGATATAACCAATGAGTATGAAATGGATCGAGGTCATTATGCCGCAGCTGGCGGAATCGCTGGTCTCGGCTACCATTGCCAAATGGTTGAAAAAACCGGGTGACCGGATTGAACAATACGAACCGATCTGTGAAGTGATTACGGATAAAGTCAACGCAGAGATTCCATCAACCGTTGATGGAATTATGGGTGATCTGTTGGTCGAAGAAGGTACGACCATTGCGGTTGGCGAAGCCATCTGCCGCATGCAGGTAGCTGCTTCTGATGAAGAAGCAGCAGAGCAAGTAACGCATGCTTCGCAGCAACAGAATGGTGATCATGTTCATGCACAACAAAGTGCGAACTACGTACCTGCTGCTGGTGCAGCGAGTACAACAGGGCACGATCCCAATCAGCCGATGCGTAACCGCTATTCTCCTGCGGTTCAATCCCTTGCAGCTGAACATGGTCTCAACTTGCAGAGCATTCAGGGCACAGGAGCAGGTGGTCGGATTACACGTAAGGATGTACTGGCAGTGATTGCACAGGGGGGAAACGCGGGCGCAGCGTCTGCACAGTCTTCTACTTTAGCAGGACAGCAGGTCTCTTCGGGAGTACCTTCAGGTTCTCCTTTCAGCGGATTGAATCGGGGGAATGCAGACTTGGGCGCATCTGCGGGAGAAACCGTTCCAGCAGCCGACGCAGGCGTTCCTGTAAGACATTCCGGCATACATCTGACCGAAAGTCCGAAAATTCCCCAAATCGAAGTAGAGGGTGGCGGACAGGGAAGATCCGAATACTTTATCGACGTTACTCCAGTTCGTAATGCCATTGCTCGTAATATGCGTCAAAGCGTATCGGAAATCCCTCACGCGTGGACGATGATTGAAGTGGACGTGACGAATCTGGTGATGCTGCGCAACAAACTCAAGGATGAGTTCAAGCGCAAAGAAGGCATCAACCTGACGTACTTGTCCTTCATGATGAAGGGGGTCGTTAATGCGATTAAAGACTACCCGATCATGAACTCCGTCTGGGCTGTTGACAAAATTATTGTCAAACGGGATATCAACCTGTCGATGGCAGTGGGTACAGAAGACTCTGTACTGACACCGGTAATTAAACATGCGGATCAGCGCAACATCGCTGGCCTGGCTCGTGAAATTGATGAGCTGGCACGTAAAACACGTGAAGGCACTCTGAAGCTGGACCATATGCAGGGCGGTACGTTCACGGTTAACAATACGGGGTCATTTGGTTCGATTCTGTCGCAACCTATTATTAACTACCCGCAGGCGGCGATTCTTACCTTTGAGTCGATCGTTAAGAAACCTGTGGTCATCAATGACATGATTGCTGTCCGTTCCATGGCGAACCTCTGTCTTTCCCTGGATCATCGTATTCTGGATGGGGTCATCAGCGGACGTTTCCTGCAACGTGTAAAAGAGAATCTTGAAGGGTACACCATGGAATCGAAAGTGTATTAAGAGAGAGCAAGTGCATCATTTCAATGAATTACTAATGATGCCAAGCCCTGAATAGATGGATAATGGGAAAGTGTATGTGCCATTGGCCGTGCACTTTTCCCGTTTTCTTCAATAGAATGCTCATCATCATACAATGAACATTGAAACAGAAGGGTGTGGGGGAATCATGAGCAAGCCGCTGGATGTGGTATACATACCGATGCTTGATTATGAAGAGGCTTGGAACCGCCAGAAAGCGATTGTGCAGCAACTGGATGAGGGAGAAGGAGCAGAACAGATGCTGTTGCTCCAGCATCCGCCGACGTATACGATCGGTTCACAGAATCACCCGGAGCACCTGCTTCTCAGTGAAGACGAACTGCGGGAGCAAGGCATCTCCTTGTTTCAAATTGACCGCGGCGGTGATATTACTTATCATGGCCCTGGCCAGTTGGTAGGTTACCCGTTACTTGTTCTTGGACGGGATGAAGCCTTGGATTTACATGGCTATTTACGTCGCCTAGAGCAGATGATTATTGATTACCTGGCTGATCAGGGTATTGAATCAGGGCGTAAAGAGGCTTACACCGGTGTATGGATCGGAGATTTGAAAATTGCCGCCATCGGCGTAAAGTTCAATCGGTGTAAACATCGGCGCGGCTTCGTGACGAGTCATGGATTTGCTTTTAATATCACCTCCGGCATTCAGCACGCAGGCTTTCAGGGGATTGTTCCTTGCGGGATTGAGCAGTATGGTGTGACCTCGTTGGAGGATATTACAGGGAAGACCTACAATGTGGAGAAGGTTGCGCAGGATATCGTTCCATACTTTAACCGGATTTTCCCGTATGAGATTACCTGGATTACAGAAAAAGAAGCCCTTCCCCGTCTGTAAATCAGACAGTCAAAAGGCTTCGGGTTTCTATCCGAACAATAAAGGTTCGAGCGCAATGAAAAGGGTGGACCCAATCATGGCGAGCAGCATGAGATAAATAATGATGCGGAACCATTTCTTTTTTTGCATGATGAGAGAACTCCTTTCAACAAATAAATAAACAGACCATAGTAATTGTATTGTACCGTATCGAAGAAAGGTAGGAAAGTCCTATGATAAAACAGCAGCGTGTTATTGATCAATTTATGGAATTGGTGCAGATTGACAGTGAAACAACCCATGAACAGAATATATCAAAAGTGTTAAAAGAACAGTTTACTCAGCTGGGCCTCAGCGTGTATGAGGACGACACCATGGAGAAAACCGGACATGGCGCTGGTAATCTCGTGATTACCTGGGAAGCCGAGGGTGCGGAAGAAGCTACGCCCATCTTTTTCACATGTCATATGGATACCGTAACGCCTGGACAGGGAATTAAACCTGAGCTGGGTGAAGACGGCTGGATTCGCAGTGACGGCACGACAATTCTGGGTGCAGATGACAAGGCAGGGATTGCTGCTCTGTTTGAAGCGATTCGAGCTATTCAAGAGAATAACCTTCCACATGGAAAAATTCAATTTGTGATTACCGTAGGTGAAGAGTCGGGTCTGGTTGGTGCACGTGCAATGAATCCGAAGGATATTGAAGCCGAGTTCGGTTATGCCCTGGATTCCAACGGAGCTGTGGGTACAATCTGTGTGGCTGCTCCGGCCAGAGCGGAAATTCAGATGAAGATCTATGGGAAATCCGCACATGCGGGCGTGAATCCGGAAGACGGCATCAGTGCCATCCAAGTGGCGGCCAAAGCAATTGCAGCGATGAAGCTGGGACGAATTGATGATGAGACTACGGCGAACATCGGCAAATTTCAGGGCGGATCAGCACTGAACGTCGTTTGCGATTTTGTGCAGATTGAGGCTGAGGCACGCAGTATTGTGCAGGAGAAGGTAGAACTTCAAGTGGCCCAGATGCGTGAAGCACTGGAAACGACATGCCGCAAATATGGTGCAACCGCTGAGTTCCGCAGTGAGATCCTGTATCCTGCATTTGGCTTCCATGATGAACACGAGGTTGTTCAGCTTGCACAGCGTGCCATTCGGAGCCTGGGGCTGGAAACTAGCACGTTTGCATCCGGTGGTGGTAGTGATGCCAACATCTTCAATGGGTTCAACATACCCACGGTCAACCTGGCTGTAGGCTATGAGGACATCCATACGACGAAAGAACGCATCCGTGCCGAGGATATTGTGAAACTATCTGAAGTGGTTGTGGCTATTATTCAGGAAACGGCTGCAAATAAAAAGTAATCCAAAGAGACTGAGGGTGAAACTCCCCGTGCTTCAACTAAGAAGTCCGAATCCGGTACAAACCGAGTTCGGACTTTTTGGCAAAACCATGTTATATTTCATGGGTATTGCAGACCAAGAACAGTATCATTTACGTCCAGCGAGCATATCGATTAATTTGGCATCTGGACCCCACTCACGCACCCATTGTTTGAGTATGAGCTGGACTTGTCTGGCTTGTCCGACCACGTGTACGGATTGCGGTGTTAAATAACTGTTCATTGGTTGTCCCCCTGATTCGCTATATTTGTTTGAAATCGCTATAAGCTCACCATATGCCAAAAAACAGAGGTTTATACGTATAAAGAGAACCAAAATTCGAAGAAGTGGAGTTGAAGAACAGATGAACCCAACCAATCATAAGCATTCTGTCAATCCAAAACTTGACGAAGAGACGATATCGACAAAGCCCATCTTCGAGGGCAAAGTCATTTCTCTTCAGGTCGACACGGTCAAGCTGCCTAACGGTCAGACTGCTACACGTGAGATCATCCGTCACCCTGGAGCAGTAGCTGTCCTCGCTCTGAATGGCGATCGTATGCTGGTCGTTGATCAGTATCGTCAGGCCATGGGACGTACGGAAGTTGAGATTCCGGCAGGCAAACTGGACCCGGGAGAAGAACCTGAAGTGGCAGCAGCGCGTGAATTGCGCGAAGAGACTGGTTATGTAGCTAAATCATTGCGGCATCTGCGTTCGTTTTATACTTCGCCAGGATTCGCGGATGAGATCATCCATCTGTACATCGCCGAGGAACTCGAAGCAGGAGACATGGCTTTGGACGAAGATGAATTTCTTGAAGTGTCCGAGATTACAATTGAAGAGGCTTATCAGTTGATGGATCAGAATCGCATCAGTGATGCCAAAACGATGATGGCTGTGTATGCATGGGATCTTTACAGAACAACAGGACGGTTTTAATGATGAATGAGCATCAGGCAGCGTCTGCAGGGTGGGAACCTTGTTATGCAGACCTCCATATTCACATTGGACGAACTTCGCGCGGTGAGGCTATTAAAATCAGTGGCAGCCGTGATCTGACATTCGAGAACATTGCTAGAGAAGCCTCGGATCGCAAAGGAATCCATCTACTCGGTGTCATTGATTGTCACTCTCCGGTTGTACAGATGGACATCGAACAGTTGCTTGAGAACGGCACGATGTCCGAGCTTGAGGGAGGGGGCATTGCGTATCAGGACACAACCATCCTGCTGGGTACGGAATTGGAGCTGCGCGAGCCAGGGATGCGGGAGTTCCATATGCTGGCCTACTTCCGTGATCTGAAAACCATGAAGTCCTTCACGGACTGGATGAAACGTTATATGAAAAATGTAAACCTGAGCTCACAGCGGGTGTATGTACCCGCGCTTGAGATGCAGGCCGAGATAAAGGCGCGTGGCGGGCTTATTGTGCCAGCGCATGCGTTTACCCCGCATAAAGGCATATATGGCAGCACAGCCTCTCGTATGGCTGATGTGCTGGATACTAGCCTGATCGATGCGGTTGAGCTTGGACTAAGCTCTGATTCATCCATGGCCAGTTATATTCGGGAACTGGATCAGGTTCCCTTTCTGACCAATTCGGATGCTCATTCTCTGGGTAAGATTGGACGAGAGTACAACGAGTTGCAACTCGCGAAGCCTTCTTTTGACGAATTCAGCATGGCACTTAAAGGACAGGCAGGCAGAAGCATTACAGCCAACTACGGTTTGGATCCGAGACTTGGCAAATACCACCGTACCTACTGTGCCTCCTGTGGGAGCATTATGGACGAGCATGCGATGTCGGCAGAACGCTGTCCACACTGTGGCAGTGTGAAGCTTGTGCAGGGTGTACTGGATCGTATACTGGCAATCGCTGACCGAGAAAGTCCGCATGTTCCAGCAAACCGACCTGCTTATCACTATCAGGTACCGTTGGAATTCATCCCGGGTTTGGGGAAAGCCAAACTGCGCCAGCTGCTGGACCGCTTTGGTACGGAAATGAACGTATTACATCGTACAAGCGAGGATGAACTTGCAGAGGTTGTTGGACCGGTTCTCGCAGGTCTTATCGTTGCAGCGCGGGATGGTCAACTCGAATTGTCATCTGGTGGTGGGGGCACTTACGGAAAGGTGTCCAGCAAGGAAAGATCAGAGTAGATCAGTTTGCGGTATGCGAATAAAGTGAGTTAGCATCATTTGGTGCGGGAATGGCATTTTGTCATGGAGAAGAAATCTGATTCTGGACAAGAAGTCATACGTGTGCATTCCGGTTCATAAGAATGACTATGAGGATTTCACTCGACATCCTTGCAGCATGATAACCGGAAAGGGGACTCGTACCTGTATGCGTTCTGCCTACTTCACATTCAAAGGCCAAACCTCTTTATATGTATTCGTGGCTGTCTTGTTTCTGGTGGGTGTCATTTTTGGCGCCCTGATGGTTAATGCCCTATCCCTTGAACAGCGCCAGGATCTGGAGGGATACCTCGGTAACTTCTTCATGACGGTACAGCACAGCGGACAGGTGACTGAGACCGGAACCTATTGGGACATTGCTATGCTTCATCTAAAGTGGGTTGGCCTGATCTTCATTCTGGGTTTATCGGTCATCGGCCTGCCGGGCATATTGGTTCTAGATTTTCTGAAAGGGGTGCTCATTGGTTTTACAGTGGGTTACCTTGTCGGACAGTATTCATGGAAAGGGCTGTTATTTGCCCTGGTTTCCGTTGCGCCTCATAATTTATTCGTGATTCCGGTACTGCTCATTTGCAGTGTGTCAGCCATGACCTTTTCCTTATATATTATTCGGAACCGTGTTCTGATGCAGCGGACGCCAGGCCGTCAGAGGCCTTTTGCTTCATATATGGTGTTAACTCTCGTTATGGCAGCACTGCTGTTAGGGGTTGCGTCATTTGAAACATGGGTTACACCTGCGATGATGCGCTGGGTCACACCGATGCTACTACCCGCTTAGCTTTGCGCGTGATAGTGTAAAATGTTGACTTTAATTATGTACTCCCCCTATAATGAAAGAAGTGGGTTAAGTTGCAGTGTGCAGTGATTTCCTAGGGGGAGGGAGAAAATGGAAGCACGGATCGATAAAATTAAGCAGCAACTACAGTCCCAAGGATATAAATTAACGCCCCAGCGGGAAGCCACCTTAAGAGTACTTCTTGAGAATGAAGAAGATCATCTGAGCGCAGAAGACGTATTCATGCTCGTGAAAGAAAAGGCTCCCGAAATCGGTCTCGCAACCGTGTACCGTACCCTCGAACTGCTGAGTGAGCTGCATGTTGTAGAGAAAATCAACTTCGGCGACGGTGTAGCGCGTTATGATCTACGCGGAGATACATCCAAGCATCACCATCATCACTTAATCTGTGTTCAATGCGGAAGTATGGATGAAATACGTGAAGACTGGCTTGGACCGCTTGAAGAGCGACTGGAGCGGGAATTTAACTTTTCGGTAGTAGATCACCGACTGGATTTCCATGGGATTTGTTACCGTTGCAAAGCTAAAAATGACCAGAAGCCCAAAGATGAAGAATAACATAGCATATCTTCAAGCTCTCACCGGCGGTTTTGACGGGAGAGCTTTTTTGGTCCAGTGTGTGATGTGAGGTTTACCCTGAATGTCATATTCCTGTGTTCGTTAACATACCCTGATTCTAGACGAGTCGGATTCGAACCAGAAAGGGGTACAACCCATGATTATATCGCTGCGGAAAGGGCTCCGTTTTATTCGATTTATCGTATTTTTTGCTGCATTAGTTTATCTGTTCTATCATGTCCTGGATTTGTTCAACGGATGGATCTCACCTGTGGACCAATATCAGATGCCAACAGGAAATGCGGTTAAAGTATTTCAGGAAACGGTTTGGCCAAGTAACGGGGAAGGACGTCCTACAATGGCAGAGCGTCTCCGTTTATTCTATTGGTACGGAGAGTAGCTGGACAGCCAGGGATGCAAATACGGAAGCAGGTTGCCCGTGTGGCAGTCCTGTCAGATGAGGAGCGTTGTGCATGAAGCAGACGATACACGCCTATGCCTTATACTTGGAAGAGGATAAAGGGATGTCGAGCAGCACGCTGGAATCGTATCTTCGGGACGTGGACAAGTTCATCGAATTTGCGGATAAAGAATACGGTATCCGGGAAGCGGAGCAGGTGCGCCGGACGCATGTTATCCTGTTTGTAGGTCAGCAGAAACAGGCAGGACGTGCGAATGCAACCATTGCCCGCAGCGTTGTATCCCTGCGCTCCTATTTTCATTTTTTGATGCGGCGTGGTGACATATTGCAGGACCCTACGTTTGATGTGGAGGCTCCAAAAGCAGACAAGACACCACCGCAGGTGTTAACCATCCAAGAGATCGAATTGCTGCTCGCGTCCCCCGATACCCGTTCACCGCAAGGGGTACGTGACCGGGCCATGCTGGAGTTATTATATGCGACAGGCATTCGTGTATCTGAACTGATTGCACTGGATGTGCGGGACGTACAGCCAGGCATGCGCTTTATCCGCTGTGGAGGTGCCGGTAAAGAACGAATTTTGCCAATCGGTGCGCCTGCAGCAGAGTGGGCAAGTGTTTATGTGAACGAGTACCGTAACCTGCTAATCAAAAATGAGACGGACGAGCAGGCTCTCTTTGTCAACGTATCCGGTAGACGATTAACCCGGCAAGGCTTCTGGAAGCTGCTCAAAAAAGCAGCGATGGATGCAGGAATCTCGGGTGAAATCACACCACATACGCTGCGTCATTCCTTTGCTGCTCACCTGATTGCCAGTGGGGCAGATACCCGTGCGGTACAGGACATGCTCGGTCATGTGGAGCAGCCTGGGCAACAGTATGGGCATCATGGTCGCAAAACGATGAAAGAGATATATGAATCTCATCATCCGCGGGCCAAATAGTTTGTACTTGGATACAAATTTGCAAAAAAATGCGGAACAATAGTCCGATTTAGGATAAAATAAATTGAACACATTTAAACGCCGTTATACATAAGCGAATGCATCATTTCAGCGTGTAGTTTCCATTGATGTCATTTGCGGATACAGACGGATCGTTTCAACTCAAGGGGGAACATCTTATGACAGCATTAAACCAACAGATGATTTTGGAAGCGGCATCTTACATCCAAAGCAAAAGTTCCATTAAACCGGAAGTCGGTTTGATTTTAGGTTCAGGACTTGGCATTTTGGCAGAATTAATTGAAGATGGCGTAAGCATCGCCTATCAGGATATTCCGCATTTTCCGGTGTCCACAGTAGAGGGACATGAGGGCGAATTGCTGGTGGGAACCATCAAAGGCCGTCCGGTCGTTATGATGAAAGGTCGTTTCCACATGTACGAAGGATATGGTCCGGAACTGACTGCCTTCCCGGTACGTGTTATGAAAGAACTGGGCGTAACTTCGCTGCTCGTAACGAACGCTGCAGGTGGCGTGAATACCTCTTATGAGGCGGGTGACCTGATGCTGATCTCGGATCATCTGAATCTCACAGGCAAGAATCCATTAATCGGACCGAATGACTCCGCACTGGGTGTGCGCTTCCCGGATCTGTCCGAAGCGTACAGCCGCCGTCTGCGTGCGCTGGCGAAGGATACAGCCGCGTCACAAGGTTTTGATGTACGTGAAGGTGTATACGCAGGTATGCTTGGTCCAAACTACGAGACACCAGCTGAGATCGTGATGCTGCGTACGCTGGGTGCGGATGCTGTCGGCATGTCTACCGTTTCTGAAGTCATCGTGGCACGCCACGCCGGCATAGAAGTACTCGGTATCTCCTGTATCAGCAACATGGCTGCCGGCATTCTGGACCAGCCGTTGTCGCATGATGAGGTTATGGAGACGACAGAACGTGTTCGTGAATCGTTCCTGGCCCTTGTGCTGGCTGTTATTCCACAAATGTAACTGATCAATAAGAAGAGGCGATCTACCCTAATGTGATTCATTGGGGCAGATTGTCTTTTTTTTATTTCCTTAACGGGCAAGCTTTCTCATCCATTGAGTGTCAGGCTCGTTTTTTGTGTTTCAAACGAATTACATAAAAAGTTCGGGAAATCATTCTTCACATGGAATAATTTACTTCAATCGGGCCGACAATGATTAGCAGTACATGCATGGAACATGCAGTAAGCAAGTCATTTGAGGAGGTAACCCTAGTGAAGAAACGAATAATGGCATCGTTCATGACCCTTTGTATCCTGCTGCCCCTGATGGCATCAACCGCGCTGGCTGAAGAAACTCCCAAAGCAGCGGGGGGAACCGATTTGGCCCCGTCGGCACGCTCCGCCATTTTGATGGATGCTGATACGGGCACGGTCATTTTTGAAAAAAACAGTCATGATCAGCTGCCTCCGGCGAGCATTACGAAGATTATGACCATGCTGCTCACCATTGAAGCGGTCGACTCTGGCAAGCTGAAGCTGACGGATAAAGTGAGAACGAGTGAATATGCCGCATCCATGGGTGGATCACAGATTTTTCTGGAACCTGGGGAAGAGATGACTGTAGACGATATGTTAAAAGGTATTGCTATGGCTTCCGGTAATGATGCCTCTGTAGCGATGGCTGAGAAAATTGCCGGTTCGGAGGAAGCCTTTGTACAACTGATGAATGAGCGGGCGAAGGAACTCGGAATGAAGGATACTCATTTTTCCAACTGTAACGGCCTGCCGGTCGATAACCATTATTCTTCGGCCCATGACATTGCGGTCATGAGCCGTGAACTGCTGAAGCATCCGGGGATTACGAAATATACCGGTGCATACCAGGACTACCTTCGTAAAGATAGCGAGAAGCCATTCTGGCTGGTGAATACGAACAAGTTGGTTCGTTTCTACTCCGGTGCCGATGGGTTGAAAACAGGATACACTTCCGAAGCCAAGTTTTGTCTCTCGGCTACAGCGATGAAGGATGGGCTTCGTACGGTCGCGGTAGTACTCGGAGAACCCAATACCAAAACACGGAACAGTGAAGTTTCCTCGATGTTTGACTATGCTTTTGGGCAATACACGATGAAAGCCCTGTACAAGTCAGGAGATCTGCTGGGAAGTCTGAAAATTGAAAAAGGTGAAGTAGCCGAATTGCCGCTGAATGCAACACAAAATTATAGTGTTCTGATGCGCAAAGGTGTGAAATCGGATGAGATCCGTCATGAATTGCTGATGGCAAAAGAAGTGAAAGCTCCGGTCAAAGCAGGTCAGAGTGTAGGTAAACTAGTCGTCTACCAGGGCAATGAAGTCATCAAGGAGTTCGACATTCAGGCTCCGCAGGGTGTGGACAAGGCTGGCTGGTGGAAGCTGTTCAAACGCACAACCTCCAAACTGTTCGATTAAACGGCGATTTATGCAGGATGCGTGCATCCTTTGAACGTATTTTGTAGTTAATTAGGGGTTTTCTTCTAGTTTTGTCGGGGGGCAGGAAAAGCCTTCGGGAACGTAGAAATCCTTGTTCAAGACAGGGAGGAGAGTGAGCAAACGTGAACTTGCATGTGGAAATGGAACATCACCGCGGGATTCTGATTGTGCGATTATCCGGGGAGCTGGATCACCATACAGCTGACATGGTACGGATGCAGATGGATGAAGCTATCCAGCGCAGACAATGCGAGCATTTGGTACTTAGCCTGAAAGATCTGCAATTCATGGATAGTTCGGGTCTGGGTGTCATTTTGGGTAGATACAAGCTCATTAAGAATAAAGGCGGCAAGATGGTTGTCTGTGATGTCAATCCGCCAGTGTATCGTTTGCTGGAAATGTCAGGTTTGTTCAAGATTATGCCGATTTACGAAAATGAGGGAACTGCTCTCTCGGGTCTGGAGGTCGTCTCATGAATGAAGGAACGGGGACAAATTTCATGAATCTGCAATTCGCGGCCAAGTCGGAGAACGAATCGTTCGCACGGGTGACGGTTGCTGCCTTCATCTCCCAGCTTGATCCTACGATGGACGA
The DNA here is from genome assembly GCF_028771845.1 of Paenibacillus marchantiae. Classification (NCBI taxonomy): domain Bacteria; kingdom Bacillati; phylum Bacillota; class Bacilli; order Caryophanales; family Paenibacillaceae; genus Paenibacillus; species Paenibacillus marchantiae. The sequence goes on along the minus strand of NZ_CP118270.1, from coordinate 5,743,879 downwards.
GCTTAGCGATCTGAAGACGGTCATTTCGGAAGCCGTAACGAACAGCATCATCCACGGATACAACAACAATGCGGAAGGTGTCGTGTCCATTCAAGCCGAGATTCGGGATGACATGATTACCATCATTGTGGAAGACCGTGGTGAAGGCATCGAAGATCTTGAACTTGCCAAACAGCCGCTGTATACGTCCAAACCCGAACTTGAGCGCTCGGGCATGGGCTTCACCATTATGGAAAACTTCATGGATGAATTCGAAGTCAGCAGTGAGCCCGGCAGAGGCACCTCCATCAAGATGAAGAAAAGGATTGAATCCAAGAAAGCATTGTATAATTAGGGGTTGGTAGTCTTATGGATGCTGAAGTGAAACAGTCTTCACAGACCTATTTGGACGATGCCGAGGTCAAACGGCTGATTGCGCTCAGTCAGTCGGGTGACCATGTCGCACGGGATACGCTGGTGAACTGCAACATCAGACTCGTCTGGTCCGTCGTACAACGTTTTATGAACAGGGGATATGAGCCGGAAGATCTGTTCCAGATTGGTTGTATCGGGCTGCTCAAATCGGTGGATAAATTCGATCTCAGTTATGATGTGAAATTCTCCACCTATGCAGTTCCGATGATTATCGGAGAAATTCAGCGCTTCCTGCGGGATGACGGCACGCTTAAGGTCAGTCGTTCGCTCAAGGAAATGGCGAATAAAGTCCGCAAAAAAAGGGATGAACTCTCCAAACACCTCGACCGTCTTCCAACGATTAAGGAAGTAGCCGCGGAGTTGGGGGTAACCCCAGAGGAAGTTGTATTTGCTCAGGAAGCCAACAAACCGCCGACCTCCATACATGAGACGGTGTTTGAGAATGACGGCGATCCGATTACACTAATGGACCAGATTGCCGATGAGTCTCAGGAACGGTGGTTTGACAAACTTGCGCTAAACGAAGCGATTGGCGGTCTCAGCGAAAGGGAACGGCTGATTGTATACCTCCGGTATTACCGGGATCAGACCCAGTCCGAGGTCGCTAGCAGGCTGGGTATATCCCAGGTGCAGGTGTCGAGACTGGAGAAAAAAATACTTCAATCCATCCGCGACCAGATCGCACAGTGATTTTGGATTGCTGACAACAATATGGGTGTTAAACCACCAATATACGACAACTAACAACCTTCTATCGCGCATTAATATGCGAAGAAGGTTATTTGTCGTTGACCTGAATGGGTTTGGGGCGATTCGACTGCAACAATAATATCAATCCAATGATACATGCGGTCCCCAGCCATTGAAATAACCCAAAGGGTTCATGCAACCAGATAACAGTGGTGCCAACGGCAGCAAGCGGCTCCGCGCTTCCCATAAGACTTGTTTCTTTGGCTGTCAGGCTTTTTAAACTTTCGATATAGAACCAGAATGCAATCATCGTCCCTAAAATAATGGTAAAGGCCAAATATCCGTAGGTTTCCAAACGCAAGCTGGCAAAGTCCATTTTCCATGGTGGGTGGATAAGACTTAGTACAGCGCCTCCGATAATCATTGCCCAGCCTACCACAACGAGTGAATCAAACTTTTCAATCCGTTTCACGGCGTAGAGGGTATAGAAGGCAGCGGCAACTCCGGATAACAACCCCCACAATACTGCGGGTAAAGGCACAGACAATTGGGAGAGAGAACCATTGGTCAGCAGGAGAAAACACCCGCTCAGAGCCAGAATCGCTGATGCAACATCCTTTCTGGTTAGAGCAGCCTGTTTTCGCCAGATCATATAGACCATGATCATGACTGGTGACAGATATTGAAGTAGTGTCGCCACTGCGGAGTTGCCATGTTGAATAGAAGCCATGTACGTATATTGAACAGCGAGCATCCCGAATAATCCGAAAATGATTAGCTGCAAGGCTGTTTTTTTCTGCTTCCACATATCGAAAATTTGCGAGCGCCTTGTTGTAAAGGATTGAACCGTCAGAAGCAGTATACCCGCAATCAGCAGTCGAACCGTTACAAACCAGTTGACTTCAATTCCGTATTGTTGAAACAGTTTTTGTGAAACTGTTCCGCCAATGCCCCAGCATATCGCACCTGTAAGAACGAAGAATAGGCCTGATTTTCTAGATCTTTGAATAGATATTTTCATGAATAGCACCCTCACCTTAAATATAAGAATAGTGCTATATTAAAACGAAATAGGCTATAATAATATCAATATCGCACAGATAAATATCATTATATTGAGATGAGAGAATATGCTTAAGATAGAATTTGGAATTGATAAAAACGGGAGGGAACTGACGGAGCATCGTACAGTTACATTGCCTGTGGCGTGTTATGAAACCACAATTGTACGCAATGTTCACGGGCATATTCCTTTGCATTGGCATGATGAATTGCAGTTTGTCTTGGTTGTCCAGGGCGAAGCTCTTTTTTATGTGAATGATCAAAAGATCGTTTTGCCGCAAGGCGACGGGCTGTTTATCAACAGTGGTTGTATGCACATGGCAGAGCAACGGTGTAAGCAGGATAATTGTATTTATCTTTGTCTAAATGTATCCCCGCATTTTGTTGTGCCATCCGAGTTATATTTGAAGTATGTTCATCCTTATATCTCAGCAACCAATTTACCTTATCTTCATATCAAAAGGGAAATTTCATGGGGAGCTCAAGTCCTCGACGCCATCCGGCATGTTAAAAAGGATTTGGATGAGCAGCCTCCATTTTACGAAATGAATGTGGCTTCAAGCCTTTTGATGATATGGAAACATCTGATTACAAGTGGATACGCGCTGGAATATGATCCATCCGAAATCATCAGAAGCAGGCGAATGAAGGATATGGTCGAATGGATTCACCTGCACTTCGCCGAACCAATCCAATTGGAGGACATTGCGAGGGCGGGTCAGTTAAGTCGCTCGGAGACCTGCCGTTATTTCAAGCGAATGTTGAAGACAACACCCATGCAGTATGTTATTGATTATCGAATTCAAAAAAGTGTGGAGTTGTTGCAACTCCAAGAACGCAGCATTACCGAGATTGCTTATGAAGTTGGTTTTAATAGCACGAGTTATTTTATCAATCAGTTTCGTAAAGCCATGCAAATCACCCCGTTAAAGTTCAGAAGAGAAGTGGAGTTGAGAATTAAGGAGGGGATTGAACATTGAACAAAAAAATGAAAGTATTGTTATCCGTGCTGCTGATAATCACGGCTTTTGTTTTTGTTTATATGCGTTATTTCCACCCGTTCCCCAAAGATATTGAAGTAATCCAAATCACTCCTTCTTCAGATATAACCTCTTCACAGGAAGTCCTGACAACGATGCGTAAGGCTTTCCCAAAGATACCTGATCAGACAATCCATAAGGTTTTCTCTTCTCAATAAGTCGCTATATTAGCGGCTTTTTTTGTTTTTGTGCATTAGTCATAAAAGAAATGTAATAGAGAAAAGGCTGTAATTAAGCCAGCTATTAAATCTCCTACTACCGCCTCCATGCACATTTATTGCAACCCTTTGGAAAAAAGGGACCCAAGCAGCGGAGGGATGGAATCGGACAAAGGAGCGAAGCGTTCGCCTAAAAGCTTTCTGAAAGAAAGCTACTTCGAAAGTATACACTGTCTCCAAATTTCTAACATTTAGAAATAAATCAAAAGAATTTGGAGACAACAGCGATCGGAAGGTTGGTCTGCAGCTGGAGTGCCTGCGTGTAGTCCCTTACTAACCTGAGAGCAACAGCGACCGATGGCCGATCCATCCCGAAGCGCCCGCAGGGTCCAACTAACCTTTTTCCAACCATAATGTAATAAATTTGCACATTCTTCAAATACTAACCTAAATTACGCAGTAAAGGAGTGTTCCGGATGTCCCTGACACCCACTCCAACGGTCTATGTTCGTTTGCGCAGCCGTATTCGCATCCAAAGAGGCCGAAGTGTCAAGCTTGGAGATGTAGCTCACTTGCTCACCTCTCCCGAAGAACAGGAAGGAAGGCTGCTTGAGCTTGAATTGCTGCGCCCCGGACCGGAGGACGGCAATCTGATCCTCATTGATATATTGCAGATCATCCCCCAGATCCGTCGTGCCTTGCCAGATGTCACCGTTGAATTAATCGGATCGGGTCATACGCTTGTTGAGGTGGTTGTAGGAAGTGGCAAGCCTTCCAAATCTCTGTTCATCCTGGTGTGGCTGCTGCTTTTCTTTGGATCAGCATTGACCATTATGAATTTTCATGCGGACGTAAACATGCAGGAAGTCCAGATTCGAATTGTAGAGATGATTACGGGCCGCCGGGATGAGCATCCGTATCTGTTTCAGGTGGCGTATTCTCTCGGGATCGGGTTTGGTATGGCTGTGTTCTTCAATCATTTATTCAAGAAAAAGTGGAATGAAGAACCTACCCCTTTGGAAGTGGAAATGTTCCTATATCAGCAAAATGTAGACAAGTATGTAGTGATTGAAGAAACCGAACGTATGCATGAAGAGGAACGCAGGGAGATGAATGCGGATGAGCGTTCTTAACGGAGCAATCAGCATTGTGCTGGGCATTGCGGGGGGAATCGCTGTAGGAAGCGGTGTGATTGCGCTTATTCTCGTGCTTGATATGATCCCCAGACTAGCTCAGCTTACGCGATCCTATGACAAAACCCATTGGTATGAAGGGGCCTTGATTGGAGGTTCGCTGCTCGGTACCGTTGCGGATTTTTGGCACTGGAAGGTGCATGGAGTGCTGTTGCTGAGCCCGATCATCGGACTGTTTTGCGGTGTGTTCATCGGTCTGCTTGCTGCGGCACTGACTGAAGTGCTGAATGTACTGCCAGTGCTGGCAAAACGACTGGGCATGAAATCGTATTTGTTTGGATTGTTGCTTGCTATGATTTTGGGGAAGATGACAGGTTCCCTGTTTGACTTTTTTGTATACCAGCGTTAAAACGTTAGTCCTAAGGAGGATGAGAAATGGACGTAAGATCGGACAACGACGGGCATGAATCCAGCGAAGCAACATCCGAAGAGAAGATGCATAAATCTCCTTATGAGATTCAGGAGGAAGAAGAAAAGAAGGCTTACGAAAAGAAGAAGCAAAATGAAATGTCTGACAGTATCGAGGAATCGGTAGAATATTGGCAGGAAAACGACGATATATCCCCTCGCATGAGTGATAACAAATATACGCTTCAGCAAGTGTTGGGACTTGGAGAGTCCTTTGATGTGAATATGAGGGAAATGGTCTTGGGTGGCAAACATGTTGGATTGTTGCTACTGACTGGGTTTGCAAAGGATGAGATTCTGCTTGAAGTGCTAAAAAGGCTAACCTATCTTACACCGGAGCAAGTGTCCGGACATGCGCTGAAGTCGTATTTCGAATGTTACATTCCTCATATTCAAGTTGAGCGAGTGGAGAAAATGAGCGCCGTCATCAACAAGGTCCTCACTGGCATGAGTGCCATGTTTGTCGAAGGGGATCGTTCCGTTATTATTATGGATACCCGCAGCTATCCGGTACGTTCCCCAGAGGAACCTTCGCTGGAGAGAGTGGTGCGGGGTTCAAGAGACGGATTCACGGAGACACTTCTGACCAACGTGGCGTTAGTGCGCCGAAGAATACGGGACCCAGGATTAAAATTTGAAATTATGCAGGTTGGACGCAGATCGCAAACGGATGTCTGTGTTGTATATATTGACGATATCGTGGACAAGGTTCAGGTGGATTCCGTTCGTGAAAAAATCAAACGAGTAAATATCGACGGCATCCCTGCTGCCGATAAACAGCTTGAAGAAGCGATTATTAACAAGGGTTGGCACCCGTATCCGTTGGTTCGTTATTCGGAACGACCGGATGTGACAGCATCTCATTTGATGGACGGAAGGGTGGTTGTTTTTGTAGATACTTCACCCAGTGTGATGATTCTGCCCACGACCTTTTTTGACCTGTGTGAGCATGCGGAAGAGAACAGACAGACCGCCTTTATGGGAACCTATCTGCGCTGGGTACGATTTGGGGGTATTCTGATTTCGCTTTTCCTGTTGCCGCTATGGCTGTTGATGGTTATTGACCCTGCCATTAAGCCAGCAGGAATGGAGTTCATCGGTCCTCATGAAAATGCCCAGCTCCCGCTGATTCTGCAGTTCCTGCTTATTGAATTCGGAGTGGATTTATTACGGATGGCAGCAGTCCATACCCCGACGCCACTCGCTTCGGCCATGGGTTTGATTGCGGCCATTTTAGTCGGGGATATCGCCGTAAAAACAGGATATTTTGTCAATGAAGTGGTACTTTACATGGCGATTGCCGCGATTGGTATGTTTGCAACACCCAGTTATGAGCTTGGTTTGGCTAATCGATTGGTCAGATTGTTTTTGCTCGTTGCTGTGGCGATATTCAAGGTTCCCGGATTCGTTGTCGGGACGACGTTCATTATCGTGGCGCTCACTTTGCATCGCTCCTACAACTCTTCTTATCTCTGGCCGTTCATACCGTTTAATGCAAAGGCTTTGGGTAACTTTTTGTTCCGTTTGCCGCTGTTGGAAAATAAAAAACGTCCTTCGATCAACAAAACGCGTGACAATACCAAAATGGACAGTGATCCAGACGGGGAACTGCAAAAAAGTAAAAAACACAAATGATCTGCCGAAAAATCCATTCTTCTCATTTTCTAATTTGATATACTGGTGTAAAATCATTGGAATAACAGCTGTTCCAGTATATAAAAAAGTGAGGAATGCAGATTATGTATTTACATGGTACAAGTAAAATAAATGCACAGGGACATCTGGAAATTGGTGGAGTCGATACAACCGACTTGAAAGAACAATTTGGAACTCCCCTGTATGTTGTGGACGAGCAATTGGTTCGTGAGCGCTGCAGAGAGTATATGGAAGCGTTCCGTGCTTCAGGCCTGGGTTTCCAGGTTGCTTATGCAAGTAAAGCATTCTGCGTAATGGCGATGTGTGCCCTTGCTGCGGAAGAAGGACTTTCCTTGGATGTTGTATCCGACGGTGAATTGTTCACGGCACTTCAAGCCGGTTTCCCGGCAGAACGCATTCATTTCCACGGTAACAACAAAACGCTGGAAGAGATCGAAATGGCGCTTGATGCAGAGATTGGCTGCTTCGTTGTGGATAACTTCAATGAACTGCACTTGCTGCAAGCTGTAGCCGCAGACAAAAATCGCAAAGTTAACATTTTGCTTCGTGTGACGCCTGGTGTTGAAGCGCATACGCATGAATATATCTCGACAGGACAAACGGATTCCAAATTTGGATTCGATATCGGGAACGGAACGGCATTTGAAGCCATTGAATTGGCTTCCAAGCAGTCAAATCTGGTATTGCTCGGTGTGCATTCACACATCGGATCCCAAATTTTCGAAGTTGAAGGCTTCCAAATGGCAGTTCAACGCGTTGCTGAGTTTGCAGCAGATGTGTATGAGCGTCTTAACGTGGCATTCAAAGTGGTTAATCTGGGCGGTGGCTTCGGTATCCGCTATATCGATGGAGATACACCGCTTGAAGTTTCACAATACGTGAAAGCCATCACGGATGCGGTGAAAAATCATTTTGCTCAAATCGGCTATGCCGTGCCTGAGATCTGGGTTGAACCAGGCCGCAGCATCGTAGGGGAAGCGGGAACTACGCTCTACACTGTTGGAACAAGCAAAGATATTCCAGGAGTTCGTAAATACGTAGCTGTTGATGGTGGAATGACAGACAATCCACGTCCAGCGCTGTATGAGTCCAAATATGAGGCTGTATTGGCAAACCGTGCAAATGAGGCTGCTCAGGAAACGGTATCTGTTGCTGGTAAATGTTGTGAGAGCGGCGATATGCTGATCTGGGATCTGGACCTGCCTAAAGTGCAAAGCGGCGATCTACTCGCAGTAGCTTGCACAGGCGCATACAACTACTCGATGGCAAGCAATTA